>HF993640.1:0-32556 GCA_000433915.1 Clostridium sp. CAG:793
ATACTTAGATCGTCTCTTACTTCTGATTCATTGTATGCTGCAGCTCCTTCTCTAGCTCTTGTAAACAATCCATTTTGTCCTAAGGTCATTGTGATTGTTACTCCTGCTAAAATTAACAACATTACTATTGTTACTACTAGTGCAATGAGTGTTATCGCTTTTTCGCCTAAGCTAGTTCGTTTTCTCATCAACATTTTCTTAGACGTTCCATCTTTAGTTCTTCCCATTATATTTTCTCCTTTCTTTTCCACCTTCATTTTTTATTCTTTATAACATTATTGGTTTTGTCAAATATTTTTATTCATTAAACCATATTTTTCAAAACATTCTGTTATGTTTAAAGGCAAAAAACATAGAAATTTACATAATATTGTATTTTTTTATACTTTTTCCATTTTTTTCTTTACATTTTAAAAAATCCGTGCTATAATGAAGATGTTTAGCGTTAAACCATTTTTTTACATTTTTCGTAAAATGTTTAATTTTATGAAAAAGATAATACAATAATTCCATTGATATGACTGATTTTAGTCACTTTTTATATATATAAATTTAAAATTTTGCGATAAATTTCCTAAAAAAGAATATTGGCAACTATTAACTAATAATCGTTACCAATATTCTTTTTCATTTTTATTATTTATCCAATTTATATTTTTTCTAAATATTTTCTTTGTTCTTTTATAGATGAGTGAACATATTTATCCAAAGTTATCTTTACATTAGAATGCCCTAGTATAACACTTAAGGACTTTGCATCCATTCCAGCATTTATGCAATTAGTAGCAAATGTATGTCTAAGCTGATGGAAATGATAATTTGGAAGACCACATTTCTTTAAACATTTGCTGAACATATATTGATAGTTTCGTGGCTCTATCGGTTTAGTTGCAACTCCTGTTAAGAAATATTCATCATTTGCATATTCTTTTTTCATGGGTTTTAATATATTAAATAACTTACTTGATATAGGAATCTCCCTATACGATCTCTTACTTTTGGGATTATCCTGTATTATATAACTTGCTTTTTTAGTATTATCATATACTCTTTGCAATGTTCTACGGACTTTAATTACCTTCTTTGATAAATCTATGTCTTCCCATTTTAAAGCACAAATTTCGCCAATTCTTAAGCCTGTATTTAAACACATTATAATTCCTATGGCTCTTAAAGAATTGTCTTCTTTACAGTATTTTTCTAATTTATTTTTCTCTTTTGTACTTAATACCTTAACTTCTTCAACTTCTTGTCTAGGCATTGCTATTAATTCGTAATGAATATGTGTATCATATTTTAAATTTATATAGCGTAAAATTGATTTTAATATTGTGATAATGTTACGAGTTGTTGATGCAATTAAGTTTTCAGATAATTCAACTACATAACTATTATAATCAAACTTGTATAAATCATCTATTTGCGCATTTTTGAATGCTGGAAATAGATATTCGTTTAATATATATTTATATCTATAATATGTCGATTTTTTTGATGTAATTTGTCTCGCAGCTAACCATTCTTCAGTAATTGACTCAAAGTAAATTTTATTTTTCATTAATCTCCTCCAACTTGAAATAACTCTTGAAAAATTAAATTCGTTATATTATAATTTTCATAGAAGTTTTTCTTGAAATTAAACATTTTACGAAATGCTTTATTCTATTATTTGCTAATAGTTTATTTTTTATTCATTAACATTTTTTCATTAGTTGCAAAAAATCGACATCCATTATTTAGAATATCGATTTATCACATTTGTTATTTCATTTATTTTTACTTTTTATTCTTCATTTTATATTACGATTAATTCTTTACTTGATTTGGTTAATACTTCTGATTCTAGCTTATTTACCAATATTGTATCTTCTATTCGTATTCCTATTTTTTCAGGAATATAAATTCCAGGTTCATTAGTAACTACCATATTTTCTTTTAATATCTGTGATGAGCGATAGCTCAAATATGGTAATTCATGAACTTCTAGCCCTACACCATGTCCGAGTGCATGGATTAGTTCAAAATTTCGTGCATTATATTCTATCTGCACACCCCTTGCTACAGACTTACCATCTACTCCATCTTTTATTTTATTAGTAGCTCGTAATTGCCCTTCTAAAATAAAGTTATATAGATTGCGCACTTCGTCAGATACACTTCCAACAAATATAGTTCTTGTCATGTCACTACAATATCCTTTGTATTTTGCTCCAAAGTCTATTGTAATATTATCACCACTTTGTATCTTTCTGTTTGTTGGAACTGCATGAGGTTTAGATGAATTTTCTCCACTTGCTACTATTGTATCAAAGGCAAGTCCATTTGCACCATTTTCTATAAAATACTTTTCTATCTCAAAAGCGATCTGCCTTTCGGTCATTCCAACTTTTATGTATTCTAATAAATGTGTAAAACAATTGTCTGTAATCTCACAAGCACGTCTAATTTTTGCAATCTCATTATCATCTTTTATTGTTCTCATTTTTTCTATAAGATTATTAGTTTCTACCGCTTCTTTAAGTCTATAAATTCTAACAAGATTCTGATACTTAGAATATGATATGTAATTTTCCTCAATGCCAACTCTAGGACAATTTGCGAAAAAAGATATGTATTCATTTTCAGGTATATTTGCATGATCCCTTACATTTATTTCATCACTAATTGTAATCGTACTATTTACATCTTCAATATAGCGTGCATCTGTAATAAAGATATTATCCTTATCATTTATAATTAATGTGCCTTCTGCATATACTCCTGTAATGTATTCAATATTGATTGGATTGCTTATTATCATTCCATCAATCTCAAGTAATTTCATTTTTTCTCTAAGACATTTAATCTTATAGTTCATCTACTATCATCCCTTTTCTTTCATCTATACATACATCTAAACTTGATACATTCCTAAAGTAAATATCTTCAATAATACTAATAACATTATATTATGTGGTACTAGCATTACTATAAAAGTTGCTATAATGATAAATGGTCCAAAAGGTATGTATTCATCTGTGCCTTTCTTTTTTGTTACTAATAGTACGATACTTATTACTGCACCTAATAAGAATGATAACACTGAAATCATTATAATATCTGAAAGTCCAAATACTAGTCCTAATGCTCCCATTATCTTTACATCACCCAATCCCATTGCTTCTTTTCCTGCAATAGCACCTCCAATTAAGGTTATAAGTAAGAATATACCTGCACCTGTTACCATTCCAAGTAATCTATCAACAAATATGTTTACACTTGAGATTCCTGATATGAATGCAAATACAAGTCCAACTTCAAATATAGTAAGTGTTAATCTATTAGGTATTATTTGTTTTCTGTAATCAATTATAAAGGCTGCTAAGAACATCGGAGCTAATATCATATATTCTAGTAATTCAATCTGCCATCCAAAGAAATATAATAATGCTATATAAATAATTGCTATTGAAAATATCAATTTGCAATTTATCTTCATGTGTGGTAAATATCCTATCCATAATTCTTTTGTAAATACTTTTTCATGATTTTCTAGTCTATCATTAGCCCAGTTCATGAATTGTCCTACTCCTATTCCTAGTAATCCTATAAAAAAATAATATAATATATGTATGTCATGTATGTACATATAAGCCTCCTATTCAAGTTTCTTTAGTACTTTCTTTTCTAAATTTCTTTTTAGCTTTGATATAAACGAGCTTTCTGGTTGTATCGGATCTGTTAATATTGAAAACATTCCAAGCCTATTGCTTCCTAACACATCTGTGAACAACTGGTCTCCTATCTCTGCTATTTTTTGCGGTTTCTCATCTACAATATCGATTGCCTTTTTTAGTCCTCTTTTCAAAGGCTTGGTTGAGAAATATATGTATGGTACATCAAGTTTAGTCGCCAAACTTTCAATCTTTTGTTTCTTGAGACTATTAGATGCAAGGCAAATTTTAATATCAGCTCCTTTGATATATTCAATCCATTCATCTAAATATTTTAAAGGATTTTTGTTTAAATCTATTAGAGTATTGTCTACATCTAATATAATTGCCTTTATGTTATGTTCTTCGAGAAAATCTGTTGTGATATCAGTTATTCTTTTGAATCTTGCTTGTGGCTTTAGTAATGATTTTTTCATAAAACCCCTTTCTCATTTATTTTATTGTAGTGTACTACGCATGTATATTTTATAATAAATTTGAAAGATGTGCAATGCTTTTTATTTATTATTTGCAAAATCTGTGATTTCCAATTGTAACAGTCATCGGTCTAGACCATATCCATTTGTTTGTTGCAGTTTTCGGATTAAAATAATATATTGCCCCATAAGTTGGATCCCAACCATTTATTGCATCCTGTGCAGCTTTTTTGGCAGTAGCATCTGGAGATAAATTAATTTGCCCATCTGATACACATGTAAATGCCCCTTGTTGATATACTACTCCTGATACAGTATTAGGAAATTTGCTTGATTTTACTCTATTTAATATTACTGCAGCAACAGCTACTTGTCCTGAATATGGCTCTCCTCTTGCTTCTGCATATACAAATCTGCTTATTAAGTTCAAATTACTTGAATTACTAGATGAACTTGAACTATTACTTGAATTAAATATTCCCATAGCTTGCAATGTTTTAGTTCCTGCAATACCATCTACTGATAATCTATTCTTTTTCTGAAAGCTCTTTACTGCTGCAAGTGTACCACTTCCATATATACCATCTACACTTCCTTTATAATATCCCCAGTTTTTTAGTTTTGTTTGAATTTGTTTTACTTCATCTCCTCTTGAACCATATTTGGATAATGCGTATACTTCTTGATTTCTAGCGATTATATTATATGATACAAATAATATAATACTTACTATTAATAGTATTCCACTTTTATATAATTTTCTCATAACTTTTCCCTTTCAATAAAAAATAAAAATGCTGATATCATTTATCAACATTTTTTCCTTTTTTTATAAAGTTATGCAATAATTTAGTTAAAATATTCCTTGTATATTTCCATCATCATCAATGTCTATGTTTTCTGCTGCTGGCACTATTGGAAGTCCAGGCATAGTCATTACTTTACCTGTTTTTACAACGATAAATCCAGCACCTGCTTTCTTTTCCAAAGATTGTACATGTAGTGTAAATGGTGTATCACATAATAGATTTTTTGCATCATCTGAAAATGAAAATGGAGTTTTTGCTATACATACAGGTAGATTTTCATTATTTAATTTCTCTAATTCTTTGCATGCTTCATCTGAATATTGTACATCACTTGCTCCATATACATTCATCGCAATTTTATTAATCTTCGTTTCTATTGTATCATCTATATTATATACATATTGTAATTTATGTTCTTTTTCACATGTATCTATTACTTTTTGTGCAAGATCTGTTGCTCCTTTTCCACCTTTTGCCCAATTTTCTAAAATACTACAAGGTACTCCAATCTTAGCAATTTCATTATTTACAAACTCTAGTTCTTCCGTCATATCTGTATTAAATTTATTTATTGCAATAACTGGATTTAAACCACTATTTTGTATATTATTAATATGCCTTTTTAAATTATTCATTCCAAGTTTTAATGCTTCAATATTAGGCTCATTTACATCTTCTTTTTGAATTCCACCATGATATTTCAAAGCTCTAAGTGTTGCAACTATAACAACTGCATCTGGTGAGACCTTCTCTTTACTATTATTTAATGCTCTACATTTTATATCTATAAATTTCTCAGCTCCAAGATCTGCCCCAAATCCTGCCTCTGTAACTGTATATTCTCCTAATTTCATAGCCATCTTAGTTGCAATTACACTATTACATCCATGTGCTATATTGGCAAATGGTCCTCCATGAATAAATGCAGGAGTATGTTCTAGTGTTTGTACCATATTAGGATTAATCGCATCTTTTAATATAACAGTGAGGCTTCCATCTGCTTTTAAATCTCTACAAGTAACTGGATTTCCTTCATCATTTGTTCCAATTACAATATCACCAATTCGTTTTTTTAAATCATGTATATCTGTTGCTAAACACAATATTGCCATTATCTCTGAGGCAACCGTTATGTCAAATCCATCATATCTTGGCACCATATTCTTTTCACCAGATAATCCAACTTCAACTTTTCTTAGTTCTCTATCATTTAAGTCAACACATCTTTTCCATGTAACATTTTTTATGTGTAATGAGTTTCCATGGAATATATGATTGTCAATCATTGCACTTAATAGATTATTAGCTGTTGTTATTGCATGTATATCTCCTGTAAAATGCAAGTTTATATCTTCCATTGGTGCAACTTGTGAATATCCTCCACCTGTTGCCCCTCCTTTTATTCCAAATACAGGACCAAGTGAAGGTTCACGAAGAGCCAAAATAGACTTCTTTCCTAATACTCGTAAGCCATCTGCTAGCCCTATTGATGTAGTAGTCTTTCCCTCTCCTAATGGTGTTGGATTAATTGCTGTGACTAATATTAATTTTCCATTTTTTCTATCTTTAATCTCTTTATAATAATCATTAGAAATCTTAGCTTTATATTTTCCGTATTGTTCAACATACTCTTCTGGAATACCTAATTCATCAGTAATGTCTGTTATTTTATTTAATTGTGTATTTCTTGCAATTTCAATATCACTCATATTCCTGCTTATTCCTTTCTAATTTTATATTCTATATTAGAAACATAATCCAACTATTATGCCAATTAATGCTCCTGCTGCAACTTGTATTGGTGTATGTCCTGTCATTTCCTGCAATTTCTCTGCATTAGATAATTTCTGATTATTTAATATATCATTTAATATTCTAGCTTGTTTTCCAACTGCTCTACGTACTCCTGCTGCATCGTACATTACTATTAATGAGAAAATTACACTTAAAGCAAATATTGGCGTGTCCCATCCTACATTTTTTCCAATCATAGTTGCAAGAGATACTGCAATGGCTGAATGTGATGATGGCATTCCTCCCGCTCCTAAAATTCGCTCTATATCCCATACTCCTTCATGTACTCTTTTGTATAATACTTTAAATAATTGGATTCCAAACCATGTAACAAATGGCACAATTATATATTTGTATCTTAGTATTATGTCTATCATTGTATTATCCTTCCTTTTATTCCGTTTCACTATTCTTCATTTGTTGGCACAAAGTCTTTTTCTTCGCCATTTACTAATATAGTAATCTTTTTCTCAGCTTGCTTTAAAAGTTCATTACATTTATTAGCAAGTTTCATTCCCTCTTCAAATTTTTTTACTTGTGTATCAAGATCTAAATCATCTTTTTCTAGCTCATCTGCAATTTTTTCAAGAGATTTCATTGATTCTTCAAAATTTGTTTCTTCCACTTATTTATTCTCCTTTAACTCTGTTATAGTAGCTTTCGCATTTCCATCAATATATCGTAACTCAATATCATCTCCAACTGATATTGATGTAATACTTTTAATAATATGTCCATCTTTCTCTGATATTGTATATCCTCTAGAAATTGTTTTCATTGGACTTAAAGTATCTATTCTAGCCGACACTTTGCTTAATTCTGCTCTGCTTTTATTAATTATATTTAATGTACTATTAGTAATAGATTTTAGTAACATATCTAGTTTTACATATTTCTCATTTATTGTCTGCAAAGGTTCTTTGAAAACTCTTCTTGACATACATTTCTCATATCTTAGCTTCATTAACTGGATTTTTCTTTTTAATGCAACTTTGTATCTATTCTTATAATCATTTATAGTGTCTTTAACATCTTCAATATTTGGAACAGCAAGTTCTGCTGCTGCAGACGGTGTTGGTGCTCTTAAATCAGCTACAAAATCAGCTATTGTAAAATCTGTTTCATGTCCTACTGCTGAGATTACTGGTATGCGAGAATCATATATTGCTCTAGCAAGTACCTCTTCATTAAATGGCCACAAGTCTTCAAGTGAGCCTCCGCCACGACCTACAATAATTACATCTGCTAGATTCTCATCATTCATTTTTTTCAAAGCTTCTACAATCTTAAGTTCTGCTCCTGGACCTTGTACTGGTACAGGAATAAGTCTGATATGAACATTAGGATTACGTCTTGTAGATACATTAATTATATCTCTTATAACCGCTCCTGTTGATGATGTTAATACTCCTATTGTTTTAGGAAATTTAGGAATAGGCTTTTTGTGATTAATATCAAAAAGCCCTTCTTTATCAAGCTTGGCTTTCATCTTTTCATATGCTTCATACAAGCTTCCCATACCATCTTGTTTCATTCCTTTGGCATATATTTGATAAACACCATCTCTTTCAAATACTGATACACTACCTAAAATACATACTTTCATTCCGTCTTTAGGCATAAACGTCAAATATGGTGTATAACTTTTAAACATAATGCATTTTATTAAAGACTTCTCATCTTTTAAAGTAAAATACATATGTCCTGTATAATGTAATTTAAAATTCGATATTTCTCCTTTTACATAGACATTGTTTAAAAAGTCATCACCATCTATTTTATTTTTTATATACTTATTTAATTCTTCAACAGTTATTGGATTTATTTCCATTCTCTTTCCTTCTATTAGCTATTCTTCATTTGCATCATCTTCTGCAAGATTGTTCTTCTTAACAATACTTGCAAGAACACCATTTACAAATGATTTAGATGAATCATCACCATACATTTTAGCAAGTTCAACAACCTCATTGATTACAACTTTATATGGAACTTTGGCATATATCATCTCATATATTCCAAGTTTTAATAAAGTTAAATCAATCTTAGATATTCTAGATATTGTCCAGTCTTGTTTTATGTTCTGCTTTATCTGTTCTTCAATATCATTATTGTTTTGTGCTGTGCCTTCAATAATATCAGTAATGAATTTTATAGCTTCTTTATCATCTATTTCTTCATCTTTTATAAATAGTTCTATTTGTTCTTCAATATTGCTTTCAGACATTATCTGCAAACTATATAATAATTTAAATGCTGCTTCTCTAGCCTTTGATCTGTTCATTTTTACCCCTTTATTGTTACATTTTATCAACAAATTCTTTTAATTTGTTTTTTACAAAATCTTTGTTATGTTGAAAGTAATTTCCAGCCCATGCACCTATGCATACTAATACTATTCCAACTATTATTCTATAAAATCCTGTGCATGCAATTATTAGTGCAATAATTGCGCCTAAGATTCCACCCCAATATTTTGTTAAGAATTTTTTTAAGTCTTCCATTTAATTCCTCCTTAAAGCTTAATTGCATTCTACTTAATCATTCTTTTCTCTTTTTGTGGCTTTTGTTTTCTTTTCTTTATCTTCATCTGCCTTTTCGATTCCAGTATTTCTAACTTTTACATTTACGTATTTGATTTCCAAATCTGTAGCAGCTTTTATCTCTTTCTTTACTTTTGTTTGAAGTCTTGATGTAACATCTTTAATAACTGTTCCTCTTAGTACATCTATTGAAATTTCTATGATTACATCATTTTCTTTAGTTATATTTATTCTAGTAATTGAATCTGTAATTTCATCAAAATCAGTTATAACACCTTCAACCATATTTCTTAAAGTATCTGCTGTAATAAGTAATCTACCATCTTCGTTTTGTAATAATATTCCGCTTCCTTCTTCCTCATCATCTTTGGAAGTCATATCAGTGAAGAATAAACATTTTATAGCTAATAATGCAAGAACTGTACATGAACCAATTAATACATAAGTTCCTGTTTGTGATGCATATGCTTTACTAATTAATATGCTGTATACTGATGGTTCAATCCATCCAAAACCAATCAAGCATAATGTTATTGATATAATTAAAACTATTGCTGAAAATATAGCAAGTCCAAGTTTATCAAAAAATTTCATATTCATTACCTCTTAAATTAAAGGCTTAGACTTCTAAATCTAAGCCTTACTTCTCTTTCTTATTTATTTCTTTTCTTCTTTTTTCTTATCGTCTTTCTTTTCAGGCTTCTCTTCTTTTTTCTCTACTACTTTTTCTTCTTTCTTTTCTAAGTTAGTGTTAACACCTTGTACATGTACATTAACTTCTGTTACTGTTAAGCCTGTCATGCTTTCTACTGATTTTTTAACTCTCTTTTGGATTTCAAAAGCAACATCTGGGATTCTTGCACCATATTCAACTATTATATTGACATCAATTTTAGTATTTTTTTCTTGAACGTCAACTTTGATTCCTTTTGACATATTTTTCTTGCCACTAAGAACTTCTGATATTCCTCCTGCAAATCCTCCTGCCATTTCTGATACTCCTGGAACTTCAGCTGCTGCCATTCCAGCAATTACAGATACTACATCATCTGATATTTGTATATTATTGTCTCCGTTTTTGTTTATTGTAACTTCTCCCTTTACTTCAACTTCTTTATTATCTTCACTCATAATAAACCTCCTTCTGTTTATATACTTCCAGTATATCAATATATACACATTTTTTCAAGTATTTATGAAATATTTTTATTATTCAGTAACAGCTAACTCTACTCTATCTTCACCTACAACATCTTTAAAAGCTTCTATCGTTTTACCAGCATTATCAGCAAATATTGCTCCACACTCTGTTTCTTTTCCATTGGTCTTAACATTTACTTTTAAATTATTCTGTTCACCTTCAAAAAATTTAATTGTTCCACGAAGCTTTTCCTTCGTTTCTTCTGGTAAATCAGTAATATCTATTACAAGTCTTCTCTGACTATTAGATTTTAATTCAGTTATTTGGTTAGCTATAATTGTTATATCATTTTCATCTCTTATACTTATTCGTCCTTCACACAATATAAGGCTTTCTTCTATAAGCAGATTACTGCATTTATTATAGCAACTTTCAAATACTATTAATTCACATGATCCATACAAATCTTCTATTGTCACAAAAGCCATTACTTTATTGCTCTTAGTGAATTTCTTTTTTATCTTTGTAATAACTCCTGCAAGCTTTACACTTTGCCCATCTTGAAGGTCACACTTTTCTCCAGCTGTCATTTGCTCCATTGTTTCTTCAATTTGTGCTGTGTTAAAGTTAGTAACTTCATCAAGCTGCTTTCTATATTTCTCAAGTGGATGTCCTGATATATATATACCAAGCATTTCTTTTTCCATTGATAAAAGTTCTTTTTCAGAAAATTCATCCATCTCCATGTAATTGTATTTCATTTTCTGTATGTCTTCTTCTGAATTAGATATGTCAAACATTGTTATCTGATTAGTAAAATTCTTCTTCTGGCTATCTGCTATTGTATCAATTATTTGTTCATAAGATGCAATTAGTGTACAGCGAGTTTTTCCCATATTGTCAAATGCACCTGCACGAATCAAACTTTCTATACATTTCTTATTAACTGCTTCACCATAAATTCTTTCTGCAAAATCTGTAAAGTCTTTAAATTCTCCGCCATTTTCTCTTTCTTTTACTATTGCATCAACAGCTGCAAGTCCTACATTCTTAATACTTCCTAATCCAAATCTTACGCTATTATCTGTTGCTGTAAATTTCGTATAACTCTTATTTATATCAGGTTTTAATATTGCAATATTAGATTTCTTGCATTCATTTATATAAATTGGTATTTTATCTAGATTTCCTAAAAAACTATTTAGCATAGCTGCCATAAATTCTGCTGGATAATATGCTTTTAAATATGCTGTCTGATATGCAACAACAGCATAGCATGCTGCATGTGATTTATTAAATGCATATTTTGCAAATTCAGACATTTCATCAAATATTTTATTAGCTGAAGCTTCGTCAATACCATTACGCACACATCCAGGAATTTCTACATTTCCGTTTTCATCTAGCTTGCCATGTACAAAGTTTTCTCTTTCCTTTGCCATAACATCTAGTTTTTTCTTTCCCATCGCACGTCTAACTAAGTCAGCTCTTCCTAATGAATATCCTGCTAAGTCTCTTACTATCTGCATTACTTGTTCCTGATATACCATACATCCATACGTTACTTTTAAAATAGGTTTTAATGCAGGATGAGTATATACTGCATGCTCAGGATCTTTCTTATTAGCTATATATCTTGGAATCTGATCCATTGGACCAGGTCTATATAATGACACACCAGCTATAATATCTTCAAGACAGTCTGGCTTAAGTTCTTTCATGAAGTTGGTCATTCCTTGACTTTCAAATTGGAATATTCCAACTGAATCTCCATCTTGCCATAATTTATATACTTTAGGATCTGCCATATCTTTATCAAATTCTACATCAATTCCACGATTTTTCTTAATTAGCTCTTTTGCATCACGTATAACTGTTAATGTACGAAGTCCTAGAAAGTCCATTTTTAGAAGTCCTAGTTCTTCCAAAGTTGTCATTATATATTGTGTTGATATTACACCATCTCTTGCATATAATGGAACATAATTAACAACTGGCTCTCTGGCTATAATTATTCCGCAAGCATGTGTTGAAGCCTGTCTTGGCATTCCTTCAAGTGCCATTGCTATATCAAGAAGTTTCTTTACTTCTGGATTCGTATCATATAGGTCTTTAAGCTCTTTGTTTATTTCCATGGCTTTGCTAATTGTTATATGAATCTCATTAGGAATCATTTTAGCAAGTTTATCTGCTTCTGCATACGGATAATCAAGCACTCTTGCAACATCCCTAATTACCATCTTAGCAGCCATTGTACCAAATGTTATTATCTGTGACACATGGTCATGACCATATTTTCTAGCGACATAATCAATTACATCTTGTCTTTTTTCATAATCAAAGTCAATATCAAAATCGGGCATGCTTATTCTTTCTGGATTTAAGAATCTTTCAAAAATAAGTCCATATTTTATTGGATCAATATCTGTTATTTCTATTGCATACGCAACTATTGAGCCTGCACCTGAGCCTCTTCCTGGTCCAACTGGTATTCCATGAGATTTTGCATAATGTACATAATCCCATACAATTAGGAAATAATCAACATATCCCATTTTCTTAATTACACCTAATTCGTACTCTTTTCTTTCGATTATATCTTTAGATGGATTTTCTCCATATCTATTTCGTATACCATCATCAGTTAATTTTTTTAAGTAATCATAATGTGTAGCAAATTCTTCTGGCACATCATAATTAGGTAATATTGTATGTCCAAATTCAAATTCAACATTACACTTTTCTGCAACTTTAACTGTATTCTCTATAGCATCAGGAACTGCTTTAAAATAGTCCATCATTTCTTCTGGTGATTTTATATACAATTCATCTGTTTCAAAACGCATTCTGTCTTCATCAGACATTCTCTTTCCAGTTTGTATACATAACAAAACTTCATGATTATATGCATCTTCTTTTTTCAAATAATGTGAATCATTTGTAGCAAGTAATGGAATATCTAATTCTCTTGATAATTGTATTAACTTTTGATTAACTAATACTTGCTCTTTTATACCATTATTCTGAATTTCAAGGTAATAATCTTCTCCAAATATACTTTTGAACCATAAAGCTGACTTTTTAGCAGCTTCCATGTCTCCTTTTACTATCTCAGAAGCTACCTCTCCTGCAAGACAAGCACTTGAGCAAATAAGTCCTTCATGATATTTTTCTAATACCTCTTTATCGATACGTGGTTTATAATAAAAACCATCAGTAAATCCTAAAGATACCAGCTTTGCTAGATTCTTATATCCATTGTTGTCTTTTGCAAGTAATATTAAATGATTATATCTATTATCAATGCTTGGATCTCTGTCAGCCATTCTGCGAGGTGCTACATACACCTCGCATCCAATGATAGGCTTTATTCCATTTGCTTTGCATGCTTTATAAAAATCAATAGCTCCAAACATTACTCCATGATCTGTTATTGCCATTGCATCCATTCCAAGCTCTTTAGCTCTTACTGGTAAGTCTTTTATTCTATTTGCTCCATCTAGTAAACTAAATTCACTGTGGACATGTAAGTGTACGAATTTGCCTTGTAACATTTGCTCTTTCCTTTCTTTATAACCATTATTATACTACAAATTCCTAAATTATCATAGCCATTCTTTGTATTTCTTTATATATTCTTTCTTTACGACTTGAACTATTACTGCATATATTGCAACTAATAATATCAAATATCCATAATATCTTAGTGGTAATATTACAAAATTAAAATCAGGTAATCCGCTTAACATTATTGGTGTAATAATTGTTCCTAGTATTGTTAAAATTGTCATTGTAAATAATATCTTGCTTGGCTTTGACTGAATAAATGGTATCTTTGCTGTACGAATATAATGAATTATAAGTGTTTCTGATATCAAGCATTCAACAAACCATGCTGTTTGAAAATATGCTTGTTTTTCAACAGAATTATATCCAAATATAAACCAGAATATTAGAAATGCTAATACATCTGTTATAGAACTTATTACTCCCATTATTCTCATGAATTTGCCCAAATCTTTAGTATCCCATTTGCGTGGTTTTGTGATAAATTCTGAATCTACTCTATCATACGGAATACCTATTTGAGAAATCTCAAATAAAAAGTCTTGTATCAACATTTGTATTGGTAATAATGGTAAGAATGGTAAGAATATACTTGCAATCATTATACTAAATACATCTCCAAAATCAGAACTTAAAGCTAATTTCATGTATTTAATTATATTTCCATAAACAGTTCTTCCTTCTATTACCCCATCATATATAACTTCCAAGCTTTGCTCTAACAATATAATATCACTTGAAGCCTTGGCAACATCAGCAGCGGTATTAACACTTATTCCTACATCTGATGAATGTAATGAAGGAGCATCATTTACACCATCTCCCATATAGCCTACTACGTGACCATTCTTCTTTAATGCTTTTACGACTCTTTCTTTCTGCATAGGATTCATACGTGCAAAAACATCACATTCTTCAACAATTTTTTGAAGCTGCTTATCTGACATTTCGTCAATATCTTTTCCTAGGATTATATTACTTCTTATACCAACGATACTACATACACTTTCTGTTGCATATTGATTATCTCCTGTTAATATTTTAGTTGTAATTCCTACATTGGCTAGTTTGTCTAGTGTTTTCTTAACATCACTCTTTGGTGGATCTAAGAATGCAACAAGACCTAAGAATATCATATCACATTCATCTTTTGCGTCAAAATCATCTAATCCAGAATATCCATTTTTCATAGCTATTGATATGACTTGCATTCCCTGTCTTGCTAATTGGCTTGCCCTCTCATTTACTTGTTTTATAATCTCATTTGTGATTGTGTATTCATTATTATCAATCAATACTTTAGTACAGCATTTTAATATTTCTTCAAGAGCACCTTTTGTAATCATCTCATATCTTCCTTCATGTTGTACAGCTATTGACATTCTTTTTCTCATATAATCAAATGGAATTTCATCAATCTTTTCGTAATCTGAAATATCTATTTTATTCTTTTTGCCATAGCTCATTACAGCTTTGTCAACCAAGTTCTTCATTCCTGTACTTAATTTGCTATTAATATAGGCATATTTTAATACTGTTTCATCGTCTTTTCCTGTTGCATCAACATATTTTTGAAGAACTATTTTATTCATTGTAAGAGTTCCCGTTTTGTCAGTGCAAAGCACATCCATTGAGCCAATATTTTGAATAGATTGTATATTTTTTACTAATGTCTTTTTCTTTGCTAAATTCTTGCTTCCTCTTGTTAAATTTACATTTACTATCATTGGTAGCATACTTGGAGTTATGCCTACTGCAACTGACAATGCAAATAATAATGCTTCTGTTAAATCTTTTCTTATAAATCCATATATTGCAAATACTAATACAGAAATAACTATCATATACTTTATAAGCATCTTAGTTATTCTGTCCATTCCTTTTTCGAAATTGGTTAGCTCTCTTTTATTTCCAATGTCCTTATTCATCTTACCTATATAAGTATTAAGCCCTGTTGTAATTACGACACCAACTCCGCTTCCAGTTACAACATTTGAACCCATAAAACATACATTAGGAATATTAAATACATCATCATAAGACTTTCTCTTATATATCGTTTTTTTCTCAACAGGCACACTTTCACCAGTAAATGCTGATTGATTTAGGAATAAATCTTTGCTATCTATAAGCACCATATCTGCTGGAATTACAACTCCTGCATTAAGTGGAACAATATCTCCTATAGTCACATCTTCTTGATAAATTTCTCTTACCTTCCCATCACGCATAACATTAACTTTTGGCTTTATTTTCGAACGCAACTTTTCGTTAAATCTGTATGTCGAATAATCTTCGGCAAATCTTATCATAGCACTTGCTATTCCAAGGCATACAATAATACCTGCTCCAAGTATATCATTTGTCATATAGTCAATTACGGCTAGAACAAATAATATCATTATGAACTTATCTTTAAAAGATCTAACTAAGAAATATAGCCAACCTCTTTGCTTATCATTTGTAGCGATATTTAATCCATATTCGTCATGTCTTCTTTCTACTTGCTCTTTCTTTAATCCTTGCTCAGAAGTTCCAAGAGCTTTCAAAATTTCTTCTTTTGTTAATCTTGATATCTCATTATATTTCATTTGTTTTACCTCTTTACATTTATTAATTGTTATTTTAGTATATCTATTTTTCTTAGTCAATAAAATAAGTAAAAAAATTGTAAAATCTTCTAATCCATGTTATAATCATTGTGTTAGGAGAATTATATATGTTACAGAAATATTTAGATAAACTTGAATTTAATGTTATTATATCTCAATTATTACAAACTTCACATACGTTTATTGGAAAAGAAATTATCAGTAAGTTGTCACCTTCTACTAATGAAGATAAAGTAAGAAAAACATTAGCAGAAACTTCTGAAGCATGCACTCTTATTCACACTAGTGGTACTTTTCCTATTAGCGAAATTGATGATTTAAATATTCAATTAAAAAGAATTGAAAGTGGAATGAGCTTATCAGCTAAGCCCCTACTTGAAATAGCCACGATTTTAAAGGCAAGTCGAGAATTATCAACTTATTATAAAGATTCAGAACTCATGTTACCTAATATAGGCACTTATTTTGATGAGCTTTACACTAATTTTGATGTTGAGAAGAAGATTTTCTCAAGCATAATATCAGAAGACACTATTGCTGATAATGCTTCGCAAAAATTAGCTTCAATTAGACGTAGTCGCAAGAATCTTGAACTTGAAATAAAAAATAAATTAAATACTATCATTCACTCTAATACATATTCAAAATATTTAATGGATCCAGTTGTTACAATGAGAAGTGGTAGATACGTTATTCCTGTTAAAGATGAATATCGTAGTCAAGTAAAAGGATTTATTCATGACACATCTTCTAGTGGCTCTACTGTTTACATTGAACCTATGGCTGTATTTGAATTAAATAACTCCATTGGTAATTTACTTGTTGATGAATCAAGAGAAATTGAAAGAATATTAGAAAACTTATCTGCCCTATTATATCCTATATCAGGACTTATCAAACAATCATACCATCTAATTGGAAAGCTTGATTTTATTTCATCAAAAGCTACATATTCAATTTCACATAATTGTAGTGAACCTATAATAGGTAATTACATAGATTTTAAATACGCTAGACATCCTCTAATAGATGAAAATAAAGTCGTTCCAATTAATATACATCTTGGACGCGATTTTAGATGTCTTGTTATTACTGGTCCAAATACTGGTGGTAAAACTGTTACACTAAAAACTGTAGGATTATTATGTGCTATGGCACAGTCTGGCATGCACATTCCTGTTCAAGAAGGAAGTACAATTAAAGTATTTGATAATATATTTGCTGATATTGGTGATGAACAAAGTATCGAAGAATCTTTAAGTACATTTTCTTCTCACATGACTAATATCGCTCACATCTTGCAAGTATTTACCAATAAAAGTTTGATTTTAGTAGATGAATTAGGTTCTGGTACAGATCCTATTGAAGGTGCAGCACTTGCAATAAGTTTACTTGAAAACTTTTATAAACATGGTGCATACATTCTTGCAACTACTCATTATCATGAGATCAAAAATTATGCTATATCTAATGAAGGATTTGAAAATGCAAGTTGCGAGTTTGATTTACATACTTTAAAACCAACTTATCACCTCCTACTTGGTATACCTGGAAAAAGCAACGCTTTTGCTATAAGTAGCAAATTAGGCATATCACAAGACATAATAGATAGAGCATCTAGCCTTGTTAGTAAACCTGACACTGATATTGAAACTCTTATGAAAGACATTTATGATGACAAAATCCAGATTGAAAAAGATAAAGTAGAAATAGAAAAGAATCTTCGTCAAGCAGAAGCTCTTAGAAAATCTCTTGAAACTGAAAATTCTGAAAAACTAAAAAATGAAAAAGCTAAAATTGATGCAGCTCGTAGAGAAGCTAAAGAAATTTTAGTTGATGCTAAAGAAGAAGCAAGCAGAGTCATTAAATCTCTTAATAAATTGGATTCTGATGATATAAAAAAGGCTAATCAGTTACGCAATCAGTTAAATGATTCATTAAAGAAATTTGGTGGTGACGGTCTTGATTTTAGTGGTTTATTACAGCTAAATAATACTTCCTCACCTGCTCCCATTAAGAAAAATCAGAAAACTGGAAGTGTAACTATCCACAATGATAAAGCTCAAAGTGCTTCTACTGAAATTAATCTAATTGGTGAAACTGTCGCTGATGCTGTTCAGGAATTAGATAAGTATCTTGATAATTGCAAAATGGCTCATCTTCATACTGTAAGGATTGTTCATGGAAAAGGAACAGGAAAGCTAAGAGAAGGAATTCATTCTTATTTAAAGAAATCTAAGTATGTAGATTCTTTCCATATTGCTGGATTTGGCGAAGGAGATTATGGAGTAACAATAGTCCAATTAAAATAAAAAATTAGAACTAAGCTTTTACACTTGGTTCTATTTTTTTAGCTTATATTCTTCTCATACAGCGGCAATATTGTCTTTGACAATTACATACTCTGCATGCTCTTGTATTTGGATTAACTGATGTGTTATCAGGGATTCCACCATTATTGTTATTATTGTTATTATTATTTCCATTATTGTTTTGCCCGATTCCACCTAATCGTGATAATATCGATGTAATGAATCTATATAAATATGCGACTACAAAGGCTAATATACCATATGCTACTGCATATATCAAGAAATCAATTGTATACACTGTAAATGTTGCGATTAAAAAAGCACCGAATATTGTTCCTGCTGTTAGTAGTGGATTATCTAGAAGTTTCTCTAATGCTATTGCAAATATTATTGTTACAATAGGAAAAACAAATAGTAATAAAGTTTGACTCATATATTATTCCTCCTACTTTATTATATTCGTTTTATCCATTTTATGTAACCCTAATTATTAATTTTCTTCATACTCAACATTAATTAGCATTAATCCATTTGCTGGCAATGTTTTACCAGCTTGTAATCTATCTTGTGCTTTCAAAATTCTCTTTACATCACTTGGCTTGATTTTGCCTTCTCCAACTTCTACAAGTGTACCAGCAATAATTCTCACCATATTATATAAAAATCCATTTCCCGTTAATTCTATAGTTATCTGATTGCCAGTTTGCATAACTTCTGCATTATAAATCGTCCTCACACTGCTTTTGCTACTTGTACCACTTGCCTTAAATGATTTGAAATCATGCTCTCCTATTAGATATTTAGCGCCTTCATTCATTTTTTGTGCATCTAATTTATTAGGATAGTGATACTGCATATTTCTATAAATTGCTGTTCCCTGTTCTGAATTATTTATAGTATATCTATATGTTTTTTTCTTGCAGGTATAACGGCTATGAAATTTGTCATCAACTTCTTCTGCCGATTGTATTCTAATAGATTTTTTTAATTTAGAATTTAATGCATACGGAATTTTTTCTACTGGTATGCTCATATTCTGAATCTTAAAATTTGCAACCTGTGCTAGTGCATGAACTCCTGCATCAGTTCTGCCTGATGCAATTAAATCAACTTTTTCACCTGTTACTTCTTCTATTACTCTTTCAATTTCACCTTGAATATTAAGTTTATTAGGCTGTTTTTGCCAACCATTAAAATCTTTTCCATCATATTCTATTGTTAGTTTTATGTTTCTCATTTCCTAGTCTCCAATTTTCTACATAATTTATAATTATTTAAATAGTTAAAAATAAGGGGCTATAAAGCCCCTGCACAAAATAAAACTTGAGAACTACTAATTTTACTTATTTCTATTTGCCTTTTTTTCTTGTAATTTCTTCTTCTCTGCTTGAACTTTTCCTCTTAATTTAGACATTCTTGTAGTTCTTTCTTCTGAGCCAAATCTTGCTGTTACAAGGTGTTTCATTAAAATTCTCTTTAGAGCATCTTCACTAACATCTGCAATTAATGTTCCATCTTTTGCAATAGATACTTTTCCAGTCTCTTCTGATACTACAACTACTACCGCATCTGATTCTTTAGAAATTCCAATTGCAGCTCTATGCCTTGTACCAAGTCCTCTTGCCATTTCTTTATCATCTGTAAGAGGCAATATACATGCAGCAGATACTATCTGATTATTTGCTATTACAACAGCTCCATCATGAAGTGGTGTGTTAGGAACAAATATATTTACTAATAGTTGTGGTGAAACTACTGAATTTATCTCTACACCTGTTTCAATTATATCCTGAATTTTAATATCTCTTTCAAAAACTATAAGAGCTCCAGTCTTAGTTTTTGCAAGTTCTTGTGTCGCTATTGCAACTTTGTATATATCTTCTTTGGTCTTATCTCTAAGACTCTTATCCATACCAAACATTTTCGTAAAAGTGCTTGATCCAAGTTGCTCTAATGCTCTTCTTAATTCTGGCTGGAATATTACTAATAAAGCAATTACTCCATATGTCATAAATGATGTTAATATAAAATTAAGTATTCGTAATCTTAAAACATTACTTAATATAGTAATTACTATTAACCAGGCTATTCCTTTTAATAATTGCCATACTCGTGATTTTTTAGTAAACTTAACAAATTCATATAATAAAAAGCATACAATTACAATATCAAGTGCAAGTGTAAAGTACTGCCATGGATTTGCTTGTAATTCATTTATATAACTTTGAAAGTCAAATGTTAATGGTTTAGTAAGTTCTCCAAACATTTATTTTTTCTCCTTTTTCACAATTTATTTTCAATTAAATATTTAACAAATAGTAAACTAGTGTTCCGCATGTTGCAAGTAACATTGTAACAACTAATAATAATGCTATTATTCTTACTGCTCCACGTGCTGGATCAAAATGTCTCTTTTTCTTCATATTTTGTTCTTTATTATCTTTTTTCATTGTGTTATATCCTTTCATAAAATCTATTATTATTTTAGCATTGAAGTACAGCAAAGTCAAACTAAATCAATATTTTATAAAAATTCTTCCCATACTTGATTAGCTAGGTCTAGTCCTTTTTTTGTTAATCTTATATTATCATTTGTACATATAATAAGCCCTTTTTCTCTTAGATTCATTAATTTTTCAAAATATATTGTAAGTGGATCTTGCTTAAATTTTTCTTTAAAGCTTGGTATGTCTACTCCAGCTATTTTTCTTAATCCTAGAATCATATACTCATTCATCATAGATGTTACATCTTGCTTTTCTTCAATATGTATATTTTTATATCCAATATGATTTTCTATATTACTTATATATTCATCTATCGAATCTGTATTTACAAATCTTACGCCATTTTCATAAGATGCTGCTGAAACTCCAAATCCCAGATATTCCTTCTGATTCCAGCAATCCAGATTGTGTTTGCATCTATACTCAGGACGTGCAAAATTTGAAATTTCATAATGAATAAATCCATTTTCCTCTAATTTACGTTTTGCATACCAATACATATATCGTTCTATCTCATCATCTGGCAAAATATATTTATTACTATCAACCAATTTTTCCATTGGCGTATCAGGTTCAACTATAAGTGAATATACTGAAATATGTTGCAAATTCTTTTCTAGTAATTTATTTATAGTGTCTTCTACATGATATATTGTTTGTCCTGGAAGACCTATCATAACATCTGTATTAATGTTTCTAAATCCAACTCTTTTAGCTATTTCAACAGTTTCCTCATATTCAGAATATGTATGTATCCTTCCTATTTTCTTTAATAACATATTATTTGATGTTTGAAGACCAATACTAATTCTATTTATTCCAATGTCAAAATAATCTTCCATTTTCTTTTCATCAACAGTTCCTGGGTTCATCTCAATTGAGATTTCCACATCATCATCAACATTGTAATTTATATCTATTGTTGTTAATATCTCATCAATATATTGGCTATCAATGTATGATGGTGTACCACCTCCAATGAAAATTGTTTTTACACAAAAATTGCTATTACTTCTATTCTGTATCTCTGTCTTCAGACTTTTTACATAATCTTTTATGTATGTATCTTTATTACAAAATGAATTAAAATCACAATATATGCATTTACTTTTGCAAAATGGTATATGAATATATATACCAACTTCTCTCATTCTTTCTTCCTTTCTCTCAACTACTTATTTCTTAATTCTTCTGCTATTTGTGCAATATGTTCAAACCTATGACCTACTCCAGATTTGCTAATCTCAAGCATTTCGCCTAATTCTTTAAGAGTTGCATTAGGATTGTCCAATCTTAATTTAGCAAGCTCTCTTTCTTTATCAGTTAATGCATCAAATTTGTTATGCTTTTTTATGAGCTTTATGTCATCTATCTGCTTAACAGATGATGCAACTACTTTATTAAGATTATAGGTTTCGCAATTTACTATTCTATTTACTTGATTTCTCATATCTTTCATTACACGCGTTTCTTCGAAGTCAAGCACTGATTTATTTGCGCCAATAAATGCAAGAAATTTAGAAATATTTTCTCCATCTTTAATATATAGCATATACGATTTGTCTCTTTCTAAAATCTTTGCATCAATGTTGTATTTTTCAAGTATATTATTAATGTACTTAGCATTTTCAAGCACCTTAAAAACTATTTCCAAATGGTATACAGAGCGCGGATTTGATATTGATCCTGATCCCAAAAAAGCACCTCTTACAACAGCACGTGCTTCTTCTTCATTTGTAATTTCTTCTGCAATATTTATTTTTCTTTTAGTTTTTATGCAAAATGCTTTTCCCTTTAAAGTCACAGAATAATCATCTTGTCCAACATTATTTAATAATTTGCTATATCTATTTATTGTATACTGGTTTTCAGTCGTAAAAATATTGCCAGTACTAGTTAATAAATATCCGTTAAGTTCTGCTTTAACTAATTCTTTTTTAGCAAGATTGTTTATACTGCTTACTTCTTTTTTTACATTTGAAGAAAATGATTCCACTCTGTCCTCCTTATCTTTTCCATATTATTACTCTATCATTTCCGCTTAAATCTTGCACACACTCAGCACCTTCAAATAGCTGTAATAATTCTTGTTTTTGGTCATATCCAATTTCCATTATCAAATATCCACCTTTTTTTAGATATTTATCTATATTATCGCGAATTATTTTATAGAATTTCAAGCCATCTTGTCCTCCTGAAAGTGCTATGTGTGGCTCATTTTGAACATCTTTGCTTAAAGTATGTATTACATCTTCACGTATATATGGAGGATTTGATACAATCATATCAAATTCTCCTTGTATTTTTTCAAACATATCTGATTGAATATATTTTATTTCATTATCTTTATCATTTTTCTTTGCGACATCTAAAGCCTTCTTACTTATATCTGATGCGTATATTTTTGCATCATTATTTGTTTTAAGTTCATGTGCAATACTAACTGCAATTGCTCCACTTCCTGTACACAAATCTAATATCCTATAATTTTCATGTATATTCTGCTTTATTATTTCCAAAGCTTTAATTACCAATATCTCAGTGTCAGGCTGAGGAATAAGTACATTTTCATTAACATAAAAATTAATTCCCATAAAGTTTTGATTATGAGTAATATATTGCAAAGGATATCCTTCTTGAATCTTTTTTACTAAGTTCATATATGTATCTAAATTTTCAGTAATTTCGTTATCTCCATGTGAAACTATATATTGCCTGTCTTCTTTTAAAACATACTCCATTAGCACTCGTGCATCTATATATTCAATTAATTTACTAGCATTCATTATTGCTTGATTTATTGTCATAAATTTTCCTACTTTACTCTAAAGAATTTTATCAAATTAGTATTTTCTAATTTCTTAACAAATTTACCATCATATATAGTCTTGCCAGTGTCAGTATCTTCTAATGGAATGTCTATATATACATTTGCAACAAATTCTTGATTATAATAATTTACTATTGTTATATCAAATGAAAATGTGCATTTTACTGTACTTAAAATTACTCCTGTTTTTCTTAGTAATGTTCCATCAAATATTAGATCTGTTGATATATCTGACAAAATACTATTTTCTTTTATATTTCTATTAGCATATTCCAGTATTATTGGATTTGAAGCATCTGCATATATCTGTGGCTTTGAATAATCCATATCTCCATCATTTAATACTTTATATTCTAATTTATCTTGTATTACATTATCTTCAGAATACGTCATTTTCCCGAAATCAGCTACATTCTTAAATAACAAACTGGCATTTCCACTTTCCAAATTTGCATAGCGTATATTATCTATGTACATTTCCTTTATTGAGTTTTCATAATCTATTTTTTCATCTGCTCGATTATTTATATAAATTGCTATATCTGTAAATTGATGCACATTTAAATTCCATATTGCTCTTTTTTCTTCATTACTTGTTGCATCAGCACTGCTATACATATATATTTTATCTATGCTAAATACTGTTTTAGCATTTAATTTTGCAAATTCATTTATCTCATTTGCAAACTTTTGGCTTGATACTTTAGAAATTATTGTGAATATTAATAACATTATAAAAATAATGCTTAAAACTACTAATGTAAATAATTTTTCTCTTATATTATTAGGCTTTTTTCCATTAACAATTACTGTTGTCTTACTCTTCATCGTTCGCTCCTTTAACCAAAATTTACACACATTAAATTCACAAAATTTTAATAATTTTCTATTGATTTTTTTTATATTGTATGATATTCTTAAAGATGTCAAGAGAATTTATAATTCTTATTGGCGAATATAGGATTATATAACATACCAGCCAAACCTGCGTAGTTCGAGTAGATTGTTTATTTTAGAACCAACAGTTAGATTAAAGGGAGTCCGCCTTTGAATGTGGCGTGTAGGCTTAATCTGTTTTACTTATTAAGAAACCCATTAGCATTCAACAAGACACCCACCTGTGTAAGCACAGGCTCTTAAAATTCTCAATCAGACGGCCACGCGGGATTTTTTTATTCATCTTCGCCTATCAAAATTTTTCTTTTAAGAATCCCATGCTTTACTGTTCCAAATCCAATAAATTTTCCATGGTCATATATCTTTACTAATTCTTCATTATCACCATTTTTATTTATATTAACAATTAGTTCTACCCCATTAGTCAATTTTTTCATTACATCTTCTTCATTTATGTCAGACAATTCAACAGACTCACAGTCTATTATGTCTTCCATTTCAAAGAATTTTCCAGCATCTTTTTCTGAAAACTTTCCAACTCTTGTTCTTCTTAATTCTGACATATATCCAACTGTATCAAGTCTTTCTGCAATATCTTCACATAATACTCGTATGTATGTTCCTTTAGAGCATACTACTCTAAAAGTTATTCTCATCTCGTATGGCTCTGACTCATTTTTATCAAAATTCTGCTGTCTTTCAATCTTTAATAATTGTATTTCTGTAACATTAATAGGTCGTGGTTTTCTAACTATAGTTTCTCCTTTTCTTGCTATTTCATATAGTTTAGTTCCATTAACCTTTATTGCAGAATACATTGGTGGAATCTGCTCAGTTGTTCCTATAAAGGAATTAAGCGTTTTTTGTATTTTTTCTGCGGACATCTTAAAATCAAATGGCTTTTCTTCAATTACTTTTCCTTCACTATCTCCTGTAGATGTTCTTTGTCCTAGTGAAAGCTCTGCAACATATTCTTTATCATGATTCATTAAATAATCTGATAATTTTGTTGCATCTCCAACTAGTATTGGAAGAATACCACTTGCTAACGGATCTAGTGTCCCAGTATGACCTACTCTTCTTGTATTAAATTTAATTCGTGCGTTTCTTACTACATTAAAAGATGATTCTCCCCATCTTTTGTCTACTATATATACTCCATTTTTCATAACGATTTTATTATATCATTTATGTTCTTTTTTTACAATAAAAAAACACCTTCTTAAAGAAAATGTTTTCATCTATTTCATTTATAATAATCCTCCATCTAAATAATTTCTACCACTATAATACATATGAGAAATTAAGATAGCTTTTTACTAAAATATTGTCTTCAATTTAAATGATTGTTTTTCCTGAATATGTTCCAAAATAAATATCCCATCCTCAATTTCTGGAATTGCATTTTGCACCTCATCTGCTTCAAAACAAGCTTCCGCTTTTCTTATCTGTGTGTGAACTTTTTCCAATTCATCATGTTCAAGATAATAAGAAAGGCCTTCGTTTTTCTTAACCCATTGTTCATAAATATCTTGTGCCATTTTAGCAAGTTCATTATGATCTTTTTCTCCATCTAAGGCATTCTTTTTTAATTCTTCTAATTGTGATGTGGTTTCTGAAACGCATTTTTTAGTATACTTTTGAGTAATGCAATTTCCAATTATAACAAATATCACTATTATAATGGTTATAATCAATTCTTTCCTCATAGAATCTTTCTCCTTTACTTGTCTTTAGCTTGGCAAAAAAAGTTTCCTTTCCCATCTATTGTTGCAATCAAACATTCAGCTGGAATAGTCTTAAATTTTTTCACCTGTTTTTCAAGCCATTTATAATTTTTGCCGATTTTATTAAGATTGTCATTCATTACTTGACCATCAAGTATTAAATCATACGCAATTCCTTCATATTCAGGACTAATTCCAAAATCTTCTGGGATAGTATTTCTTTTCTCTGGTTTTAGTATTACTGACACATTTCCATTTGTCTCTAATATTGCATATTCTACATCACTTATATTAAATACATTATTTCCTCTTAGCCTTTCTTGAAGTTCATTTAATGTAAATCTTTCTTTTACTAAAGCTTTTTCATCAATTTTTCCTCTGTATATTAATATACATGGCTTACCACAAGTAAGTTCTCTAAATCTGATGGATTTCAAATTTAAAAACGATATTATAAAGTGCATTGTTAGTAATCCTAGTATTGGTACAATTCCATTAAATATTGGTATTCCAAGCCCTGACATTGGTATTGATGCAAGGTCTGCAATCATTATTGAAATTACCAGTTCAAACGGCTGTAATTGCCCAATTTCTCTTTTTCCCATTAATCGCATTACAACAAGGACAATTATATATAAAAACATTGACCTAACAAATGTAATAAGCATATTTACTTCCTTTCATAAACTTTTGTAACATTATTGTTCCCATTTTTATTCTTTTTAAGCATTATTTTTAAATGTATATTTTTTTCATTTTAGGAAATAATTACAATATATCAAATTTGCGGAGGACATTTTTATGAAAATTAATCGTTCACTTCAATTTATAGGTAGATTTATAACTAGTATATTAATCCTTGGAATCACTGCATTCTTTACCCCCGGATTTACATTATCTAATATATGGATTCTAGCTTTGGCTATCATTCTCCTTAGTGTCATAGATTTTGCAATCGGCAACTTTACTAAGCTATATTTTCATCCATTTGTTAAGTTTTTTATTGGATTTGTTTTGTCTGGAATTACATTATTTTTAGTTCAATATTTTACAATTGGTTACACTTTATCTTTATTATCAATCATATTAGGTGCCATTGTTTATGGTTTAGTTGACTATATGCTTCCAAATGAAGAACACCGCCCTAGTGTTATAGTAACATAAAAAAATCTAATTTGGTTTTAGGTTTTACTAATTCCAAATTAGATCTTTTATTAATCTATTTTATCAACAATTTCGTTATGCTTTTTGTATATACTATGTTCTGGTATAACTCCTCTTACTGATGAAAGTGGGTATACATTAGTTTCTTTTCCAACTATAGTACCTGGATTTAATACACTTCCACAACCTATCTCTACATTATCTCCTAACATAGCTCCTATCTTTTTTATATGAGTTTCTATTGATTCCCCTGTTGCATTATTTTTAATCACAATTAACTTTTTATCTGACTTTACATTTGATGTAATTGAACCAGCTCCCATATGAGCTTTATATCCCAATATTGAATCTCCTACATAGTTATAATGCGGTACTTGAACTTTATTAAATAATATTACATTTTTAAGTTCTGTTGAGTTTCCAACAACTGCACCTTCTCCAACTATTGCTTTACCTCTTATAAATGCACAGTGTCTAATTTCTGCATCTTTACAAATTATAGCTGGCCCGTTAATATATGCAGAATCATAAACTTTAGCAGTCTTATGAATCCATACATTTTCCCCAACTTGATCATATTCATCCTTTGGTAAACACTTTCCTAGCTCTAAAATAAATTCTTCAATATGAGCTAGAACTTCCCATGGGTATGTATATTTTAATAATAATGGTTTTGCAATAGTTTCATCAAGACTATATAAATTAATTATTTTACATTCTTCCATTAGCATTTTTCTCCCAATAATCATTATATAATTTTGTAGCTGATTCTGGACTATCAACTCCTTCTGCATTTTTTATTGGAGCAAAGTCCTCTTCTCTTCTTCCACGAAGTATTGATATTTCATCAAAATATCTAAATCCATCAAATATAAATGCTTCATATTTATACGCATTAGGCTTTTCTGGTTTTATCAACTCTCCATTTTCATTAATATATGCTGCTTTTTTGTGAGCAGTATGATAAGGAAGTTTTTGATTTGCTATTTTCTCTATTGCTGATATACTATATAAATTGCACATTATATGTGATTCTCCAAATAGTAATTCTCCGTCCTCATCAGTTTCTTCTGCCATTTCCTCTGGTATCTCTGTATATTCAATAACTGCTGGCTTGCTATCTTTTTTGCAAAATACTCCTACTCTTTCATGTGGATTTACTTTTACAACTGATTTTGCACCAATTTCATTTATATCATTAATTGTAAGTCCAAGTAATATTGGATCAACCATATTAAGAAGTGCATTATCAACAGCTCCAATAAATACCCACTCAATTCCTCTTTTTTTCATGTCATCTATGACACCATCTATTTTCATAGATTTGTATATACATCCATTTCCATCTGCTGCAAGTTTAATATTTCCACATTCATCAATAAGTAGTTTTCCTTGTTCACTTAAAATTGGAAGATTACCTTGCTTAAAGAACATAATATCCTTTTCAGAATATCCAAAATAATTATGTTCTTTCATAAACTCTACTGTTCTATCATTATTTTCCGTACTAGTCATTATGTACCATGGAATTGTTACATTATATTTTTTATTTGCTCTTTCTAATCCTTCTGCAATTATCTGAAATAAGTATTTAGGCTCAGGCTTTACATTTAATAAAAATGTTCCTTTAGGACCATCATGACCAAGTCTTGTTCCCTGTCCTCCTGCCATTGTTACAGCTGCATATTTTCCGCTTCGTATAATATTTTCACCAAGCTCTTCTAGGTCTTGATATTGGCTCTTATCCATCTTGTATTTATCAATAAATGGCACATGCTCAATAATTACACCTTCTTGAGCTTCTTCTATCTTTCTATTACTTGACTTAAATAATTCATTTAATTGTTTAAAATCTATTTTTTCTATTTGATTTATAAGTTCTGCTTTTTTATCTGGATTAGCATTTTCTAAATATTTAATAATATGTCCCTGTCCATTATCATGTAATAACTTTTCATATCTTTCCATAAAAAAGTCCTTTCTAGTATACACTATGATTAAAGTAACATCCTCTCATCGCATTTTATCATACTACCACATTTTATGCAATGCTTTTATTAAATGTTATATCTTCATAAAATTTTATAAATCTGTCATATTTGAATTGGTATCTAATATACTTTAATAAAGTTTTGTACAAACGGTCTCTAAAGGAGGTAAAAGATGGAAGACAGTTTAAAATTGTATCAGGACATAGCAACAAGAACTGATGGAGATATCTACATAGGTGTTGTCGGGCCGGTTAGAACAGGCAAATCAACATTTATCAAGAACTTCATGGATTTACTTGTTATTCCTAATATTGATAATAGTTACAAAAGAGAAAGAGCTGTGGATGAACTTCCTCAAAGTGCTGCTGGTCGTACAATTATGACCACTGAGCCTAAGTTTGTTCCAAATGAAGCAGTGCAAATCACACTAAATGGTAATGTACAATTTAAGGCCAGATTGGTTGATTGTGTAGGTTATCTTGTAAATAATGCAATAGGATACATGGAAGATGACATTCCTAGAATGGTTAAAACTCCCTGGTTTGATGATGAAATTCCTTTCCAAGAGGCCGCTGAAATTGGCACCAAAAAAGTTATTCAAGATCATTCAACAATAGGTATACTAGTTACAACAGATGGAAGTTTCTCTGGAATAAGTCGTGATGATTACATAGATCCAGAAGAGCGAGTTGCTAATGAATTAAAGAGTCTTAATAAACCTTTTGTAATTGTACTTAATACAACAGATCCCTATTCAGATGCAACTCAAGAACTGGCTAGATCGCTTGAAAATAAATATGAAGTTTCAGTAATACCAACAGATTGTACTAACTTAAGTCTTGATAATATAAATGAGATATTTGGAAAAGTACTATATGAATTTCCAACTCAAAGAATTAATCTAAAATACGCAAAATGGGTTGATGCACTTGATAAAAATCATTGGCTAAAAAAAGAATTATTTAAAGAAATCAAAAATAGCTTCTCTGATGTTAAAATTATAAAACAAGTAAATTCTGTTGTTAATAACATTTCTACATCACTCGTTTCTTCACCTACTGCTGATTCGGAAAATATAATTACTTCATGTAATGTAAATCAAATAGATCTTGGAACTGGAATAGTAAATGTTTCTATTGGAATTAATAATAATTTATTTTATAAAATACTAACTGAATTATCTGGTTCTCCAATAAATAATGATTATGAGTTATTTTCAGCTTTTTCAAATTTTGCAAAAGTTAAAACTAAATATGACAAAATAGCTCCTGCTCTTGAGGAAGTAAACAGTAAAGGTTATGGAATTATCACCCCTACAACTGATGAACTAATTCTTGATGAACCTGAAATGGTTAAACAAGGCTCAAGGTTTGGAGTAAAATTAAAAGCTAAAGCACCTTCTATCCATTTAATTAAGACTGAAGTTGAAACCGAAGTCTCACCTATTGTAGGAAGTGAAAAACAATCTGAAGAATTAGTCAAATATCTTCTTTCCGAATTTGAAAATGATCCAAAGAAAATCTGGGATTCAAACATTTTTGGAAAAAGTCTACATGATCTCGTAAATGAAGGGTTACAAAATAAATTAGCTTGTATGCCTGAAGATGCACAAGTCAAATTACAACAAACACTTGAAAGAATAGTAAATGAAGGATCAGGTGGATTAATATGTATCATTTTATAAGTATATATTTTTTACCAATTTTTACGAATTTACCTAAAAAAGCTTGATTATATTCACCTTGCGTGATATAATATAAATACTTTGTAACCGGCAAAACTCAGCAAATAATTATTTAAGGAGTGAACTATTTATGTCAAGAGATGGCTCAGCGAACGATGGTACAGTTCGCATAACCAGTAAAGCTGCATTTTCACGAATCGTTAATGGAACTGAAGAAATTGTTGCAGGATGGTTCGATGATATTGTTTACTTGGATCGTCGGAAACCCTTGTATAAGGTTTCTATTGGCTCAGCATTAGTGTACAATACTAAGCCTAAGTATGGAGTTGTTAATTCAAGCGGAAAACTTATTGTTCCTGTTGAGTATAATGATATTTCATATTTAAAATGTGATATTATTAAGGCAATTAAGGACTTTACTAATAGTAGCGGGATTACTATCAGCAGATATGACCTGTTTGACTTAAAAGGCAACCTCATTTTAAGGTTTGATAATCAAGTACAATCAGTCTCCGCACTTTTTAACACAATGCTTGTTAAGTACAACAATGGCACCTTTGCACTCTATAACTTATCTGGTGAACGTTTAAACAGTTGTGACCAGAATTACACATCATGTAACTACTCCCCGTTTATATACTGTAACTCTCCAGGACTGCTTGTAAGTCTCACTGATACAAATGGAATAACCACTGTTTATGACGCCAAGAAGAACTGGCGTGAAGTACTTTCCCCCACCGCTGGCAATGTCTCCTTCATGAGGAGTGAGATTGTTGTCACTTTAAATGGCAAGGAAACCCATTACAATCCCCTGGGCATCGAAATTTAATCAGACATGAACCGCCCCTA
>HF993640.1:32582-67857 GCA_000433915.1 Clostridium sp. CAG:793
CGCCCCTAGTAAGCATTGCTTACCAGGGGCATTCTTATTTACTCTAATTCAATTATATTTAACTTCTTTATTTTTATAGAAAACTCGTCATTTTCTTCTACAATATTAATATTACTACATTTCTGTTTTTTCTCTTCATCCTTTATAATAACAAGTGTCGATACATTCATACCAACTGGCAATGTTTTATTATAATTGTCATAGAAAATAATATTACTTGCATATATAATATGCTCATCTTTTCTAATATTTCTTTTTACTATTGTATCTCCACTTTGAGCAATATTAATTATATTATCAGGATTAATATCAGCAATAATATAGTCATTTTCTTTTGTTTCTTTGCTTTTTAAATAATATACTGGAAAATCTGTAATAGCTACAATTTTATTATAAGACTCATTTAATAATCTAGCGTAGTCCTCTATTGTATTTCTATAGTCTTCAATAGTCGTTTGAGAATTAATTCTTAATATAGAATATATATTTCTCTTATTTTCCCTATGTTGTTTGTTATTTAGTTTTTTTACTACTGTATAATCATCCTTTATCTCACCAAAAATTTCAGTTTTTATATCACCTGTATATTCATCTTGCAATCTTTTTAAATCTTGTTTTAGTAATTCTTCTTTATTATCTATAACGCTATTTATAGAATTTACAACTTGAAGACTAGCACATATACTATTGCACTCATCATTCGATAGCTTCTGTCTTTGAAGTCTATCAGCTTTTTCTCCTAATTCAATAATGTCTTCATCATAATTAAAAACAGCCTTTATTTTCTGGTCCTTTTGTATAGTCTCTCCTTCTTTTAGAGCTGGCAATTCATCTTTATTAGTAAACTTCCAAAATTCAAATATACTTTTTTTATGTTCTTCTATTTCCTCTATATATTTATCAGCATTATGTACTTTTAGTTTCATATTTTTATGTTTTAGTATTGCAGCATTAAGATCAGACTGTGAATTTATATATTCTTCTTCTGCACTGTTAGTCTCACTACATGCTTTCATTAAATCTGAAATTGTATATGCACTAGTTGTTGGTTTATACGCACTTATAGAATTATTTAAAGTCTTTTCTACTTTTTTTTCTAGCTCTTGTTTGCCATCATCTTTTGCTGGCTTTTTCTTAGATTTAAAGCTCTTTTTCTCATGTTTAGTATCTGTAAAATAATATCGTAACTTTTTGAAAAAACTCTTTCTGCAATTCAAGAACATTGCTATTTGCTTTTCTTGATTTAAATAAATCTCATTTAATTTACTTATTTCTTCACGCTCTTTAAGCAATTTTTCTTTATTTTCATTTGTCTTTTCTATTAATTTATCATGATCATCATTCATTTTGCCAGTTTGTTCTTTTATGAAATTAGCTAGATCAGCTGTTTTTATTTCTTTTCCATCAAATAAAAAGACTATTTCTCCTTCTTCGTTTACAATTGGTTCAAAACTATATCTATAATTTGATTCTGTTGTAATTATAAATAATGCTTTTAATAAAGTAAAAAAACTCTCCGCTTCATTTTTATTAGCTATTTTTATTCTATATTTGCTATTAAATTTTCCCTTTTCTTTAACATTTCCAATAATATAAATTTCATTTTCTACTTCATATACATTTGGCCAATCTTTAGTAAATAGCCACATATAATTTTCTATATCATTTATTTCTTTTATATAAAATAATTTTTCAGAATAATCACCTTTACATATTGGCACATATATTGATTCATCACTATTTTCCAACTTCTTTTTTATTAAATAAAATAATGCTGAATTTTCTCCTTCTCTTGCTGGAAATAGCATAAAATATCTATTTTCTTCTTTTGAATAATATATCTGCCATAAATAATTTTTATCATATTTTATAAAGTATGGTATTTTGTCAGTATATTCATTCTGCATTTTTTCAATTTCTTTAACCCCATTTACACGAGCTTGATCTATAATGTTCATAAATTCATGGCCATTTTCTTTAATATATTGATTTATTGGCTTAGCATTATCATATCTTTCCTGTATATCAGTTGTCCTATCAGAGTCACTTATCAGTATGTCTATATCTTTAATTTTTACTTTCTTGTATATCTTGTACAAAGCACTATTATCATAAGATCTTGATATATTAAAAAGTGGCTTATTAGCTTCCAATAGCTCATTTTCTACAAGTCCGTCCCATCCAATATATTTTAAAACATCATTATCCATAACATCAGACAAATTATACTCTCCTTTCTGCTATTTCATCGCACTTTTGTTTTTTATTTCATTAATTAAATCATCTAATTCCATTTCTCTTGTTCCAACATTTGACCTTACTTCTATACTTTTATCATTATATTGTTTTTTTCCTATCTTTACTATGTATGGAACTTTTAAGTCAACTGCTCTGTATTCTTTACTTTGTATATTATTATCTGATTTATCTTCCTCTACTCTAATGTTTTCCCTAATCATTCTGTCTTTTATTTCTTTTACATAGTCATCAAATTCTTCTCCTGCTGAAATTATCTGAACTTGTACAGGAGCAATCCACAATGGAAATTCTCCTTGATATTTTTCAATTAATATTTCAAGCAATCTCTCATAACTTCCTATCGAAGTTCTATGAATATATATAGGAAATACTTCCTCATTTTCACTATTTACATATTTTAAATCAAATCTATGAACAATTTCAAAATCTATCTGCACACGTGAAAGCTCTTGCCTTCCAATGTAAGCTACTATTGATGGGCCATACATTCGTGCATTATCATCTTCTGTATATTCTATTTTCATATCTTCAAGAGCTTTTTTCATTGAACTTACTGCATAATCCCATTCATTAATTGTTCCAATATAGTCTTCTTTTCTAGTATTATCCCAATTAGATATAGCATATCGTACTTCTAAGCCAAGATTATCTATACATTTCTTTTGCAAATTTAATGATTCTTTTATCTGCTTTGTTAGTCCCTCATGTGTTGTAAATATGCTTGCATCTGACATTGTTATTTGTCTTGTTCTGCCTATTCCTTTTATGTCTCTTTCGTTTCTAAATACTGTTGAAGTCTCACTAAATTTTACAGGAAGTTCTTTATAGCTATGCTGTTTTAGGCTATATACACTACAATGAAATGGCATAGAATATGGTCTAAGTACTATTGAATTATCTTCTTCATCTTGAGATTTTATAATAAACATCTCATCCTTTTGACTCTCTAATCTATCTTCAATTCTATATATTTCTGCTCTTGATACACTTGGTGTTCGTAATATACTATATCCAGCTTTTTCTTCTTCTGATTCAATATAATCTCTAATTATTTTTACTATTTTAGCTCCTCGTGGTAAAAAAATTGGAAATCCTTTACCTATATAACTAACTGAATTGTATAATTCTAATTCTTTTCCAAGTTTATTAATATCATTTGTGTTCATATTTTTCTCATATAATCAATTTTATTGACTAATCCTTCCTAAGAATTTATTATGTATGTATTATATCATAAAGTTAATAATATAACATACAAATTTATAATTTTTATTAATACTTTACATATATTATAAAAAAATGTAAACACATTTTTCGTGTCTACATTTTTTTCATTTTATTTATAATTTTTTACTTTTTCAACTACGTCTTCAATAAATTGGTCTGCAGGTATAGCTCCTAAATCTCCTTCTTTTCTATCTCTTACAGATACTGTATTGTCTTGAACTTCTTTATCTCCAACAATTAGCATATATGGAACTTTTGATAATTGAGCTTCACGTATCTTGTAGCCTGTTTTTTCATTTCTGTCATCTACATCTACTCTGATTCCTTTTGCTCTCATTTCATCAGCTAATTTATGTGCATATTCAGCATGTTTATCTGTAATAGGTAATATCTTTACTTGAACTGGTGATAGCCAAACTGGGAATGCACCTTTTGTCTCTTCAATTAAGAATGCCATAAATCTATCAAGTGTTCCTAATATTGCTCTATGAATTACAACTGGTCTATGTTCTTTACCATCTTCACCAATGTATACTAATTGAAATCTTTCTGGTAATGCAAAATCTAATTGACATGTTGATACTGTTACATCATGTCCAAGAGCTGATTTTATCTGTACATCTAGCTTTGGTCCGTAGAAAGCAGCTTCTCCTTCTGCCTCATAGAAATCTAGTCCTAATTCAGTTAAAATTTCTCTTAATTGGCTCTCTGCTGTATCCCACATTTCATCATTATCAATATATTTTACTTTATCATTCTTATCTCTTAAAGATAATCTAAATTTATAGTCTTTAAATCCAAAGTCTTCATATACTGATAAGATTAGCTTAACTACTTGTCCTATCTCTGACTTTATTTGATCAGGTCTTACAAATAGATGTGCATCGTTTTGGCACATTTCACGAACTCTCTCTAATCCGCATACTGCACCACTATTCTCATATCTAAAGTCATGAGCTAATTCACCTATTCTAACAGGTAAATCTTTATATGAATGTAATTTGTTTTTGTATATTAACATATGATGAGGACAGTTCATTGGTCTTAAAACCATTTCTTCATTGTCCATTTTCATTACAGGGAACATATCATCCTTATAATGATCCCAGTGTCCACTGATTTTGTAAAGTGCTGTATTAGCTAAACATGGTGTATATACATGTTTATATCCTAAAGCTATTTCTTTATCTTGAATATATCTTTCAAGAAGCCTTCTTACTGTTGCTCCATCTGGTAAATACATTGGTAATCCAGATCCTACAAGTTCATGAGTCATAAATAAGTTTAGGTCTTTTCCTATTTTTCTATGATCTCTTTGCTTTGCTTCTTCAAGCATATTTAAGTATTCTTCAAGTTCACTATTTTTAGGGAATGAAATTGCATATATTCTTTGTAACATCTTATTATGTTCATTTCCTCTCCAATAAGCTCCTGAATTTGTAAGCAATTTTACAGCTTTTACTTTTCCAGTACTCATTAAATGAGGTCCTGCACATAAATCTGTAAAGTCTCCTTGTTTGTAGAAAGATATTTCTTCTCCATCAGCTAAATCATTGATAAGTTCTTGTTTATATGGTTGATCTTTCATTAATTCTAAAGCTTCTTTTTTTGGTAAAGTAAATCTTTCAATAGGAATGTCTTCTTTTATAATTTTCTTCATTTCCTCTTCAATTTTTGCTTTATCTTCATCATTAAATGTTTCTGATGTATCAAAGTCATAATAGAATCCACCATCATCTATTGCTGGTCCAATTGCAAATTTTGTGTCTGGGAATAATCTTTGAACAGCTTGTGCCATTATATGAGATGATGTATGCCAATATGCTTTCTTTCCTTCAATATCATCTGAATTAAATGTAAGAATTTCAAGCTTGCAATCTTCCCAAATTCCAGTTCTTAAGTCTACAACTTGGTCATTAATTCTAGCACACGTTGCCATTCTGGCTAATCCTTCGCTGATTGATTTTGCTAAATCAATTACACTTGTTCCTTGTTCTACTTCTTTAATAGAACCATCTTTTAAAGTTACTTTTATCATAATAAATCCTTTCTTTGCTTTAAGGCTTTTTATAAAAATACAAAAAGCCCCAAAGCATATATCAAAATATGCTCTGGGGTACTATATCTAGCACGGTTCCACCCGGATATTTCACTTAATTTATTAGCCTATAACGCAGCCTACGCGACTAGCTTATTCACTAGCACTATCAGAAGGTAGTTTTTCAAAAATGTTTACTTAAGCTAACTTCCAGCCATGATTAGCTCTCTCTTTAAGCAACCTCTAATTTACTTTGTCTTCCATAAGTTTTATTTGTAACTGAATATTATTATAACACGTTTAGTTCATTTGTCAACTAGTTTTTATAACTCTACAATTTAATTTCTAATATTTTTCATATTTATATTAATACTACTAAATTTATTCTATATCAAGTTCTATTTGGGCTTTATCTGTCGTAGAAAGTTCAAAGTTTTCAGTATACTCCATAATATATTTTAGTTCCTCTGTATTATAATCATAGTAATAATATTCTTCTATATTTTTTATGTTATCGTTAAATTTAAGTATATTATCTGAAGATTCTGACAATTTTATAGATTTAATATTGTCGCATTTTAATTTATTGCTCAAAATCTGTGTTTTTTGATTATTAAATTTATCAACTTTATCTTTAATATATGTTTCATCCAATCTATTAACTTTTTCTATGTTTTCATTCTTTATTCCTGCTACAGTTATATCATTAACAACATTTCTATTTGTTTTTATAAAATATACTTTATTAGTTCTTATTTTATCATTTATATATCTAGTAAAGTATATATATGAGACACCATTTTCTTTATTTACGCAATTACTAGAAACCTTATATTCATCTATATTAAAATCATCATCTTGAGTTTTTATTGTTTCAATTATTTCTTTATACTTATTTTCACATTTGCTTAACGCTTTTTCATCATCGCTATTTTTTTCATCAATTATAATCTCTATATCTTGTTCTGGCACCACCAAAGATTTATATTCATTTTCATATTTTTTCTCAGACATGCTTGCATATCTAGTAACAGGAACTACTCTTGAATTTATATCCCCTTCAGCCATTGAACACTTACTTAAATCGGAATTTGGATATTGAGTACAAGCATAAGCATTCGCTCCATCTATAGTATATCCATTTACAATTGCTTGATTAAATGCATTTAGCCAATTAGGTCCATCACCAAACCTTGATGAAATTAATTTTCTAAATCCAAGCGCGGCATTAGCACCTCTCTCAACTGCCCTAATTGGTAAATTTGTTGAATAAGGATTTTCAGAAGTATTAGGCCATGCACCAGTACTACATCCAACAAACAAAATTAGTCTAGATCCTGACATGTTAGTACTTTGTAAACCCGCAACAGTAAACTCTCCATCTTCTGAAACTGTTGAATCATATCCAGCAGTTATTCCTGTTCTATTTTTCGCTGTGTCACTTGATGCACTTAATATACTAATTGGATTTGCATGTCCATTTATAAAGAATATATAACTTCCAATTCTTCTCTGTCCTTTTGGATTGTTTCCTCTCATATATGTATAATCAGCTTCAGTATTATAATACGACGAAATTCCAGAAATTTGTGAATATTTATTTGCGGCATTATAAACATTAGTTCTAAAATTATCGTCATAATGATGTGGCGTTTTCCAAATCGAACCCACACTATATGCATATTGCGAACTGCTATAGACTGTATTATATATATTAATATCACTTTCCACTTTATGTTCAGCAGCCATACACAAACTATAATTATTTTCCAATACAATAATTACTATTAATAGCAAAACTCTTTTTAAAAACTTTTTCATATTTTTACTCCCCTTAATATAACTTATTAATATTTATTTAGTATGTTTAATATTTTCTTTGCATCTTCATCACTTAAATATCCTTCTCCATTCTCTCCTTTAGTTACAGTTTTGCCTTGATTCTTAAAGCAATAATTTTCATCATTCATAGTTATAATAAATGAAATCATACCATCAGACGATGGTTTATCAAATTTTAAATTTGATAAAATATTTTTTATTATATTTACGTCCTCTTTTTTTGTTATTTGTAATATCTTTCCATTATAGTTTAAACTAATAATTTCATTTGCACCTTGCATATTATTCAGCATTACATCATTAGTATTATCTTGTTTTATTTTCCTCCTTTCTTTAGTATTTATTATAACTATAATTGTAATTAAACTTACAACTATCATTATAGTTATAATAGCATAATTTTTTTTCATAATTCCTCCTTTCACATTTCTTTTTTATTTTTGTTACTTCATAATGTAAATCTATACTAAAATCATATTATTAATTTTAAAGAAAGTCAATACGTTTTAACATTTATTTGCAAAAATAATGTAAGTTAGTCAATAATATGTCACAAATTATTAAAAATAAATACTTTGAGCACTTATATTGTAAATGATGTTTCTCCTTAACTTTTATATTCTCTATGAATCACCTCGAGTCCACCCCCTAGCGATCTCATTGAAAAATCATCATATTCTTTCCTTTGATTTTTTAAATCCTCCAATCTATAAAATAACCTTTTATAATAAAATCTTTATTATGGCTTCTTTCTACTCTTCAATTTTACTTGGTACCTTTTTGTATATTTCTAATCTTTGGATTGTTCAATATAATCCCTGTATTGTTCTGTTGTGTCCTGCTTTAATTTCATACATAATGCTACTACTAATCCCGTATCTTCATTGTTCATTTTATATCTTTTCTTTCTCTACATGTTGATTTTGGTGCGTCTTGATTTATATTTTAAATTTTTTATATTTTTCTCTCCATTTGTATATTATTTTTTTGCATTTTCCAAATTTATATGATGTTTTTGTGTTTCTATACTTTTCCAAAAATTTTGCTACTGACTTTTTATATTTTAATCTATCTGTGATATTATTACCCATAAGAAAGCACCTCTAATATGTTTACTTTTGGTCTTTTAAACAATATCATGTTTGTGCTCTCTTTTCAGTATTTTGTTTTCAATGTATTTATGGCATATCTATTTTAAACCTATACTTTAACATTTTTTACAAAAATATTAGCACTAAATTTAAAAATTTAGTGCTAATATAATTTTAGATATATTATTATAATAATCAACAATTTTTATTCTTCATAACCTGGTTTTTTTAATAATTTGAACATATTAGTTTTATATTTCTCAACTCCTGGTTGATTAAATGGATTGACCTCTAATAATTCTGCCGACATTGCACATGCCTTCTCAAAGAAATATATAAGCTCTCCTAATGATTCTTCATTTAGATAATCTATATCCATAACTATATTGGGAACTCCGCCTTCTGTATGAGCTTGTATTGTTCCTTCCATTGCCTTTTGATTTACATATGACAATTTCTTTCCCTGTAAATAATTAAGATTATCAAGATTATCCTCATCAAAATTTATAGTAATATCTTTTTCAATATTCTCTATATTTAGAACTGTTTCAAACATTATTCTTCTTCCCTCTTGAATATATTGTCCAAGAGAATGTAAGTCTGTTGTAAATTCAGCCCCTGCTGGGAATAGTCCTTTGCCATCTTTTCCTTCACTCTCACCGAAAAGTTGTTTCCACCATTCAATCATATAATGCATCTTAGGCTCATATGTAACAAGCATTTCTATTGATTTATCTGATTCATATAATAAATTACGAGCAACAGCATATTTATAGCATTCATTATATTTTAATGATGTATCTGAATATTTATCTTCTGCTGTTTGTGCACCTTTCATTAACATATCAATGTCAATTCCACTTGCGGCAATTGGAAGTAATCCTACTGCTGTTAGCACTGAATATCTTCCTCCAACATTGTCTGGAATAACAAATTTCTCATAACCTTCGGCATCAGCTAAAGTTTTTAATGCTCCTTTTTTCTTATCAGTAGTTACATATATTCTTTTTCTAGCTTCTTTTATTCCATATTTGTTTTCTATAATTTCTCTGAATATTCTAAATGCTATTGCTGGCTCAGTTGTCGTCCCTGATTTTGATATAACATTTATACTAAAATCTTTATCTTCTAATAATTCAATAACGTCATTTATGTAGTTTCCACTCAAATTGTTTCCTACAAATATTACATGAGTTTTACTCTTATCTTCTCCATAAATCGAGCTGTGCAATGCTTCAATAACAGCTCTTGCACCAAGATATGAGCCACCGATTCCTATTACTAATAATATATCTGAATCTTCTCTAATTTTATTTGCCGCTTTCTTTATTCTGTTAAATTCTCTTTTATCATGTTTAGTAGGTAAATGTAGCCATCCAACAAATTCTTTTTCATCTGAGCTTTTTTCTTCTAATTCTTTATTTATAGCTTCAACAACCTCTGAGTGTTCTAAAATATCATCTTCAGTAATTTCTGAGTATTGAAAATCAACTTTTATATGTGACATATAGTCCTCCTTTTTCATTTGTATTAATGTATAAATCTTTTAATATTTTATTACTGTTTATTTTCCGTAAATTGTATTATCAATCTGCTTAGAAGTTGAATCAAAAGCATCCAATGTTGGAGTATTTGAACTTTTAGTTACGTTATTCGTGCTACCAGGTAATAATAAATCTACTTTTCCTGAAAATACATTTATCATTATAATTACTAGCATTACTGTACATAAAACAAGTCCTGCTCCAGGAACAATTTTTCCTGTTGTGTCATCTTTCATTTCAAGTATTCCTATTATTCCAAATACTATTCCCACAATGGCTAAAATTAAAGCTGACATCCCTGAATTAGATATCATAATAGCCATAATTCCCATAATTATAGATACAATTCCCATGATTTATCCTCCTGTTCATTATAAAAACCAATGTTTTTTTATCTCGTTTGGTTCTTCTACAATAATTCTTTCATCATCCAATATTTTTTCTGGATTTTTGGTAGATAATAATTTTAAAGTTCTTTTATCAATAACTTTTTTCCATTCTTCCAATATCTCATCCATTTGCTTGTAATTATTCTTTGGTCTATGTGTATCACTACCAAGAAAATGTATTGCATTTGCATTCAATAGTTTAATTAATGTTTTCTTTGCTTTATGTCCATATCTATCAACCATACTTGCATAATTTGATTGTAATAAAGCTCCACTTTTTACCCATTCTATTGCTATATTTGGATTTTCTTGTACTATACTATATCTTTCCGGATGAGCTATTATTGGCCTATAGCCTGAAGTTATCAAGTCTTCTAATACTTGATTTAAATATAATACCTTTGAAGTCATTGGTATTTCAAATAATACATAATGACTATTTGCTAGAGTTGGTATTTTTCCTTCATCAACAAGTGAAGCAAGATTATTAGTTATAAAAGCTTCAGCTCCATTATATAAATTGATATTAATTCCTTCTTCATTTAGTTGCTCTTGCAAAGCATTTATTATCTCTTGCCTAGTCTTTTTAGGAATATCATATTCATTCTCTATATAATGTGATGTTGTTATTATATCTGTAAATCCAGCAGCATAAGCCTCATCTAGCATTTGCATAGTCATTTCGACATTTTTAGATCCATCATCGATTCCCGGAAGAACATGTGTGTGAATATCTATCATTTAAAATTCCTCCAATATCATTACATTTTCTATCCTTGGTTTATCTCATAACTCATCTGTTTTATTATTTGGCACGTCTGCCTTTGTTGTATCTTTTTATTTCTTCAAGAATTTCCTGTGCCTTTTCATCTTTATCAACTTCGTCGTCTTCTTTTTCTACAAATCTTCTTCTTGAAGCATCTGATTTCATTGTTGTTAATTCTATTGAAGAAGAATAATAACTATTTTCATATTTCTTTTTTGTTAATTTTGTTCTATTTAATACAACTCCTGCAACATGTCCACCAATTGCTTCTATTCTTCTCTTAGCATCTTTTAATTCATCAATCTTTGTTGTTTTATATGATGCAACCAAAATTGTTGAATCTACAATTCTTGATATAATTGTAGCATCCGTTACTAATAAACATGGTGCACCATCAAATATTACAACATCAAATATTTTCTTTAATTCATTTAGTAACTCTTTAGTTTTTGTAGATTCTAATAGTTCTGATGGATTTGGTGGAATATTTCCAGCTGGCAATACATATAAATTATCTATTTCTGTTGCTTGAATGCAATCCTTTACAGCAATATTTTTGTCAGTTCCTCTTGATGACATTCCTGCCAAATAGTTTGATAATCCAGGAAACATATCAATTCCAAATATATTATTCTGTCTTGGTCTACGCATATCTGCATCAATTATAATAACATTTTTTCCAGTTTGAGCAAATGTTACTGCTAAATTAGAAACAATCCATGATTTTCCCTCTCCCTGAGTTGTGCTCGTTACTAATATTGTTTGACAACTGCTTGACTTTGACATGTATTGAATATTAGTTCTTAATGATCTAAACACTTCAGATACTGGAGATTTAGCATCTATTTTTGTAATTAATTCTTTTTTCATTAATTCCTTCCTCTTTTAATATGCACAGTTTGCATACTCTTTCTTAACAAACTTATTTATATTTTTTTCTTTCCAAAATCACATAATGGTAACTCAGCTAATACTGGCACACCTACTGCTTTCTCTATATCTTTGCTATTACTTACTGTGTTATCAAGCATATTCATAAGAAGAACTGCACCAATTGAAATCACAAGTCCTGCTACTGCAAATATCATTATTGTTTTTTTAGTATCTATATTGCTTGGACTAGTTGGAACTTCTGCTTCATCAATAACACTGATATTGTCAATTTTATAGACTTCTGCAACCTTTTTTGAGAATACTTTTGTAAGTTCATTGGTAATCTTAGCTGCCCTTTCTGGATTTGAATTTGTAACTGAAACATATAACATTTGTGTATTTGTTACTGCTGATATATTTATTTTATTTTTTAGCTCATTTTCTGTTATATCACTAAAATTTAAATTCTTTATAACTTCTCTAACAACAGCATTTGATGTTGCTAAAATTTTATATGTATCAATTAATTTGTCATTAAGTGTGACATCTGTAGTTGTTACAGTTGCAGCACCACCTGTTCCTGAATTTTTCGCTGCAAGTATCATTGATGCTCTTGCAGTATATTCAGGCTTTACAAAGAAATTAGTATATATAAATCCTGCTGCTGCAAATACAATTAACATAATTAAAATAAATATTTTTTTGCTCCAAAATAAGCTTAGTATTTCTTTTAAATCGATTTCGTCTTCCATCTTAATCTAAATGTATAATTAAAGTCACAATGTTACTCCTAAATTATTATACATATCTCCTTTCTTCTTATTATATACCTATCTATTTTATCATAGACAATTTTAGTATGCAATAATTAAAAGAAAAAATATGGTAAGAAATTAAATTTTCTACCATATTTTATTTATATTTTAATCATACATTTTTTTATCACGAATAAATGAAATTACTCCTATTAATAATAGTGTTCCTATTATTAAGAATATTCCTATCCCATTTCCAGTTTGAGGAATGTCTTTATTACTTGTTGTTATATCATTCACTTTTTCAATTTGATCTGCTATTACATTTCTTTTTACAACATGTGTTGTATTCTCAACGTCATTCACTACATCATTTGATATATCATTAGTAACTTCATTTGCTATGTCGTTTGTAACTTCATTTTTTATAGTATTATCTGGAACATCAGGTTCTTCTTCTCCTGCTATTTCTGGCACATCAAATGTTGTTGTTACTTTCCAATTATCTACTTGTGGCTTTAATTCTGTTCCATTTGATGCTTCAATATCACTTAAAGTAACTTTAGTATTTTGAGCTTTTATTCCTTTTTTTAATTTTAATTTTATTGTAGCAATTTGCTTTCCAACTACTATTTTATTAGAATCAAATAATAGTTTTCCATTTTCATTATTAGGTGTTGCAACCCAGCCATTTGCACCTTCTGCATCAAGTGAACTAAACACATTTTTATCATAATTTAATACTCCATTTATTACTATTGGAGTTGTTAATGTAAATCCACTAGCTTCTGTTATTGTTACATTTAAATAGATTTCTCCATCTGTTTCTGCTTTTGAAGTATCTGGATCTAATTGTAATGTAAGAACTACATTTTCTTCTGCTTTTACAGCATTATTGATTGATAATGCACTTATACCAATAATTAATAATACTATTATTTTCGTAAATTTAGTAATTTTCTTCATTTATTTTTTCCTCTCCATATCCTATAATTAGACATAATTACACATAATTTATTATATAATAACACTTTTCTCATTTTTTATGGTTACATTTTTTTTACTTTTGCATTACAAATGTATTACAAAATAAGCATAGTTTCCTATGCTTATTAAAATTTATAGATTAATATTTCTAATTATAGCAAGTGCTATACATACTTCTATTACTATTATTAGTGGTATCCATCTTTTAAAAATCTTGCTGTTACTTTCATAATTAAACATTTCTCTTCCAACAAGTAACCCTACAAATCCACCTAAAATTGATATTAGTATGTATGCAATATTAAGTATTTTTTCATCTAATTTTAGATATGTAGTCCTTACTTTAAACCATATTAATAAGTATGCAATAATGTTTATGCAAACAAAATATCCAACAATAAAATTTAACATAACTTACCTCCTATTATTTTATCCAAATAGACTCATTTGATTACTTTGGCTCATTCCTTCCAAGCATCCTGCTTTTTTCAATAACTCTATACCACTTGCACCAATCTTAGCTCTAATTTTAAGGTCATCAATAGACATAAATTGTCCATCTTTTCTTGCTTCTTCAACGCCTTGTGCTGCAACACTTCCAAATCCCGGAATACTATTAAGTGGTGGTCTAATTCCTTCATCCTCCATCTTAAATTTAGTAGCACCTGATTTATATAAATCTATTGGTAAAAATGTGATTTTCCTTTCATACATTTCATTTACAATTTCCAAAGTTTCATACATTGCTGAATCTTTTTGAGTTGCTGCATTTCCAAGAAGTTCTATTTCTTTCATCTTATTTTTTACTCTTTCTTGTCCATGGCACATTACCTCGCTATCAAAGGCATCAGCTCTAATTGTAAAATATGCAGTATAATATGCCTTTGGTATATGAACTTTAAACCATGCAATTCTAAATGCATTAGTTACATACGCAGCAGCATGAGCTTTAGGGAATAAGTATTTTATTTTATTACATGAATCAATATACCATTGTGGTACATGATATTCTTCCATTGTTTTCTTAAAAGCAGCCCATTTTTCAGGTTCTTTCGCAACTTTTCCTTTACGAACAAGCTCCATTATCTTAAATGATGTATTTGGTGGAAGTCCTTGTTTTATTAAATATAGCATGATGTCATCACGAGTACATATAACTTCACTTAAAGTCGCTGTTCCGCTATTAATTAAGTCTTGTGCATTTCCTAACCACACATCTGTACCATGTGATAATCCAGATATTCTTAGTAATTCCTCAAATGTACTTGGTTTTGTATCTTTAAGCATTCCTCTAACGAATTTAGTTCCTGATTCAGGTATTCCAAATGTTCCTACATCTGATTTTATTGATTCAGGAGTTACCCCAAGTGCCTTTGTTGATGAGTATATTGACATTGTATCTTTATCATCAAGTGGCACATGTGTAGGATCAAACCCAGTTAAATCATAAAGCATACGAATAACTGTAGGATCATCATGACCTAATATATCAAGTTTTAACAAGTTCTGATCTATTGAGTGGTAATCAAAGTGTGTTGTTATTATATCTGAATTCGGATCATCAGCAGGATGTTGTACTGGTGTAAATTCATAAATTTGTCTTCCTTTTGGAACAACTATAATTCCACCTGGATGCTGTCCTGTTGTTCTCTTAATTCCTGTACATCCCTTAGATACTCTGTTAATTTCAGCACTGCTTACAGGTACTCCTCTTTCTTCATAATATTTTTTTACATAGCCATACGCTGTCTTATCAGCTACTGTACCAACAGTTCCCGCTTTAAATGTAGTTCCTTTACCAAATATAACTTCTGTATATTTATGTGCTTTTGCTTGATATTCTCCAGAGAAGTTAAGATCTATATCTGGCTCTTTGTCTCCATTAAATCCTAAGAAAGTTTCGAAAGGTATGTCCATACCATCTTTATCAAGTCTATGTCCACATTTAGGACACATTTTATCAGGCAAATCAAATCCATTTTTTACACCATAATCAGTAAAGTCTGAATATTTGCACTTAGGACATCTATAATGTGGTGGTAATGAGTTAACCTCTGTAATACCAGTCATATTAGCAACAAAAGATGATCCAACAGATCCTCTTGAACCTACTATATATCCATCTGCATTAGATTTCCATACTAGTTTCTGTGCAATAATATACATTACTGAGAATCCATTTTTTATAATTGAATCTAGTTCCTTATCAAGTCTTGATTGTACTATTTCAGGAAGTGGGTCACCATATAATTCATGAGCTTTATTGTATGCAATCTCTTTTATTGTTGTTTCACATCCTGGTATATGTGGTGGACATTTTTCTGGCGAAATTGGTCTTATTTTCTCACACATATCTGAAATCTTATTTGTATTTGTTACAACAACTTCGTATGCTTTCTCTTCTCCTAAAAATTCAAATTCTTTAAGCATTTCTTCTGTTGTTCTTAAATATAATGGTGCCTGCATATCAGCATCATCATATCCTTGTCCTGCTTGCAATATTCTTCTATAAATCTCATCTTGCGGATCCATGAAATGAACATCACATGTTGCACAAACAGGCTTTCCAAGTTTCTCTCCTAAAGCAACTATTTTTCTAACAATATTTCTAAGATCTTCATCACTTTGCAAGGTACCTTCTCTTACTAAATATTCATCATTTTTTATTGGCTGAATTTCAAGATAATCATAATCCTTTGCTATATCTTCTATTTCTTCATCTGGCTTTCCATTTAATATTGCCTGATATAATTCACCTTGATCACAGGCAGTACCCATTATAAGACCTTCTGAGTACTTTTTGTACAGTGATTTTAGTATTAATGGCTTTTTATAGAAATAATGCAAATGAGAAATTGATACTAGTCTGTATAAATTACGTAATCCAACATAATCTTTTGCCAAAATTATTGTATGATAACTCTTTAATTTTTTGAAATTAGCTTTTCCACTTTCCTCTTTGTCAATGTCTGATAATCTTTTTACTCCTTTTTCTTCTAACATTTTGCACATTACATTAAATACTTTGACTGTTGTATCAACATCATCCAAAGCCCTATGAGCTACATCAACTTTTATTCCTAAATTCTCTGCGATTATTCCTAATTTGTATTTTTTATATGTAGGGAATAAATCTTTAGCTAACCTTAGTGTATCAAGATATGTATTATTAAATGGCAAACCTAATTTTTCGCAATTATAACGTAAAAATCCTGTATCAAAATCAGCATTGTGTGCAACCAAAACAGAATCTCCAAAGAATTCTAAGACTTTAGGCAATATTTCTTCTATTGTTGGAGCATCTTTTACCATATCATCTGTTATATGTGTAATTTCCTGTACTCTCATAGGAATTGGTTTTTGTGGATTTACAAAAGATGAAAATTCTTCTATTACCTCTCCATTTTTTATTTTCATGATTCCTATTTCAGTAATTTTCTCTGTTCTAAATGAAATTCCTGTAGTCTCTAAGTCAAAAACGCAAAATTCTGTATCCTTTAATGTTTGTCCTTTGTCCTTTGTTACAATAGGGTCTTTGTCAGGTAATAAATAACCTTCTACTCCATATATTATCTTAATTCCTGCTTTATCATATCCTATCTTGTCCAACAATTTATGTGCATCTGGGAATGACTGAACAACACCATGGTCAGTAATTGCAATTGACTTCATGCCCCATTTCATAGCTCTTTTTATAAGCTCTGTTGCAGGAGTTATCGCATCCATCTGACTCATCTGTGTATGCATGTGAAGTTCAACTCTTTTAACTTCCGCATTATCCATTCTCTGAATTTTCTTTAATGGCTCTCCTTCTACTATTGTATTTGCTAGTATTGTAATTTCTTTTGCAAAATTATCAAATCCAGCTTTACCTCCAACTTTAACTCCTGTACCTGGTTTTAATCTTTTTCCAACTTTGTCTTTTTTATCAGGCATTACAAAACATTTACATGTTATTGTACTTGTACCATCATATACATCAAATGAATATAGAAATTTACCAGTTTTCTTAAGTTCTGTTGGGTCTGGAACATTTACTATTTCACCGATTATTTGTGCATCTGTTGTATCCATTCCGATATCTGCAACTTTTATAATAGGCTCTCGTATATTTGAATTTCTTCCAAATATTAAGCTTGGATCATCTGGGTCTGACTTTCCTTTCGGCATTTCATCATTAAATCCAGAATTTCCGCCACTATTACCATTACTGTTTCCATTATTATTTCCATTTTGATTACCATTTGATTGATTTGCATTATTCTGATTATAGTTTTTAGGTTGCCATGAGCCTTTTTCTTTCCATGAATTTTGTGGCTTTACATGTTTTTCAGAATTTTCACTTTGCCTATTTATTTCCTCTTCATTATTAGCAGCTTTATTTGCAACTGCTCTAGCTGAACTTTCAGCAAATTCTTTAATTATATCTTCCTTTGCTTTATCAAAGTTTTGTTCAATCTCGCCATAATTGTCTTCTACAAATTCTACTCTATAATTAGAATCGTATGTATTTTTGATAAATTCTGATATGTAATTATGTATGCCCTGTTTTTCTAGTAATACCTTTCCTTTTACACATAAATGTAGTGTAATAATCCCATCTTTTACTTCAGCAGTACTATTTTTTAAAAAAGCTTTTATTACAGCAACATTTTTTGATAAAAAGTTTAAAATGTCTTTCCAATCATCAGCAATCCTTTTATTTCTATCATCTGGTGGTAATGTGATTTTCAAAGAAACTTCTTTTAAATTAAATCTTTTACGAACATAATTATCAAATTTTTCAATTTCTCCAATAGGTATAATTTCATCAGATAGCAAAAAAATCTCTAATCTATTTGTCTTTTTATACAAATTAACATTAGAAATTTTTGCATTTGCTAAAGCAAAACTATCAGAATTATAATCACAAAAAACTACTTTTACTTCTTTTAATTGTTCCAAAATATGCCTCCGATAATTTCATTAATTCATTAGTGTATCCATCTTATAATATCATTCACCGCTATAATTGCTGAAAACAATACTAATAATAAACATCCATATGATTGTATTTTAAGTTCTAATTCCTTATCAAGAGGCTTCTTTCTTATTGCCTCTATAATAAGTAATAAGAATTTTCCTCCATCTAAAGGAATTATAGGTAATAAGTTGGTCATTCCAAGTGAAACCGATATTATTGATAATAAATATATAAACTCAACTATCCCAGATGTCTGACTTACCATCTCTGATATTCCAACAGGTCCCATCATGTCATTCATACCAACTTTACCTGTAAATAGTTGTATTATTCCATCAAACATTGATTGAATAAGCAGGCCTAATGATTGTGCTGAATATGATATAGCTGTTACAAAACTCATATTCTTCACAATCATATATCTTATTAAAATTAATAAAAAATATGCGGTTAATCCAAATATTATATTAACTAATCCACCTGCAACTATAACAGCCATTCTCTTTGGTATGCTTGCTTTACTATATGATCTATTGTCATTTGATTCTTTTTCTTCACCTTCAAGATTTACAAAACCACCTAATGGAATAGCTCTTAATTCATACTCCGTTTCTTTACCCCTATGTTTCCATATCTTAGGGCCAAATCCTATTGCAAATTCATTTACCTTTATATTACACATCTTTGCAACAATATAATGTCCAGACTCATGAATTAATACTAAAAAACTAAGTAAAAAAACTATTTTTATACTTGCAATCAATAAACTGCCTCCTAATTAATTTTTTATAAAATAAATATTAATATTGCAGCATATGCAAATGGTATTATAAATATAACACTGTCAAATCTGTCAAGCATTCCTCCATGTCCAGGAATCAATTCGCTAAAATCTTTTATTCCGCAATATCTTTTTATACTTGATGCTGCCAAATCTCCTATCTGGCCTATAGCTGCAAGCACTGCTACGATTACAGCCATTAAAACAGTAGGAATATTTATAGCAAACATAGCATTTACAATAATTGAGTAAATAACTGATATTACAACTGCTCCAACTATTCCAGCTATTGAACCTTCTATTGATTTCTTAGGACTTATTGGTGTAAATTTATGTTTTCCAAAGTTCTTTCCTATTAAATAAGCAAATACATCGCTTCCCCATGCAGCTATTAATACATACCATGCAAATATTCTTCCATTCGGTTCTATCGCTCTTAATAAACTAAAAAAGAAAATCATAAAAGGAATATAGCAAATTCCTAGCATTGTTACAGCTACATCTATAATATTCTTTTTTCCTTTTGTAATTATTACTTCTGCAAATAATATTAACAAACATATAGGTATGTACATTAGTAAGAAACTTTTTAAAGTTTCTGGAGATACTAAGTGTGTAAAAATAATTAGTACACTAGATATATATCCTAGCCAAGAAGAAGGATTAGCTTTCTCTGTTGATTTAAAACAATGAAAATACTCATACAAGCAAAATATTGATAATACACACATTGCAATGTCCATAACATAATTATTTGCAAATATAAATATACCCGCAACTATTGGAAACATTATCGCTGCACTAGTAACTCTTTTTAATCTTTCCTTCTTTTTTTCCATAATTAGTTGTATGATATACAATACTGTATATCATACTCTCCTTTCTCATAAACTTATTTTCCTATTCTTCTGTGACGATTATTATACTCATTTATTGCATTATCTATATCTTCTGATGTAAAATCAGGCCAATATTTATCTAAGAACAAAAATTCTGAATATGTTATTTGCCAAGGTAAGAAGTTACTCATTCTTAGCTCTCCACTCGTTCTAATAACAAGATCAGGATCACTCTGTCCACATGTATATAAATTATTAGAAATTGTATCTTCATTTATATCTTTGATTTCCATTTTTCCATCTAATACATCTTGTGCAATTCTCTGTGTTGCTCTAACTATCTCGGCTCTCCCTCCATAATTAAATGCTATATTAAGATTAAGCCCTGTATTATCCTTAGTTCTTTCTTCCATCTGAATCATCTTTTTTCTAAGTTCTTCTGGAACACCATCAATATCTCCCAATATTCTAAGTTTAATATTATCTAAATCCGCTGTTTTCAAAAATCTATCAAGATACATTTGAAGTATAAGCATTATTGCTCCAACTTCTTCTTTTGTTCTTTTCCAGTTTTCAGTTGAAAAAGCATATACAGTTAGATATTCTAATCCTATTTTGTTACAGTATCTAGATATTGTTTCTAATACTTCTGCACCTTTTTTATGACCTAATTTAGTATCTAAATTATGTGATTTTGCCCAACGTCTATTACCGTCCATTATTATTGCAATATGTTTTATATCTGAGTTCTCCATCTATTCTCCTCTAATGTCTCTATATAAGTATAATTCACTATGATTGCTTTTATTCCTAATTATACAGACATAACTTCTTTTTCTTTTTTGTCACAAATGCTATCAATTTTAGCTACATGCTCATCTGTTGCTTTTTGAATCTTGTCTTCTATTCCTCTTTCTTCGTCTTCTGAAATTTCACTATTTTTAAGCAATGCTTTTGCTTCATCCATTTCATCTCTTCTAACATTTCTAATTGCAACTTTTGCTTCCTCTGCCATTTTCTTTATGTCTTTAACTAATCCTTTTCTTCTCTCTTCTGTTAATTCAGGAAATGCAAGTCTTATCACTTGTCCATCATTCATTGGATGAATTCCTATATCTGCTTTTTCTATGGCTTTCTCTACTTGTGATAAAATACTTCTATCCCATGGTTGAATAACTATTAATCTAGCCTCTGGAACAGATATGCTAGCAACTTGATTTATCGGTGTTGGAACACCATAATATTCAACTGTTACACGATTAAGTATTGCTGGATTAGCTCTACCAGCTCTTACTTCTGAATAATTATCTTCTAAACTGTCAATTACTTTTTGCATTTTTTCTTTCATTACATCTAAACTCATAAAATCCTCCTATTTTTTATGTTCTATTAATATTTTAATCTCATAAATTTTATTGATTGTTATCAACTTTTGTTCCTATCTTTTCACCTTTTACAGCTTTAATAATGTTTTCTGCATCACTCATTGCAAATACTTCTAATGGAATATTATTATCTTTGCATAAAGATATCGCTGTTGAATCCATTACTTTCAAATCTCTCTCTAATATTTCCTGATATGATACATGCTCTAATTTCTTAGCATTAGAATCTACCTTTGGATCAGCTGTATATACACCATCAATTGTTTTAGCAACTAGTATTACATCTGCTCCTATTTCAGCTGCTCTTAATGCTGCTGTTGTATCTGTTGAGAAAAATGGGCTTCCAATTCCACAAGAGAATATTAATATTCTACCTTTTTCTAAGTGTCTCATTGCTCTTCTTTGTACAAATGGTTCAGCAATTTGTCTCATTTCAATAGCAGTTTGTAATCTAGTTGGTATTCCTCTTTTTTCTATTGCATCTTGAAGTGCTAATCCATTCATTGCTGTTGCAAGCATTCCCATATAATCAGCTGTAGTACGTACCATTCCTTGACCATATTTTCCTCTCCAGAAGTTTCCTCCTCCTACAACAATTGCTACATCAACTCCAAGCTCATGTACTTTTACAATAGCATCACATATCTCACTTATTGTTTTTTGATCTATTCCATTTTTTTCTTCTCCTGCTAGTGCTTCCCCACTTAGCTTTAGTAAAACTCTCTTATACAAAGTATTGCCTCCTATTTTTATGTTAATTTTTTTCAATATTCACTCGTATTCTATCATATAAAAACAAAAACTTAAAGAGTTTAGTGTCAATTTCTTTTGAAAATTTAAGCATTATTTATTTTTGTAAAACGCAAAAACACCTTAGCCATTAATATTTATTATACTAATGGCCAAAGTGTATTAAACTATATTCAATTTATATCAATATTAATCTTGGTATTTTCTTGATTTAGCAAATGCAAATGCTCCAACAGCTATTGCAACAACACCAATTGCAGTTACAACATAAATATCATTTTCACCTGTTTTAGGTAAATCTTTGCTTATATTGTTTATTGTATTTGTTGTTTGTGTCTTATTTGTTGATACATTTCCTGTGCTTAAAGAAACGTTTCCAGTAGTATTACTTGCTGTATTAGTAGCAGTATTGCTAGCTGTGTTTGTAGCAGTGTTACCTGCCGTATTTGTTGGATTAATTGATAATGCGTTAACATTTCCTAAAGTTAATGCTAATACTGCAAAAATTAAAACTATTGATACAACTACATATTTTCTAAAATTTCTCATCTTCTACTTCTCCTTCGTCTTTAACATCTAATAATATTATAACTAAAAAATTGCAAAATATCGCATGAAAAATATAACATTTACATACTATAATTATTTTAGCACTTAATTATATAATTAGTCAACATTTTTTTACATATTTTTTATTTTTTTGCAAGAAATTACATCTTTATCTAAATTTTTCTAATTAATTTTGCAAATTTCTGCAAAAATTATACATTAAATTTAAATTCAACAATGTCTCCGTCTTGCATTACATATTCTTTTCCTTCAAGTCTTACTAATCCAAGTTCCTTTACTTTTTGGTAACTTCCATTCTTAATTAAGTCATCATAAGAAACTATTTCGGCTTTTATAAATCCTCTTTCAAAATCAGAATGTATCTTGCCAGCAGCCTGTGGAGCTTTAGTTCCTTTCTTTATAGTCCATGCTCTTACTTCTTTCTTTCCAGCAGTTAAAAATGACATTAATCCTAATAAATCATAGCTTGCTTTTATAACTTTATCAAGTCCTGATTCTTCTAATCCAATTGCTTCAAGCATTTCTTTTTTGTCTTCTCCCTCAAGAGCAGATAATTCCTCTTCAATTTTTACACATAAGGTAATTACTTGAGCATTTTCTTTTTGAGCAAATTCTTTTACTTTTTTTACATATTCATTATCTGGCTTTCCAATGTCATCTTCTGAAATATTAGCAACATATAAAATTTGTTTCATTGTAAGTAAAAATGCATCTTTTACAAGCTCTTTTTCTTCATCTGATAACTCTGCCATTCTAGCAGGATTGCCTTTTTCAAGAACATCTCTTATTTTCTTAAAAGCTTCTTCTTCTGCATAATATTTTTTATCACCTTTTGCTAATTTAGCAGCTCTTTCTATTCTTTTATTTACAGTTTCCATATCAGCTAATACAAGTTCTATGTTTATTGTATCAATATCTCTGATTGGATCAACACTTCCATCAACATGAATTACATTAGGATCTTCAAAACATCTTACAACTTCCAAAATAGAATCTGTTTCTCTTATATGTGATAAGAATTTGTTTCCTAATCCTTCACCTTTGCTTGCTCCTTTTACTAAACCTGCAATATCAACAAATTCAATAATTGCATGTGTTATCTTATCTGAATCATACATTTTTCCTAGAACATCTAATCTTTCATCTGGCACTGGAACAACACCAACATTTGGCTCTATCGTACAAAATGGATAATTTGCACATTCTGCTCCCGCATTTGTTATACTGTTAAAAAGTGTACTTTTTCCTACGTTAGGTAATCCTACTATTCCTATCTTCATTTCAAATTCCTTTCTTGCTATATTCAAATACTATTTTCTTAATTTACATATAAAGAATCCTTCCATATTTTCTGATGGTATAATTCTTATTGCTTTTTCTACTTGTTTTGCTACATTTTTATCTGATATAGATTTTGATATTCCTTTTGTTTTTTCTTTTACATCTAACTGAATGTCCATCACACTCATTCCCAATCCTTTGATTGCAAACTCAACCATATTTTCGTTTTCATATTTGTTAAGTGTGCATGTTGAATATACCAATATTCCTCCTGGTTTCAAGGCTTGATATGCACTCTTTATAAGTTCTTTTTGCAAATTGCCTAAATCTTTTACCATTGAAGTAGACCAATTAGAATACGAGTGCTTATCATCTACTTCAAATCTACCTTCTCCACTACAAGGTGTATCTAATAGTACTCTATCAAATTCTTCTGTATGCTTTTTTCCTAAATTTCGTGCATCTTCATTTATAACTTCTACAATATTAATTCCTTGTTTTTCAATATTATATTTAAGTCTATCACATCGTATTTTGTCTATTTCATTTGCCAAAATTGAACCTTTATTTTTCATCATACATGCTATTTGCGTTGTCTTACTTCCTGGAGCAGCTGTCATGTCTAGTACCTTTTCTTCTTCCATAGGTTCTAATACAATTGGTGGAACCATACTAGACAAACTTTGCAGATATATTTTTCCATCTTTATATAAATCTGTGTTTATTATATCTTTTTCATTTATATTTTTTAATATAACAGCTTCGTCATAAAAACTTGGAATTATATATTCAATATTGTTTTTGTCTAAGTATTCATATACGTCTCTTTTTTCACATTTTAAAGTATTTATTCTAAATGTAGTTTTTCTTTCTTGACACATTCCACTTAAAATTTTATCTGCCATTTTTTCATTAAAATTGTTATAGATATATTGCACAAAATCCATTGGCAATTTCATTTTAGCTTGTACTATTGATAACATATCTTCTCCATTAATCTACAAAAATAGGATCTAAGTTTATTCCTATAGATGCACCTTTATTTACATATACTTCATTTATTCTCTTTTTTATATTAGATACAAATTCTGATACTTCTTCTTTTGAATAATCATTTAATAACGCAACTCTCTCATTTGATAATTTCTTTATAGAGCCTATATCATTTGTGAAATTTACACTATCTTCATACGCAAATGTTACAACTTTAATTCCATTAGTATGTGTTATATCCATTTTATTCTTTATATTATTTTCTTCAATGCTTCCTTCTTGATGATATCTTATTTCTATTGATTTATTAATCTCATCTTCTGTATAACTATACTTTATAGTGTATTCATTATCTGTTTTGCTTATTTTAAAAGACTTGTCATTCACACTAAATATTGATGTTTCAGTATTATTTTCCTTTAAATGAAATACCACTATTTTAGTATCTCCATATATTATGGTAGCTTGTATATTTTTTTGTTTATATTCATTAACTGTTATCGTTATCGGAGTTGCATTTTCAGGATTTTGACTTAAGTCTTTTATTTTTGCTTGCATTCTAGAATTTAAAGTATTTATGTCTGTATAATTACTATCTAAGTTCAACAATTTGAATTTTGAAGTTAGAAAATCCATCATTATACTATCCTGTGATAGTTTATTTAGCATAGTAGACTGAACATCGGCACTTTCTTTTCCTTCTAACTTTAATGTATATGCTACTGTACTATAAGTTTTTCCTTCAGATTTTACTTTATCATTTTTCTTTTTTGAATAACTTGTATCTGATGTGGAAGTTTTTAATAAATTATAATATGATTCTATATGTGATTTTTCAACTTTAGTTATATCAAATACTTTATCTTTTTTTATCTTTATAATTGATTCTGGAACATATATGTCATTTATCCCCACAGAATTTGCTAATTCATTTAAGCTTTCATTTCTTATTCCAATATATCCATTTGCAATCAGTGGACTATAAAAAGCATAGCTTTCTTTTTCCTTTATCCCACTAATTGTTGCTAATTCACTTGAATTGCTTTTTATTGAAATATCCGCTTCTGCTTTTTCATCCTTGTTGTCAACTTTAGTTGTCATAGTAAGCTTTATCTTGTCCATTATACTACTATCAGCAATGTTAGATGATGATTTTATTATGACATTTGCATTTCGTATATACGGGGTCTGCTCTTTAGCTTTGTCATAACTTTCAAAGTCATCACTTTTTAATATTTCTATTGCAGTACTTGTCATAGGAAAATATCTAAAAAATGCTCCTCTTTTTGTCCTAAATATATCAGTAAAAAGGAATAATAGTAACAAAACTATGCTTATTGTAGCTAAAACTGAAAACAAAATTATCAATTTCAATTTAAGATTTCGTGGTTTCATATCTATTCCTTCCTTATCTTTTATTTATTATTTCTTTGATTAAATACCTCATACATTAATATTCCTGCCGAAACAGAAGCATTTAATGAGTTTATTTTTCCCACCATTGGAATTTTTACTAAAAAGTCACAATTTTCTTTTACTAGTCGGCTCATTCCAAAGCCTTCACTTCCAATTACTATTGCAACTCCACCATTATATTTTTGCTCATTGTAATAGCATTTTCCTTCAATATCTGTTCCATATATCCATACATCATTCTCTTTAAGATATTTTATGGTTTCTGTTAAATTGTTAACTCTTGCTACTTTCACATATTGTGCAGCTCCTGCTGAAGTTTTATTAACAGTTGCATTTACTTGAACTGATCTTCTTTTAGGTATAATTATTCCATGAACACCAGAGCATTCTGCTGTTCTTATAATTGACCCTAAATTGTGAGGATCTTCTATTCCGTCTAATATTAATATAAACGGACTTTCATTTTTACTTTTAGCATATTCCAATATTTCATCAACATCACAGTACTCATATGGTGGAACTATTGCAATTACACCTTGATGATTATGAGATTCTGACATTTGATCTAGTTTAGCTCTATCCAATTCTGTTATTACAACTTTATTTTGTTTTGCAAGTTTTATTATTTCATTGATAGATCCATGTTTTTCGCCTTTTTGTACATATAGCTTATTTATATCTTTACCTGATTTTAGTAGTTCTGTAACACTATTTCTTCCTTCAACTTGATCTTCCATTTTAATACCTTTCTAATTATCTTGCTTTTTCATTAATATATGTATTTATTTTCTCACGAATTTTTTCCATCTCTTCTGTTGGAGTTCTATCTATTATATCATTTATATAATTTTTCTCTTTTAATATTTTATAGCTAATTGGATAATATATATCGTAAGCATACCCTATATTTCCAACCCAGTCATCCATGTCTGTTTTCATTATACTTCTAATAATTTCTTTTCCATCTAAAAAGTCTTTTAATGTTTGTTTTGATATTGGTTCTTGTATTATTTCAGTCTTTTTAAATAATGTTTCAAAGCTCTCAAATCTTAATAAATTTAATATGTCCAATTTATCAGCATCTCTTATTATTTTACAATGAGTTAACATTCTAATTTCAGTAATGCTATTATCTATTTTAAATTTATTGTGATTTCCTATTGCAGTCAATATAATCTCATGATACTTTTCATCTGGGCAAAACTTTCTTAATAGTTCATTATTATTATCAGTTAATACTTCTATTCCCAATTTTGCATGATCAACTGTTTGGCTATCTATAAAACTATCAAACCTTTTTAATTGCTCGAATCTTCCTATATCATGCAATAATCCAATTAATGTTGCAAGCCTTACATCTTCATCAGTAAGCTCCATTCCTGCATCTTGTGGATTATTTTTCAAATTAATAGCTATTTGTTCTGCAAAATCTGTAACTCTAAAAATATGTGCCTTTTTTAACGCAATCCTTGGATTATTACTATCATATCCATCTATATATTCTCTCATTATGTCTTTTGCACATTCTATATCTATCATTACATTTTCCTTCTTTCTACATCTATTATTATTTATCTTCTGTATCAGCTTTCAATACATTTAAAAATGCTTCTTGTGGTATTTCAACATTACCAAATTGTCTCATACGCTTTTTGCCACGTTTCTGTTTTTCTAGTAATTTCTTTTTTCTAGTTATATCTCCACCATAGCATTTAGCAAGAACGTCTTTTCTTAATGCTGAAATTGTTTCTCTAGCTATTACTGTTCCGCCAATTACTGCTTGTAAAGGTACTGCAAATAATTGTCTTGGAATCTCATTTTTTAATCTTTCTACCAATGTTCTTCCTCTTGCATACGCATTTGATTTATGAACTATAAAAGATAAAGCATCTACTGGTTCATTATTTACATATATATCTAGTTTTACTAATTCTGACTGTTTATATTCTTTAATATAATAGTCTAATGAAGCATATCCTCTCGTTTTCGATTTTAAACTATCAAAGAAATCATATATTATTTCATTAAGAGGCAATTCATATTTTAATGTCACTCTTGACTCATCTAAATATTGCATATCTATGAATATTCCTCTTCTTCCTTGGCATAATTCCATTACATTTCCCACAAATTCTTTAGGAACCATTATGCTTGCATCAACATACGGTTCTTCCATAAAGCTTATCTGTGCTGGTTTAGGTAAATCAGAAGGATTATATAAGTTTTCAACTGTTCCATCTGTTTTATGTACTTTGTATATTACAGATGGAGCTGTTGTAATTAATCCTAGATCAAATTCTCTATCTAATCTTTCCTCAATAATCTCTAAATGTAATAATCCTAGAAAACCACATCTAAATCCAGAACCCAATGCACTAGATGTTTCAGGCTCGAACTCCAATGCTGCATCATTTAATTTTAATTTTTCAAGTGCAATTTTTAAATTTTCATAATCTGCACCATCCATTGGATATAATCCGCAATATACCATTGGATTTACTTTTTTATAGCCTGGTAGTGGCTTGTCAGCTGGATTTTCATCATTTGTAATTGTATCACCTACACGTATTTCTTGCAAACTCTTTATACTTGCTGCTATATATCCAACTTCTCCTGCAACAAGTTCTTGTGCAGGTTCTAATCTACCTGGTTCAAAATATCCAACTTCTGTAACTGTAAAATGTGCATTATTAGACATTAATCTAATCTCGTCTCCCACCTTTACAGTTCCTTCTTCTATCTTAACATACGCTAATGCTCCCTTGTAATCATTATATATTGAATCAAATATTAATGATTTTAGAGGCTTATTGCTATCTCCCTTAGGAGCTGGTATGTCTTTTACAATTCTTTCTAATACTTCCTCTACATTTAAACCTGTTTTTGCAGATATACAAGGAGCATCTTCTGCTGGAATTCCTATAATCGTTTCTATCTCGTGTTTTACTTCATCTGGTCTTGCACTTGGAAGATCAACCTTATTTATTACTGGTATTATCTCCAAATTATTATCAAGTGCAAGATACACATTTGCTAAAGTCTGTGCTTCAACACCCTGAGTGCTATCAACTACAAGAATTGCACCTTCGCATGCAGCTAAACTTCTAGAAACTTCATAATTAAAATCAACATGACCTGGAGTATCTATCAAATTAAGTTCATATATTTGTCCATCTTTTGCTTTATATTTCATTCGTACAGCTTGAGATTTTATTGTAATTCCTCTTTCTTTCTCTATATCCATATTGTCAAGCACTTGTTCTGTCATCTCTCTTTTCGAAAGAGCTCCTGTCATTTCAATAAGTCTGTCAGCCAATGTAGACTTTCCATGATCAATATGTGCAATTATGCTGAAATTTCTAATGTTTGCTTGATTTTTCAAGTTATGCTCCCTTCTTAATTTTTATTAATTTTCATATTCTTTACTAGCTTTTGCATACTTTTTCAAAGTCTGATAAACTAGATAATTTATAGTTCCTGGTATATCTTTTTTTCCTGCTGGAACTCCTGTTAATATCTCAATTCCTTCATCTATTGTTGATATTGCATATATATGGAATCTATGATTTTTTACTGCTTCAACAATTTCATCATTTAAGTTTAAATTTTGTACATTTCTTTTTGGAATCATTACACCTTGTGTTCCATTTAGTCCTCTAAGTTTGCAAATTTCATAAAATCCTTCTATTTTTTCATTTACTCCACCTATAGCTTGTATCTCACCTTTTTGGTTTACTGAACCGGTTACCGCTATTGACTGATTTATTGGAACATCTGATAAACTTGAAAGCAATGCATATAACTCTGTACTTGAAGCACTATCTCCATCAACTCCATTATATAATTGTTCAAAACATATACTTGCTGTTAATGATAGAGGCATTTCTTTCGCAAATTTTTCTCCTAAATAACCATTTAATATAAGTATTCCTTTTGAATGTGATGATCCTGATAATTCTACTTCTCTTTCAATATTTATTATTCCACTTTTTCCTGTATATGTGTTAGCTGTTATTCTGACTGGTTTTCCAAAAGTATAATCTCCTAAAGACATTACAGTTAATCCATTTATTTGTCCAACCTTGCTTCCTTCTGTATCAATCAATAAGACTCTATCTTTTATCATTTCAGTATATTTTTCATCATATTTTTTTACTCTATTTTTTCTTTCTTTTAGAGCTTTTTCAATATATTCAGCTGTTACAACTTTTGATCTATCTATTTTAGCCCATGTAGCTGCTTCAACAATAACTTGTGATAGTTCGCCAAATTGTGTTGATAATTTATTCTTATCCTCTGCTAGTCTGCATGAATACTCAGCAAGTCTTGCTACAGCTCCTCTATCAAGGTGAGGTAATTGTTCATCATTACAAAATCCATGAACAAATCCTGCTAAATCATTTAAATTTCTTTGGTCTAAAGGTGCAGAATCTTCAAATTCAACTTTTATTTTAAACAATTTTCTAAATTCTTCATCAACTGACAATAATGTTTGATATACATTTTCATTTCCTATAAGAATAACTTTTAAATCTAATGGAATTGGCTCTGGTTTCAATGATACAAGCACCATTGATGATTTTTGATCTATTGAATTGTCTATTCCTATTTCCTTATTTCTTAAAACTTTCTTAAGATTTTCATAACTTGATGGATTTGATAATAAATCATTTGCCTGGAATATAATATATCCACCATTTGCTTTTTGTAAAAGTCCTGGTCTTATCATAGTGTAATCTGTTTTTAACACTCCATAATAATTCTCATATTCAAGTCTTCCAAATAAGTTGTTAAATGAATAGTTAGAATCCATGATAACTGGAGCACCTTCTTCATTGCTATTATCAATAAATACGTTTACTCTATAATTATCCCATGGTTTTATTTCTGGAACACGAGGTCCTTGTGCATCTTGTCCTTTTTTGTCTTCTTCAAGGAATTTTGATATATTTTTTAATATATCTTTTTTCACACCATCTAAAAATTTAGTAATCTTTTTGTTTCTTTTAAATTTTGATTTAACATAAGATATATGTCCCTCAATAGTAAGAACTGCAATATTTGACTGCCATTCTGATACTTTTCTTTCTGCTTCTGCGTCTAGTTCTTTTATTTCAGCTATAACAGATATTATCTGCTGCTGAACTATTGTTGATTTATCTTCATATTCTTTCTTTATTTCATCATCTAATTTATCAAATTCTTCTTCTTTTATAACTTTTCCATCAACAATAGGCATCATATATATACCATTTTCAGCTGATTTGACTTGGAATCCATATTTAGCAGATCTTTTATTAAGATTATCAAGAAGAGCTGTCCTCTTATCATGATATTTTTGTGTAATAACATTTTTTTCTTTTTCAAAATCCTCATTGCTAAATGTATTTTTTATATCAACTCTAATTTCTTTTATGAACTTATCCATTGCATCTTTGAAATTATTTCCTTCACCTGCTGGCATACTTAAAGCCACTGGCTCATTTGGATTCTCAAAATTATAAATATAGCACCAATCTGGAGGAGTCTTTTTTGTTTTTGATAATTTATCTAGATAATTTCGTGTATATGTTGTTTTTCCTGATCCTGTTGGGCCTTCAAGATAAACATTATATCCCTTTGTATCAACTGTTAATCCAAACTCTAGAGATGCTATTCCTCTTTCTTGTCCAATTCCTTTATAATTTGATTTTACATCTTCTGTCGTTTCAAATTTAAAAATATCAGGATTACAATTAAATTTTAATTCTTTATATGAAACTTCATTTGTATTTTTCATTATTTTATCCTTTCCTAACTATAATTCTAATAATTATAGTTCCCTATCTTATGTTAGCTTATGTATTATTTTACATACTCATTAGTATAGCATTTTCTTTACCATGATAATAATTTTTTCTTAATCCTACTGGTCTAAATCCAAATTTCTTATATATAGAAATAGCTACTTTATTATTCTCGTTTACTTCAAGGTTTATTTTATTTACATTGTTTTTTCTTATAACATAACTTATCAAATTTGATGCAATTCCTCGATTTCTTTTGTCCTGTCTTGTAACTATATTCATTATTTCTAATTCATCTAAAACGGTCTGCGTACTTATAAATCCAACTATTTGATAATTTTGTTTTGCGACCATGTACTTAGATGTTTTCGAATCATCTTCAAATGTATTAAAGTCCCATATATTAGGAAATTTCTCATAATTCATTTTTATTTCTTCAATATCGGAAAATGTCATTTCAACAATATCAATTTTATCATCTCCACCATCCCTTTGTCTCTCCGCTTGTGGTCTTCTAAGATACATAGGCATTATTTCATCCGAATCACCATAGTCTCCTATATCATATTTGTCAAATGCTGCAAGTCCAATTGCTCCAGCCATAATTCCAGTCGAATTAATATATTCATGTTGTACCACATCTCTTGCTTGAGCCTGCTCTTTTGATATTTTTGCTCTTAACAATGGTTCTAGCTTTTCTTTGAATACATCACCTATTATATATAATGGCTCTACAAAATTTACATATTCAACAACATCAGATATACTCATCACATCAGGATTTTTATATACTGACAAATTACCATTTTTGATTCTATATACGGAAAAATACACATTATCATTTCTGGCATCTATCATAGATAATATTTTGCAATCTTTTCTTCCTTTTTGTTCAATTACCTCATAAGCAAGAGCTTCTAGTGAACTAATTCCGGTTACAGGCTTGTTACATGCATCTGAGAAAGCTTTAATTGTAGCCATTCCTATTCGTATTCCTGTAAATGATCCGGGTCCTTCTGAACATGCCAACAAATCGACATCTTTTACTTGTAATTGTTGTTTATCCATCATATTTTTTAATAATGGCATAAGTGTCTGCGAATGCTCATGTACTTCATCTGTATGTAATTGTTCTATTATTTTTCTATCTTCTAATAATGCAACTGAACAGATTTGCGATGATGTATCTATTGCAAGTACTCTCATTTTATCACTTCCTTATTCTATTATTTTGAAAACTGTGTAAAATCCACATCATTATATCTATTTCCGTGTGGTTCAATTATAAGTTTTCTAATCTCATCGTTTTCGTCATCTTTTTCAAATGAAATCTTAATATAATCATTTGGCAATATATCTTCTATAAGCTCTCCCCATTCAAAAATACATATTCCTTTATGGAAATATTCTTCTCCTCCTATGTTTTCAAATTCATATATGTCGCCTAGTCTGTATAAATCAAAGTGATATATATCAATCTGACTATTATGATATTCATTTACTATTGTAAACGTCGGACTTGATATCTTCTCTTGCATTCCAAAATGTGATAATATTCCCTCAACAAATTTTGTTTTTCCAGCGCCTAATTCTCCTGATAGTACAAGTACATCTCCTTTTTTTAACATACCAGCTAAGTTATTAGCAAAAATCTTTGTCTGGTATTCATCTTTGCATATTATTTCTTGCATGAAAATAAGTTCTCCCTTCTTAAGCATTTTTCTACATTTTTCAACTTTTTTCTAGCAAGATTATATATTATTTTGCATGATTATTCAAGGACTTTAAAATAAAAATCACATACAATTAAAATCTTTTGATTAACATCCTATTTACTTCTTCATCAGATATTCCTAAAATTTCTGATATTTGTTTTACTTCAAATCCTAGTTTATGCATTCTATTTATTGTTTTTCTTCTTTCCTGCTCCTTCCCATTCTTAATTCCAGTTTTTATTCCAGCTTCTCTGCCCACTTTTATGCCATCTTTAATTCCTTTTTTCCTATTTTCAAAAAATTCTTTTCTTATTACTTCTTCTAACATACTAAAATTCTCCTTTTCATTATTTAATTTATTGGTTAACTCTTTAGTTTTTTCTTCGCCTAAAATTCCTTTTAAGACATTCACTATATATGTAGTTATTAATTGTCTACTTTCTTCGCTCAATTCCAGTTTGCTTTGCAATATTTCATTTATCTTTTTTATTAGACTTTCTATACTTTTGGTTCTTTTCCTCAATAATTCTCCCTTCTTTATTATATATTTTTGCTTATTTTTCGTCAATAGTTTTTAAGTAAATTTTAACTATTTTTCGTTTTATTTTTTTATAGACTTTTCACTAAAATAACTTTTTGAAAATCACACAGATTTGTGTTTGAATTTAATTTTTTTGAATTAATTAATATAATTTTATCATTGACTTAATGTACTCTTACTAGTCTTATCAACATTTTTAATTATAAAATTGACGTTATAAAATATAAAGGATTAAATAGCTCTTCAAATTTTATCTCTCTTGCATATATAGCATTACCTTTAAAATTATCCATTTGTCTTTATTTCCTTTCCTAAGGAAACTTCAATATTTTTCATTAAGTTTGTAAATAGCCTTTATAATAATAATTAAAATCTTTCAGTTATATTTACTTATCTTTTCTATCATTCTCCTTTCGTAAATTCACTTATTTCTTCATTTTATCTTTTGTAGCCTTTTCACTAAATTAACTTTTTGAAAATCACA
>HF993641.1 GCA_000433915.1 Clostridium sp. CAG:793
AAAATTAATTTATTATTTTTTTATAATTTTATAACTGTTAATTTTTTATTTATTTTATTAATTTAAAAATTTTTTATAATTTATTATAATTATTATTTATTCATTTAATTATTTATTTTTTTATTATTTAATAATTAATTTTTTATAATTTATAATATTTATTTTTAATCGCTTATTTTATAATTATATTTTATTAATATTTTCATCGAAATAATTCCAACTGTAGTTCCAACAATTGTAGAAATCCAAATAGGAATTATTATATTAGAAGGGTTACTCGATTCTAAGGCACTCCTTATTGCCAAAACAGTAGTAGGTATTATTTGTATAGATGTAGTATTTAACACAATTAACATCATCATTGAATTACTTAATTCCTTTTTATTTCTATTAATTTCTTGCATTTTTTCCATGGCTTTAAGTCCTGCCGGTGTTGCCGCATTTCCAATTCCACAAATATTTGAAATCATATTCATTGAAATTAAATTTACGATTTTATTTTCATTTTTTATCTCAGGAAATAAAAAATAAATAACAGGTTTTAATATTTTATTTAATTTTTTAATTATTGATGTATTTTGTACTATATTAATAACCCCACACCACAAACATGTATTTGCAGATAATACTAACATCATATTTATAACGTTACTTGCTGAAGAAAAAATTGAATTATTAATTTCTACAATTTTATTATTAAATATTGCATAAATAAATGAAATAATTATTATAATTGACCATAAAAAATTCATATTTTTCTCCTAAAAAAATAAATTTTTATTAAAATTATATAAAAAAATAGAAAAAATATAACTAATTTTATATTTTTTCTAATAATTTTCTATTTTTTTTAATTTTTTATTTATAATATATAATTACATTATTTATTTTTTAAATTGTCTTATTTTTAATTTTCATATTAATTATTTTTTATTTATTTATAAATTTTTGATAAATTTCATTTTTATTTACATTTTTATCTTTGGCAATTTTTTTAATTATTTCTTTTTTTTCTAATCCCATATTTTCATAATATCTATAATGCTCTTCTAATGTTAATTCATTTAATTTATTTTCTTTTTTTATTTTTTGACCTTCTATAATTATTATATATTCACCTTTTGGATTTTGAATTTTATCTAAAACTTCTAAAATATTACCTCTGATAAATGTTTCATGTATTTTAGTCAATTCCTTGGCAACAACCACATTTCTATTTCCTAATTCATTTAATAATTCATTTAAAGTATTAATTAATCTGTGTGGCGCTTCATAAATAATTGCTGTTTTCCCATCTTCTTTTATTTCTTCTATTTTTTCTTTTCTTAATTTTTTATTTAACGGTAAAAAAGCATAAAAAGAAAATTCCTTTGTACTTAAACCAGAGGCTATAACTGCATTTATTAAAGCACAAGCTCCGGGAATGGGAATAACATCTATCTCATTTTTTATTGCATCTCTTACAATTACTTCTCCGGGATCTGAGATAGCTGGAGTCCCTGCATCCGTTACAATAGCAATATTCTTGCCACTTAAAATTTCATTAATTAATCCTTCCGTTTTCACATCTTCATTATGTCTATGATAACTAATTAATGGCTTTGATATATTAAAATAATTCAATAATTTCATAGTTTGTCTAGTGTCTTCTGCGGCAATCAAATCAACATCCTTTAATGTTTGTATCGCTCTAAATGTCATATCATTTAAATTTCCTATTGGTGTTGCTACCAAATATAATTTTCCTTTTTCCATATTACATCTTCCTATTTTTTATTATAAACCTGCATTATTTCATCAGTATAAGTTCCATCCATATTATATATAATTAACGGTTTTTCGATTTTTGCAAATACCTTTGCACCCTTAACCGCTTTTATCAAAACTAAATTCGATTGTGATTGTTCATTAGAATATACAAATCGCATTCTTTTTATTTCAAGTTTATATTTTTTCATATTTTCTATAAGTTCTGTTAATCTATCAGTCCTATATACCATATAAAAAGATCCAAAATCTTTAAGTAGCCTTGAAGCAATTTTTAACCATTCATCTAAATTAGCTGTTGTTTCATATCTTGATATTTTTTGTTTCTCATTTTTGTTGTCAATTCCCGTTCCAGCTTTTTTATATGGGGGATTTGTAATTACTACATCAAATGAATTATTTTCAAACTCTAAGTCCTTTAAATCTGACCTAACTATTGAAATGATGTTTTCTAGTCCATTAATTTTCACACTTCTAGTAGCCATTTCCGCAACATCTTCTTGCAATTCGACTCCAACAATTTTTTGTGCATTAACCTTTTTAGACATTAATATTGATAGTATTCCTGTACCAGTTCCTAAATCAATTATTCTGCTATTTCTTTTTATATCTCTAGCAAACTCCGTAAGCAAAACACTATCAACTCCAAAGCAAAACCATTCTGGATTTTGTATTATTTTTAAATTTTCATACTGTAAATCATCTATTCTTTCCATAACAGTATTATTATACAGCATTTTCCGTAGTTTTACAATGTTTCAATTCTTTTTTATGTAAATTTCTTTTAAACCATCTTTTACTTCTCCGTCAATTTTAAATTTCACACCTTCAACTTCATTAAACTGACTTAAAGTATTAACAATTTCATAAATTGAATCCGTACCATTACTATTTAGAAATTCTTTTGACAGATCTACAACTAGGATTCCTTGATTCAAAACTACACCATTAACCTTTGTTTCACTTGGAATTGCATTAGTTAAGCCTTCTGTTTCTGGACCATTCATCAAGAGACTTATTATATATTTATATGGATTATCTATTAAGTTTTTAGAATCGATTTTTCTCTCTTCACAGCATAACACTCCTGAATTAGAATCTACAAAATATAAATTCATCTTAGCCAAGCGATTTTGCTCTTCCGAAATCTCTTCCTCTGGTTGAATTTCCGTAATATTTGAGTATCGGTTATCTATATTCTGCTCAATTTCCGTAGACAAACTCATGACAATTATTAAAATTGCGACTACAATTATTATAAGCATTATAACTATTTTTTTCTTCATTTTTTAATCTCCTTTTTTATTAATTCTTCATTTAATTACTATGTCCCAAAAAAGTTTTTATAACTTTTTAAAGCTTATAAATTGTAAAATTTTTGTGAAAGAATAAACTCAAAAGCACATTTTTATTGACTTTTTAGACGTTTATGGCTAAAATAGAATTGAGAAATTTTATCTCATATCGGAATAGTTAAACAAACTAAAATTCTTTCCGAACAGAAAGGAAATTTATATGAATAAAATATTACATGTTGGACTCGATGTAGGATCAACAACCGTAAAAATTATTGTAATGGACGATAATCAAAATCTAATATATGAAAATTATCAAAGACATTTTTCTGATACAAAAAATACTGTATGTCAGGTTCTCTCTGATTTTGCAAATAAATATCCCGACTATGTTTACACAATTGCACTAACAGGTTCTGGAGCAATGTCAGCTGCTAAATTTCTAGATTTACCATTTATCCAAGAAGTAGTAGCTTGTAAAAGAGCAGTAGAGAAATACATACCACAAACAGATGTAGTTATTGAACTTGGCGGTGAAGATGCAAAAATTATTTATTTTGGAAAATCAATAGAACAACGAATGAATGGTACATGTGCAGGTGGAACTGGAGCTTTTATTGACCAAATGGCATCTTTATTAAATACGGATGCTGCTGGTTTAAATGAATTAGCAAAAAATTATAAAATGATTTACCCTATAGCATCTAGATGCGGGGTTTTTGCCAAAACAGATATACAACCACTTATAAATGAAGGTGCTAATAAAGAAGACATTGCTGCTTCAATTTTTCAAGCTGTAGTAAATCAGACAATTAGCGGTCTTGCTTGCGGAAGACCAATAAGAGGAAACATCGCTTTTCTTGGAGGACCTTTAAATTATTTATCAGAATTACGAAATAGATTTATAGAAACATTAAATCTAGACGATAATTCAGCTATAATTCCACAAGATGCCCACCTTTTAGTTGCAAAAGGCGCAGCCCTTGATTCCGTTAATAATTCGGCGATATCTAATGAAAAATTAAAAGCAAAAATTGAAGTGCTAAAAGCTTCTCATGACACAACCTCCACTCCTTTAGCCCCACTATTCGTAACAAATGCAGAATATGAAGCTTTTAAAGAAAGACATGATAAAGACACTGTACCTAAAAAAGATTTAAAAACCTATAAAGGCGACTGTTTTATAGGTATAGATGCTGGATCTACAACAACAAAGCTAGTTGTAACTGATTGTGATGACAATTTATTATATTCTTTGTATCAAAGTAATGAAGGAAATCCACTAAAGAGTGTTATAAATATGCTAAAAGAATTATACGAAATTATTCCTCAAACTGCTACAATCCGTTATAGTGGCGTCACTGGATATGGAGAACAACTTATTCAGTCTGCTCTTAATGTTGACCTAAACGAGATAGAAACAATTGCTCATTATACGGCTGCTAAAAGATTTATGCCAAATGTAACAAGTATAGTTGATATTGGCGGTCAAGATATGAAATACATAAAAATTAAAAACGGAACTATCAACAATATCATGCTAAACGAAGCTTGCTCTTCAGGCTGTGGATCTTTTATTGAAACATTTGCTAAGAGTTTAAACATTAGCATTAATGATTTTGTTGAATCAGCACTAGACTCACGTTCCCCAGTAGATTTAGGTTCTAGATGTACTGTATTTATGAATTCAAAAATAAAGCAAGCACAAAAAGAAGGCGCAACAGTCGGCGATATTTCCGCTGGATTATCTTATTCAGTAATAAAAAATGCTATTCAAAAAGTTATGAAAGTAAGAGATATTTCTACACTTGGTGATCACATAGTAGTTCAGGGTGGAACTTTTTACAACGACGCAGTCCTTAGAGCTTTCGAATTAATTGTTGGAAAAGATGTCGTAAGACCTGATATAGCAGGTTTAATGGGTGCCTACGGTGTAGCTATTTTAGCTCGAAAACAATACGAGGCAAACCTTGACATGGAATACATTTCAAAATTATCAACTTTAGATGAAATAGAAAATTTGCAAATTGAAACAAGCCATGTACGTTGCGGAGGATGCGAAAACCATTGCTTATTAACAATAAATAAATTTAACAATGGTCAAAAGCATATTTCAGGAAACAGATGTGAAAAAGGTGCAGGAATAACATCAAAATCTAAAGATCTTCCTAATATTTATAAGTACAAAAATGAAAGATTATTTAGTTACAAACCACTAAGCGAAAAATCAGCAATTCGTGGAACCATTGGAATCCCTAGAGTTTTAAATATGTATGAGGACTACCCATTTTGGTTTACTTTCCTAACCAACTTAGGATTTAGAGTAATTATATCAGAAAAAAGTACTCGTAAAACATACGAAAAAGGAATGGAATCCATGCCTTCAGAATCAGTATGTTATCCAGCCAAATTAGCTCATGGACATATTATGAGCTTGATAAATCAAGGAATAAAAACAATATTCTATCCTTGTATACCATATTCAAGAAAAGAATATAAGCAAGCTGATAACCATTACAATTGTCCAATTGTAATTTCATACTCAGAAGTATTAAAAAATAATGTAGAAGAACTTAAAAATGTGAAGTTTTTAAACCCATTTCTTCCTTTCGAACCAAAAAAACTTGCTGAAGCAATTTTATCTTTACCGGAATTTGATGAATATCATTTTACTAAAAAAGAATTAATAAAAGCTGCCCAAGAAGCTGAAAAAGAATATCAAAATTTTAAAACAGACATACGCAATAAAGGACAAGAAGCTCTTAACTATATGAAAGAAAATAACCTTCGTGGAATTGTACTTGCAGGACGACCATATCATGTCGATCCAGAAATAAATCACGGAATAGATACTTTAATCACAAGCTTAGGTTTATGCGTTTTATCTGAAGATAGCATTTCAAATCAGGTTACTTTAGATAAAAAATTACGTGTCGTAAATCAATGGGTATACCATTCAAGACTTTACGCAGCTGCGGATTTCGTTGGACATCACTCTAACCTAGAATTAGTTCAATTAAATTCTTTTGGATGTGGTGTTGATGCCGTAACTACAGATCAAGTTGAGGAAATACTTTCAAGTTATGATAAAATGTACACTTTAATAAAAATTGATGAAGTAAATAACCTTGGAGCTGTAAGAATTCGTATAAGATCACTTTTGGCTAGTATGAATAAACGTATAGAAAAAAATTCAAATAACTCGGATTCATTAGGAAACTACGAATTACAGAGAAAAATATTTACTAAAGAAATGAGAAATGATTATACTATTCTAATTCCACAAATGGCTCCTATTCATTTCGAACTATTAGAAAGTGCAGTACAAGCATGTGGATATAATGTGCATTTATTAAGAGAATGTACACCTCATACAGTAGAAGTTGGATTAAAATATGTCAATAATGATGCTTGTTACCCTTCAATACTTACAACCGGTCAAATGATTGAAGCCCTAGAGTCAGGGAAATATGATTTAAATAAAACAGCATTAATAATGTCCCAAACTGGTGGTGGTTGCAGAGCAACTAACTATATTGGCTTCATAAGAAAAGCTTTAAAGGATGCTGGATACTCAGACATACCAGTAATTTCATTTAATGTTGTTGGAATGGAAAAAATGCCAGGCTTTAAATTATCTCCTAAAATGGCAGAAGGTTTATTAAAAAGTGTTGTTTATGGTGATTTACTACAAAAAATGTTGACTAAAAATAGAGCTTATGAAAAAAATAAAGGTGAAACTCAAAAAAAATATGAATATTGGCTAGAAAAATGTAAAAAACTAGTTAGCAAATCTTCACTAAAAGAATTTAACCAAAGTATTTATGATATGGTTAATGATTTTGAAAAAATAGAACTTGACACAACTGTAGAAAAACCTAAAGTCGGAATCGTTGGTGAAGTATTAATAAAATATCATCCTTTTGGAAATAATTTTGTTGCAGATAAACTTGAACAAGAAGGTGCCGAAGTTATTTTACCTGACTTTATGGGATTCATTAAATTTATAGCAACACATAAAATTACATTTAACCAATTAATAAAAACAGAT
>HF993642.1:0-9618 GCA_000433915.1 Clostridium sp. CAG:793
CAACATCTAAATCTACCATATAAAATAGATTTTGAATTAACTTTTTGAAAATTACATAGAAAAGCAAAATACCTTGATATGTAAGCATATCAAGGTATTTTAATATTTCTATGAATTTAAGAACTGCCATTAAATTATCTTTTATTTTAATAATTTTCTGCTTTTATTTCAAAGAATGCTTTTGGATGGTTGCAAACAGGGCATACTTCTGGTGCATTTTTTCCAATTACAATATGTCCGCAGTTTCTGCATTTCCAGATTCTATCTCCATCTCTGCTAAATACAGCTTCTTCTTTTACATTGTCAAGAAGAGCTAGATATCTCTTTTCGTGTTCTTCTTCAATTTTTCCTACTGCATCAAATAAATATGCAATTCTGTCAAATCCTTCTTCTCTTGCTTCTTCAGCCATTCTCTTATACATATCTGTATATTCGTAGTTTTCTCCAGCAGCTGCTGCTTTTAAGTTTTCTTCTGTTGATGGTACTTCTCCACCATTTAATAATTTGAACCATAATTTTGCATGTTCTTTTTCGTTGTTAGCTGTTTCTTCAAAAATTGCTGCAATTTGTTCAAATCCGTCTTTTCTTGCCTTACTTGCAAAATATGTATATTTATTTCTTGCTTGTGATTCTCCTGCAAAAGCGTCCATTAAATTTTTCTCTGTTTTTGATCCTTTTAGTTCCATAATTTCCTCCTTATTAATTAGGTACTTTTTTCTTGTACCATTGTTATAGTATTATCATATAAGTGCAAAAAAATCAATAAAATTTTTCAAAATTATTTATATATCAAAAAAGCAAGTTGCTTCTAAATCTGCTTCATGAGTTAGTAGCGCAAGTGGATATTTTCTATATGCTAAACCTATTGTATTATAAGCTTCTTTAGGCTCTGTATATCCCATGTGCCAGCGAATTGAATATTTTTCTTCATTAGTTAGCTTTATGTATTCTGATATCATCATTACTGATTTTTCGCCATGTCCGTAAGGTATTGTGTCCTCAACTGCATAGTAAGGTACTTTTTCCCATACCCCTAAACTATTTTTTGCATTTCTATAGTCTACTTTGTAGAAATTTGTTTTGCATATATCATGTAATAAAGCTACAATTCTTATAGTTGCTTCATCTGTTTGGTAGTTTAAAGAATTATTAGCCACCTTTTGCTCTAATATTTCGTATACTTTTAAGCTGTGTTCTAGTAGTCCTCCTTCTTTGCTTCCGTGAAATCTTGTGCTTGCTGGTGCTGTATAAAAATCTGATTTTTCTAAAAATTCAAGTAATTGATCCATTCCTGTTCTATTTGTTTCTTCTAATAATTTAATAAATTTTTCTTTCATTTTTTTACCTCTTTTTTGTTTTACTTTTTTTCGTAAATGTTATATAATTATTTTACAACGTTTGAAAGGAGTTGTATTCCATGATAGGCATCCTTATGGCTGTCCTTGGAATCATTATCGTTTTGTACATCATCTACTTGCTGATCCATTTTTTTGTTGACATCTTGCAGCTTTTGATAAAGATTGTGATATTTCTGCTAGTATTGTATTTACTCAGAATGCCCATTGTCTTGTTGCTTGAGTTGATTGCAGGGTCAGCTACTCGGATATTTGTATAAAAACGGTATTGATTAGTTGCCCTGCTTGAATAGCTGGGCGACTTCTATTTTTTTAATTCAAATTCTATTTGTGCTTTTCCATCTTTATATTTTAAAGACATAATTGAACCATTTATTATGCTTAATGATGGTCCTTTATGTGATATGTCTGCATCATATATTATTGGTATGTTTAGCTTGTTTAGTACACTATCTTTTAAACAATCTTCCATTGATTCGTATATATATGATTTTTCTTCTCCATTTCTTCCAAATATAACGCATTTGGTATATTTAAAATATTCCATTTCGTTAAGTTTCCATAGTTCTCGTATTAATGCTTCTTTTGATAACTCACAATTGTCGAAAATTATTATATTTCCATCCTCTTTATATCTTTTGCTAAAGTCATGCATTCCATCATATTTAGTTCCTGCTAATATTGATATTACGTCTAAACATCCGGCAATTACTCTTCCTTTTATATTAAGTTCCGAAGATTTATCTAATATTTTCCACTCTACTTTATCAGTTAAATTATAGCCTTCTAATCCTGTGATTCTTTCTTTTCGCTCGCCTTCATACAATTCATAGCTATTTTCTGATAATGTTTTTCCTGTTAAAATCTCAATATTTTTTTGTAATGATATGTCCCATTCTTCTGCTCCAAAACTTTTAAAATTGTTGCCATATATGGTTGCGATATCATATTTTGTTGTTATTGGTAATAGTATTCCTGTAGGATCTGAAAATCCTTCAATCCATTTTGGATTATTTTTTATTATATCGAAATCAATATAATCCAGCATTTCTACTAAAAATTCGCCACCTGCACCACAAAGTATTGCTTTTGAATCCGATTCTAGCATTTTATTAAATTCAGCTCCTCTTTCTTCTGCAGGTGCACTTCTAGCTTTCTGGCATAAAAATGTATGTTCTGATAAATTAATATTAAATCCTAGATTTTCAAATTTTTGCTTAGCATTTATGAATCTTGCTTTATCTATTTCATCACTTGCAGATGCTGATGGCATTGGTACATCTATGTTGCTACCTTTTTTTAGAAAGTTTGGATATATCATTATAGCTCCTTTTTTAGTAAAATAATTTTTATATTACTTAATATATCATATATTTTTTTATTTTGTAAAGCTTTACAATTATGTTTTGTTATAGTAAAATGATGATACTTTATGTTTTATAGATTTTTTCAAAATCTAAATAATATATACGAGGGTTATTATGTTTATTAAATATTTAATCGTTTTTTTTGTTTCAATGGTTCCAATTGTTGAACTTCGTGGTGCTATTCCTATTGCAGAAAGCATGAACCTTAACATTTTCGCTTATTATCCAATTGCAATAATAGGAAATATGCTTCCTGTTCCAATTATTTATCTTTTTGCACGAAAAATTCTTGAATGGGGAAAAGACAAAAAGTTCATTGGTAAATTTTTTACTTGGTGTTTAGAAAAAGGAAAAAAAGGTGGAGAAAAATTAAAAGCTACTGCTGGAAATAGCGGTATATTCTGGGCATTGTTATTATTTGTTGGTATTCCGCTTCCTGGAACTGGTGCTTGGACTGGAACTCTAGCAGCTTCATTGTTAGACCTTGATTTTAAAACCAGTATTTTAGCAGTATCTCTTGGCGTAATACTTGCAGGTGTCATAATGTCTCTTGGAAGTAAAATTGTTTCTATATTTGGCTGGCCAGGCGTAATAGCAATTATAACTATTATATTAGTTGCTATAATTTTATCAATTGTTTTAAAGAAAAAACGCAATAAATAATAAATGTCGCTATACAATAAAAAGTATAGCGATTTTTATTTTACCAGTACTGTCCACTACTCATGTTATAATTGTTTCTCATCTGATAGTTTTGATTCTGTCCCATTGATGATATTAAATTACTCGTTGTTGATATTGTGATAAATTTAATAGAATATAAATCACAATAAACCAAGCTATCGTTTTCGAATGATCTTAGTAGTATATAACTTGCTCCTACATCAGCTAATATACCTATCCTATCTGTTATATTATTAGTTCCAATTAGAAACTCTACTCTCATTAACTTTCCAATTTGTTCTCGCAAAAATGCAGGTGTATAAATTGGATTTGTAAGTGTCTCCGGCATATCATTTTGTACTTGATTTACAACTTCTTTTGTTTCTCTCACATTTGTTGTTTCTTGACTTTTTGAAGCTTCCATAAATACCTCCTTATTTATTTTTAAAGTGCTATATGGTTATGCTTTTAGTTATGAATTTCTGTATCTATCTGTTGGTCTATAAAAACAGTGTTTATTTATTTTTGTATGTAATGTTCCTGTTCCGTTGTACGGAAATGTACCTGGACATGTCGGTCTATATGGATTCATATACCATAGACAATTTCCTGCTTGCGAAATTTTGTTCCCTGCAATAGCCCAATCAGCAATGCTATATTCTACATCTGTTGGATTCATGTTATAAATGTTTTGTGAATTATATTTTCCTCCTACTGTTTCTGATACACATGTGAATTGACCTGTTTGATAAATTATGTTACGAATGCTTCCTCCTTGAGATACACGAGCATATTCTCCGTCTGCTACATTAACTCTGTTCATGATAACTGATGCTACTGCTCTCATCCCAGTATCTCCTTCTCCACCAGCTTCACATTGTATTATTCTTGCTAAAAGCTCTCTATCTGAATATGCCATATAATCACCTTCCTCAAAATATAATATGGACGTATCATTGATTTTGTTACAAAAAAATTCAGCTAAATTTAGCTGAATTTACTTTGTTATTTCTATATTTATATTTTCATCGAATTTTATTTTTGCATATCCACCTATTGGAATTGTGCATATTGGTGTTGTATGTCCAAAATCTGCATTTATTACTATTGGTATGTTCTTTAGTTCTTTTTTGTTTTTAATTATTTCTATCCATTTTTCTTCTGTCATTTCGCAGTTTTTCTGAGCTCTTCCAAATATTATAGCTTTTATATTTTTTCCTTTGCATAAATGTAGTAATGATTGTAAGTCTCTATCAAAGTTCCTGTTAAATACTTTTCCTGCTCCTCCATCATCTTCTAAAAATAATATTTTATTTTCTACATCTGGCATGTATTCTGTTCCTTGCAACAAATTAAATGTACATAGGTTGCCTCCGACAAGCCTTCCCTCTGCCTCGCCTTTATTAACAATTTTCATTCCTTTATTTTCTATAAAAGTTCTATTTTCTTGATCTATAAACCATAGGTCATCGCTCCATTTTTCTGAACTATCAATTATGTCTTTTTCATCATTCATTAATACGTTAGCAAAATGCTTAATTGTATATTCACAACCTTTTTTCATTCCTAGACTTGAGAAATGTGGTCCATAATATACTTCCAAACCTGTCTTTGCGTGTATTGCCTCTAATAATGCTGTTATATCTGAAAATCCACATAGAATTTTAGGATTTTCTTTTATTAATTCATAGTCTATATAATCCAATAATTGGTTAGAATTAAATCCTCCTATTGCAGTCATTATTGCCTTTACATTTGTATCTCTAAATGCTTCGTGTAGGTCTTCAATTCTATCTTCTATGCTTGCACAATTGTAATTGTCACTCATTGAATTCATTACATTTTTTCCAAATGTAACTTTTAATTCCATATCTTCTAATCTCTTTTTTGCAATCTCAATGCAGTCTTTTCCTAATATCCTCATACTTTGAGATGGGGCAATTACTCTAACTTCATCGCCTTTTTTTAATTTTTCTGGTACAATTATATTCATATATTACCTCCTAATTTAGGCTAATTATATAACAAAATAGAGGCATAATCAATATATGCCTCTTACTTTTATAATATTGTTACAACAGCATTTTCATCTATCATTTCTATAAGTTTTTTCATATCATTTCTTTCTATTGATATACATCCTGCTGTCTGGTTTCCATTACTACAGTGTATAAATATTGCACTTCCTCGATTTGGCTTATTTTGTGGATTTGTTTTTATTTCTATTGCATATTCATACTGGATTGGATATTCTGCTAAATGTTCTGCGTGTTTCCAATCTTTTTGTACTTTAGTTATATCTACTAATTGGTTATAATATGCTGAATCACTGTCATCAATCCAATAGAGATTTGGTGTTATTTTTATATATTTTATTTTTTTATTATTTATTTTATCATATGTTCCAAATGATATTCCTATGTTAAAAGTCCCTCTCGGAGTTTTTAGATCTCCTTCTACTTTTTTATCTGTTATTCCGTTTTTTCCTACAAATGCTTTTGTGCGTAATTTTTCTATTGTCTTTCCTTCTTTTTCTTCTAATAATTTTAATTCAATCTTTTCTGATTGTTTAGATATTATTATTTTTTGTTTGCACAAATTTCATTCTCCTTTCTACTTCCATTACTTACATGAATTTCTATTTCTCCTTTTAGAGTTACAAATTCATTACACTTAGATATCCATACTATTTTTCCTCACTGGAATCTACATATTTTATAGTTATTCATATCCATAATTAAAATTACTCATATTTTATATCTTCTCTTTTAATCAATTTAAATTATCTATTGCATCTCTAATATTAATAAAAAGTCATTATTATCACAGTCTTCAACTCTAAAATACCACCCATTTGAATTTATATAAAGTTATAATTGTGTGCCTAAACAAAAGTTTTGTTTTCTTTGCAAGAACTATTGATTTTTTGTATATATTTGATATAATGCAAACTACGAAAGGAAGTTTGGTATATGCAAGAATTACTAGATATTTTAAATAATACAAAAAATACTTTAGATAATTATTATGAAATACATAAAGATGAAGATTATTCTAATAAAAGAAATACACCTAAAGATTATCTGGAATGGATTGACAAGAAAACTAAAATCATAATTAATTCTCCAGAATTTTTACAAAAATTAAAGGAATGTATTATTCGTGGAGATGTTGTTTGGGTTGAGTTTGGATTCAATATTGGTGAAGAATTTAGTGGTAGACATCCTGCGGTAGTCCTAAAAAATGGTGGAAAAACATTATTAGTTCTACCTATTACAAGCAAACACCCTACCGAAAAACAGCTCTCTAGTAAAACTTATGTTGAACTTGGTAAAATATATAATTTTAAAACAATGAGACGATGGGTAAATATATTCAATATCAATCCTATAAGTATTGAAAGAATAGATTTTGCAAAGAGAAAAGGTAATATTAAGGGAACAGATTTAGATAATATATCAAAAGCATTTTTAGATTCTGACCTATTCAAATACTTGCCGGCAAAAAATACTCCTTAATTTTATCAAGGAATTTTGCATAAAATCCTTGATTTTTACATAAAAATATAGTATCATTTAATTAATAGGAAATCTATTTAATTAGATGACTGAGAAGGCTTACTTTGGTAAGCAGCTATGATTTAGAATGTAGCTTATATAGAAATATATAAGCTACAGTTTTTTATTATTAAAATTGCCGTTTTCATTATTTACGAATGAAAACGGCAATTAACTTATAAATAACTAGATAACTTTCACACCCAAACTTTGATGTTTTTCTTTTTCCGAATTTGCCTTTGTTTTCGAAAGTTATAATCTCTGAAATCATATTAAAAGTCAAGTATTACATGTCTTGTTTTAGTTCTAGCACTGCTACACACTCTACATGACTTGTATAGCAGAAACAGTCTGTTGGCGTAATGCTTTTTATTTCATATACTTCCATTAATTTTTGCAAATCTCTCATTAATGTTGCTGGGTTACAGCTTACATATACTAATCTATTAAGTTTTAGCTTATTTAAATTTTCTATTGTAGCATCATCTAATCCTTTTCTAGGTGGATCAACTATTATTACATCTGGCTTTACATTTTCTTTTAGTAGCTTGTCAAAAGCCGTCTCTACATCTCCTGCAATAAATTCTACGTTATCAATATTATTTATTTTAGCATTCTCTTTTGCGTCTTTTATCGCTTGATCTACAATTTCTATTCCATAAACTTTTTTCACAAATTTTGATGCAAATATACCAATTGTTCCAATTCCACAGTAAAGGTCACATAATATATCATTTTTATTTAGTTTGGCTTCATTTATTGCTAAGTTGTATAATTTCTCTGTTTGTACTGGATTTACTTGATAAAATGAATTTGGTGATATCTTAAATGTATAATCTCCTAATTTGTCTAATATGTATCCTTTTCCATATATTATTATGTTTTCATTTGATAGAACTACGTTTGTATTTTTAGTATTTACATTTATTACGATAGTTTTTATCTCTGGAAATTTTCTAGTTATGTCTTCTACTGATAATGTATTTTTTTCTCCATTCTGTACTAGCACAAGCATTATTTCGCCAGTTGCAAATCCTTCTCTTATCATAATGTTTCTAAGAAGTCCTTTTCCTGTTTTCTCATCATATATACTACTATTCCAATTCTTTAATATATATTTTGCAATTTCTTGTGCTTTTGTAGTTTGTATCTTGCATTCAGCTATCGGAATTACATCGTGGCTTCTTTCTGCATAAATTCCTACCTCTCCGTTTGCACTTATAGGAAATATTGCTTTATTTCTGTAATATAGAGGATTTTCCATTCCTATTGTATTATTTACAACTATTTTGTTTTCTAACCTACTATTTATCATTTTGTCTACTAAATTTTGAACTTTTTCCTGCTTAATTTTCAGAGTCTCTTCGTATTTTATGTGTCTTAATTGACATCCGCCACATCTTTTATAAGTTTTGCAATCTGGTTCTATTCTATTTTCTGATTTTTGTATAATTTCTGTAATCTTCGCAAATGCATGTGTCTTTAGCACTTTTGTTATATGTATTTTGCACTTTTCATTCTTCATTGCTCCAATGACAAAAATGGTATAGCCATCAATCTTCGCTATACCTTCTCCATCTGCTCCATAGTCTATTATATCTACAATAAATTCATCATTTTTGTTTATATTCATTTTTCTATCCTTACAATTATTTATTATTTTTGTCTTTGCCTTGTAGTTCGTCTACTTTCTTTTCTTCTTCTTTTATTCTATTATCACTTATTTGATCAAGAAATCCATTTAAGTCGAATTGTCTTAATAAATCATCTGTTTCTTCATCAATGTCTATTCCTAAATCTTTCAAAAATTTCTGTTTCATAACTATACTTCCTTATTAATAATCTCTTTATATATCATACCCTGATTTCAATATTTTTTCAATATTCTTGTAAAAATTTTTAGATTTTTATAGCAATTATAATTATTCTAAATTTTTTAATCTATTTTCTATTTCTTCTGGTGATGGTAATAAGTCCTTCATTTTTTCTGGTAAAGTATTTTTTGTCATTTTTATATAGAATTCTCTTTCCAGTTGATCTTTGCACTTTTCCATTATTGCTATATTCTTACTCCAGCTGATTTCTCGCACTAGTGGTGCGAGATTTTCTGCATTACTGTACGTAACATAAAAATTTCGCATCCTCCACAGATTACTTGCTGAAAAACCTTTAACATCTGGGAAATCTTTTTGTATTTCCTTTGATAACACTTCAACAATTGATTTTCCCCACCCTTTTTCTTGTTGTTGGTTATATATTTCTTGACCAATTCCCCAGTATAAATTTATTAAAGTTTGATTCACCGCTTTCATTGCTTCATATTGGCTATTTCTAATCTTATCTTTTATATCTATTATAAAATCTTTGCTTTCTTCATTTATTAATTCATTTGCCATAACTTTAAAACCTCCTTTTTATTTGTAATGTATTACTATTATTTTTTGTTCTTCCATTTTATCACAATTTCCATACTTTGACACTACCAATTTTGAAATTATTTTATTTTGTTTTGTAAATTATAAAGTATCTAAAAGTAATGTCATATTTTAATAAAAATTTTTAGATTTTTTTATAAAATGTATTGACTTTTTTTTATTTTAAGTGTAATATAAATATTGTTCAAATGTTGAATATGCGGATGTGGCGGAATTGGCAGACGCGCTGGTCTTAGGAACC
>HF993642.1:9684-22186 GCA_000433915.1 Clostridium sp. CAG:793
CGCACCAATGACGTATCTGTTCGAACTAATAAAACAGATAAATACAAAAATCAATCAGAAAATAAATCTGGTTGATTTTTTTGCTGTCTAAAACAATATTAAAATCATCCAAACGAAAGGATGGTGTATAAATTGAAAATAATTAAATAAGAATTACAATTTGAAGAATGTCTAAAACAGAGACTTGAATTTATATGTGAATTTGCTAAAGTTACCCCTACTTTTATAAATGGTAGCATTAGGAAATTTTAAAAAACTAATCTTACATATATTGAGCCACATAAAGTGATTATTAAAAGTATTACTTTTTTAGTTTTCAATTATTCAAATGATGTGTATATTTCAAACTTATCTAAAAAGATAAAATTATCAGAGTTAGAAGAATATTTGAAAAAAATATAAATTTGTAAATATTTGACATTTCTTGAAATCGTGATATAATATAGCCAATTAATTGCATATAGCTGTTCGTCAAAAGCTATATGTTTACGAGCACTTTGAAAAATTTATATTATATTACAATTATATTGTATTTTGTTAAACGGATTTAAGAGATGTCAAAAGTACTCGTATGTACTTTGATGTCTCTTTTTTGTTAGATTGGAGGTTTGAAAATTGAAAGATGAAAAGAAAAAGTGTGGCTTATATATGAGAGTATCAACAGAAGACCAAGCAAGAGAAGGCTTTAGTATTCCAAAACAAAAAGAAAGATTAGAATCTTTTTGTAAATTTAAAGGTTATGAAATAATAGATTATTATCAAGATGCTGGAATTAGTGCTAAGACTGGTAATCATAGACTAGAGTTTGAGAGATTAAAAGATGATATAAAAGCTAAAAGACTAAATACTATTGTTGTTTTAAAGCTGGATAGAATAACAAGAAGTATTTATGATTGGGAAAATTTAATGACATTTCTAGATGAAAACGATGCTTATTTGGATTGTGTAAATGATGAAATAAATACAACTAGTGCAAATGGTAAAATGATTTTATTCACGGAAAAAGGACAAAAAATCCAACATATTATGAAGATGTTGTTGAACCTATTATTTCAAAAGAGATGTGGGCTGATTGCCAAGTTCAGAAAAAGAAAAATTCAAGGAGTTATCAAAGAACACTCACCTATTGGTATTTACAAAAACTAAAATGTCCTAAATACAATCGTATTTTATGTGGTAAAGCTACTACAAAGAAAAATGTGAAAACATACTTCTACTATTATTGCAATGATTGTAAAATTCAATTTAAAGAATTTGTTTATACTGGATATTTTATATACAACTTTCTAAAACCAGCGCATTTTGACATGGTGGAGCGAGTTAAACCCAGAACTGCGAAAATAACTTAATACCTTCTGCCGAGTAGTTCATTATGTGTGTGTCATTATTAAATTTTTCAGTTACCATATTAAATAGTACTACAAATATATCATCAAACACGCTATTTGTCAAAAAAATTTAAAAATCAATTGAAAATTATGTAAAATTATAGTATAATATATTTAGTATGGCAGTAGCCATTTTACATATATTCCTTTTTGCACACTAACGTCTTGTTAGTTTTACATATAAAAAAATCTTACAACAAATTGGAGGAATTAAAAATGAAAAAAATTGTTTCTATGTTACTGATGATGGTTTTGGCAATCTCTGTATTGACTGGTTGTAGTGATACCGATAAAACTCGCCAGCTTGAGGTGGCTGCAAATCTCGAGGAAGCACAACAGACTCCTACCGATATTGATTATTCTCTTGAAAGATATAATCTTATTCGGAGAGCCTATTGGGTAAATGGTCAAAGAGAGAAAGCATTGGCATTGCCTTGTTCCATTGAAAAGCCTTTGGGTTATGTTATTTTGATAACCGATAATGGTGCAATATTAGGTAATTTTGTTGTTGATGGTAAGGTTTCATCCCTTAATAGTTTTTTAACACCAGATACAACTTATCCTAATAGTGCTGGAGCAGATTGGTTAGCTGATGTAGATGGTAGCTATGGAGAAAATGATGCAGGTATTTTTTTCTTTACTCCTGACGGAAAATACATTGAGTGGACAGGAACATATCTGTATTCTGATATTCCGTTTGAAGTAGAACAACCTGTTCTTAAAATTAGCGATTAACCATCTCGCAGTAATTGGAAACAGCCACATGGAGATAATCTATGTGGCTGTTTTCGTATCTATTTACTTGTATTTAAATATCTGGTATAATAAAAGTAGTATGGCAGTAGCCATTTTATATATATTCCTTTTTGCACACTAACATTCTGTTAGTTTTACATATAAAAAATCATACAACAAATTGGAGGAATTAAACATGAAGAGAATCGTTTCTATTTTATTGCTAGTAGCAATAACCCTTTGTATGCTTGCAGGTTGCGATAGTGACTATCAGGAACAAACTTCTGATGTAGAAAAACAGCATAGTATCACTAAAGAACTTCAACAGTCTCAACCTACTCCGACAGATATCGACTATTCTCTTGAACGGTACAATTTAATTAGGAGAGCATACTGGGTAAATGGTCAGAGGGAAAAGGCTTTGTCTCTTCCTTGTCCTGTTGAAAAACCTTTGGGCTATGTTGTTCTTATGTTAGAAGGTGTTGGTGTAGTTGGAAACTACGTTATTGATGGAAAAGTTTCATCTTTAAATAGTTTCTTGACACCTGACAGTGAATATTATGAGTATTCTGCTGGTGAAACTTCTAAAAAAAATAACTGGCTTGCTGATGTTGACGGTAGCTATGGAGAAAATGATAATGGTATCTTTTTCTTCACCACAGATGGCAAATATATTGAATGGACAGGAACATATATTTATTCCGACATTCCTTATATTGTAGATGACCCTATTTTAAAAGTACAGGAGGAAAATTAACATGAGTAAAGCAGGAACTATTATCGTAACAATCATCAGCGTCATCCTTATTGGAGCTATCATCTTTTTTGGATTTACTCCAGGAGGTAGAAGTGTTTGGAACAGCTATACTCATAGCTTAGAGAAAGCTGATGAAAATCAGTATGAAACCAAAAAGCAGGTCGAAGATACTGCACGTTCTATGATCGCATCGTATAAATCCGATGTTGCTACTTATGAACAATATAAAGATAGCGACAACGAAGAAAAGCAAAGCTGGGCAGAGCAAGCAAAAATGAGAGCAAACAGAACTGCTAACTCTTATAACGAGTACATTCTGAAAAACTCTTATGTGTGGGAAGATAATATTCCTAGCGATATTGATTACTCACTGCCTATTGTTGAATAATCTTTGCTATCCGTAAATTAGAAATACCCCAGAGTGTGTTTTACACCTCTGGGGTTTCTTCTTAATATTATAAAAGTTCTTATTTTAGCAATAAATAAATTGATTAAAAATTATTTCTTCTACAGAATTTTTTATATTATTCATTTTTTGCACCCATTCCATTTGATTATTAACTTTTAATTCTTCTGTTATATTTTCTTTTTCAGCAAATTGTTTCATTAAAAATTCAAATTGTTTTTGGCATTCTGTATCAATATTATATAAATGTTCATCTAATTTGTTATCCATAAATAAAATAATATATTCAGCTTTCTTATAATTTTTTAAATAATTCAATCTCATTCTTCCATATTTACCTAAATGATAATTTTTAAATTTACTTTCTTCAAGTGTTAAATTGGGTAAATAATAATCTCCAATTTTGTTATATGTAATTTTATTATTCATTTCAAAAACCCTCCTAAAATTTAATTTCACTACTTTTAGAACTATAATTTTATATTTGTTTAGCTGTCCTTTAAAAACATATTTTTACAAAAATTAAAGTGTACTTAACTTAAGTCTACTGGGTTAGGACTTATGGCAAAGCCACAGTCAATAGCTACGAAGAAATTTCAAAGGAGGGATTCTATGGAGCAAGAATTAGCTTATTCTTTTCACTTGGATAAAGTTGTAGATAACTACGTCAACGGCACCAAGGAAAGTAATACCAAGAATTATTCTTGGTATTATTTTTTGTCTTCACCCCTTTTCCCTCAATATTTATAGACTTTTTTGTCATTATATGCTATAATAAATGTATATGGTGTTCCATAAATTTATTTATAAGAAGGATATATTATGAGTTTTAAGATTATTGAATTAACTAAAGATAATGAATCAAAATACTTAAATCAAGTTGCTAATTTGGAAGAAGTTGTTTTACATAGAATGGAACAAGTTGGTCAAATTGGTCAGCTATTTACAACTGGTGCAGAGGATATTTCATCATATGTTCATTCTGATGAAAATTCTGTATTTATTTCATTAGATGACAATGGCAATGTAAATGGCGCAGCTTATATTACTCAAGGTCAAAAGCCTTTCACTTATAATGATATTACTAAATATTTTAAAACTGGTGAAGAATATAGAAAATATGTAAGAAGTCAATATCCTACAGATTCAGATTACAGAAAAGATATGCTTTCTATGTATGAATTAAAATTAGATGCATTTAAATGTGCTAAAAGTAGCATTCTTGCTGAACATCCGGAATATAATGGAGATATTTTAGCTTTTTTGCAACATGAATTAGATGAGGAAAATAATCATTTTCATGAGAAAAGTCCTTTAAGAGAACAATTAAATGTACGTATGTCTGATTATATAAAGAAAGCTGCTGAGTCAAATCCTGATGTTATGAAAAAATATGAATGGTTCTATTGGACTACTGCTGATGATATTTCAAAAGAATTTAATAGGCCTGTAACTTTGCCTCAGGATATGGTGGAGCTTGACTCTGTTACAGATATGGAATATTCTCAAATTTTGAAGAATGGTCCTTTACAAATTTATGAAAAGCCTGAATTTGATGTTACAAAATATTATGCTGCTAATACTTCTAATGCAGTAGAATTAGATACTTATATAACAGCTCCTGATACAAGAAGTTCTGGACTTGCTAAAGCATTAGTTTTACAAGGAATTATAAAACATATGAATAGACATTTTAGTGATCCTTCACAGGAAAATATTTTCTTATGTTCTACTTTACATAGAGCTAACTTATCTTCTAAATATGTTTCTGAATTTTTTGGATTAAAAGATAGCTTATATGTAAAAAGACGTGATGGAAGAAATAGAGAAGTTCATATTTGCGGTATATCAAGAGAGGATTATCCAAATTACATAAGACATATGCAAGAAAAATTGGCTGTACTTTATGGTTATAATCCAGAACATTTAACAGTTTCACCAGAAAATGAAATCTCTATTTTACAAGAACAGTTAAGTTATGAAAAAGGCGAAATAAATAGAATAAAAAAAGCTAAATCATCTGCTTCTAACAAAAAATTTACAGCTAAACGTGCTACAACGCCAATAAGTTATGAGAAAAGAAAAATTGATAAAGTTCGTAGTTTAAATAGAAGAATTAGTTCTTTGCAACGATCACTAGGCTCAATTAATAATTCTCCTGAACTTGAAGATAGATAATATTAAATGTCAAGAGGTTTCCAACTCTTGACATTTTTATTTTTTAGGTGTATACTATTTTTTACACACTGCAATTTATTTTTCTAAACAACTGTTAGGAGGATTTATTCATGATCTTTGAAAATGTACGAAATAATATTAGGGATTTTATTCGGCTATTAGTTGGCTCTACCGACAATGATTTTGAGGAAGATGTCATAATTAGCAATCATCTTTCAATGTTGATTGCTTCTCATCTTGATATATTTGATACTGTTTCTTATTGTGTCGACCGAAAAATCAAAAAAATTGTTAGAAGCTCTGACTTTGCGCTTAACTGCTTTGCCTATGCTGTTCCGGAATACCTTGATGTCTACAGTAAAAATTTATCTTGGATTTCTCGTAACCAAAATGTAGATGGAATGTCTGACTCTTTTGTTAAAGCTTCCTGTTTGTTTTGGGCTATGATGTCCGAATTTACAATTAGAATTGATGATGAAAGCTATTTATCTGCAAATGATCGATTTAAATTATATCACTATAATTTCGATGTTGCAGTTCAATCAGCTCTAGCTTTGGTGTCTAATAAACCTGTAACTTATTCACGAAAAAAAGGCTCTAGAGTTTGGAACGAAGTCGTTCATCCTAGCGTACTCGTTAGAGTTCCTGAGGGACTGAATAAGAATTTTCCTCTCTATAATCAAATGAGAGAATATGTATGTGACAATATTATCAGTGGTGATGATTATAAAAAGTGTATTATCCCTACCTCATGGTTTATTCAGTTATTATACCTGAACTGCCGTGGAATTTGACTTTTTCAAGATTGTTATCTTCATTGTAATGGAGGTGTTAAAAAAAAGCTACAAGCTCACTATGAATTGATATTCAGTGAGCCTGTGGCTTATTATTTTTCTAATAATTTTTGCATTGTATACCATGCAAGTTCTGCGCATTTTACTCTAGCAGGCATATTTGAGATATTTTTAAGTGCTTGTGCTTCTTCAAGTTCATTTAGTTCTTCTTCTGATACATTTTCTCTTTTTATCATTCTTATAAAAATTGATATTAATTTAGTAGCTTGTTCTACTGTTTTTCCTTTTAATAAATCAATCATTATTGATGTTGATGCTTGTGAAATTGCACATCCATGTCCTGTAAATGCAAGATCAGTTATTATATCTCCATCTTTTTTTATTTCTAGTGTTATGTCATCTCCACAGCTTGGATTGTGTCCATGTTCACTGTTAGTTGCATCTTGAAGCTTATGTTTATTGTATGTTGCTGTACTATGTTCCATTATAACATCTGTATAAATCGAATCTAAATCATCCATTATTTCGACCTCTTTTCTTATTCAATTACTTTATTTAATCCATTTTGCAAATACGTCTCTTGTTTTTATAAGTGCTTTTACTAGTCTGTCTATATCCTCTTTTGTATTATATACATAAAGGCTTGCTCTACATGTAGAATCTAGGTTCATATATCTTAATAATGGCTGAGCGCAATGGTTTCCTGAACGAACGCATACATCTTGACTATCTAATACACTTGCTACATCATGTGGGTGAACTCCATTTACGTTAAATGAAAATACTCCAGATCTTTTTTGTAGGTCTTTTGGTCCATATAGAGTTATGAAATCTAATTTTGAAAGTTCTTCATACGCATATTTTGTAAGTTCTTTTTCAATCTTTTCTATATTTTCCATTCCAATATTCTTTAAATAGTCTATTGCAGCAGATATTCCAACTGCTCCACCTACATTTTGTGTACCAGCTTCAAATTTAGTTGGTACTTCTGCAAATATCGTTTCTTGTTCATATACATATTCAATCATGTCTCCACCAAATAAAAATGGTGTCATTGAATCTAATAGATTATTTTTTCCATATAATACACCTATTCCGAATGGTGAAAGCATTTTATGGCCTGAAAATACTAAAAAGTCTGCATCTAACTTTTGGACATCTACTTTCATGTGTGGCACGCTTTGTGAACCATCTACTATTACGATTGCTCCAACAGAATGTGCTTTTTTTATAATTTCTTTTATAGGATTTATTGTTCCTAAGACATTTGAAACTTGTGTAATTCCTACTATTTTAACTCCTGGTACAATCTTTTTATCTATTTCTTCTGTTGTAAGTTCACCATTTGAATTTGTGTACATGTATTCAAGCTTAGCACCATTTTTCTGACATACCATTTGCCAAGGAACAAGGTTTGAATGATGTTCCATTATTGATAATACAATTTTGTCATCTTTTTTTACATTATTAAGACCATAGCTGTATGCTAGTAAATTCAAGCTTTCAGTAGCATTTCTTGTAAATACAATATTTCTTGCAGATGGTGCATTAATAAAGTCTGCAACTTTTTGACGTGCATTTTCGTATACCTCTGTGGCTTGTATGCTTAGCTTGTATGCTCCTCTATGAGGATTTGCATTTTCACTTTTATAAAAATTATCTACTTTGTCTAAAACTTGTATTGGTCTTTGTGTTGTTGCTCCACTATCCAAATATGCTATCTTGTTTTCCCTTAAAATAGGAAAATCATTTCTAATTTCATAATTTGTCATATTGTGCTTCCTTTCTACACTAAATCTGCAACTTGCTTTTGTAGTTCTTCATTTGGAATGGTTCTTATGATTTGGCTGAAGTTTGCTTTTACTATTAGCTTTTTTGCGTCTTCATACGAAATTCCTTTTGTCATTATATAAAATAGTTTTGATTCTGCTAATTTTCCAGAAGCAACTCCATGTTCACCCTCAACATCTTCTTCATGGCATAGTAACATTGGAAGTGACTTTGACTTTGCTTCGTCAGATAAAATCATACAATTTTCATTTTCTATTCCCTTAGCTTTTTTGCAGCCTTTTTTAAAATCTATTGTTCCTTTGAAGCTTTTCTTTGCCTTGTCTTTTATTGCTCCTTGTGCTTCTATATTACATTTTGCATTTTTGCCATAAGCTTCTATATTATAGTTTATGTCAATAATATCTTGTTGTGTTCCTAAATAAATTGTTTTTATGTTATTTTCGGAAAAGTCTCCTGTTAGTTTTGAATAATAATTAGAAATTTTAGTATTTCCACCAAATTCAATAAGTGTATGCTCTATTTTTGCATTTTCTTCTACATTATTTTCAATAGCAATGAAGCTTTTACTTTTATTTGATAATAAATTAGCTATTGTTATAAATGCTTTTGATTCGCTTTTTAAAGTATTTTTTTGTTTTAAATAATGGAATCCCTCATTTTCTTCTAATCCTTCGTCTTGATATTTTATTATAAAATTAGCTTCTGATTTTGCTTCCATTATAATGTTTATTTCATCTACTAATACATTATTGTCTTCATCTAAGTTAAATTCAATCTCTATTGGACTTGAGATTTTTTTGTTTTCTGGTACTCTAATTGTTATTTCTTCATTTTTATTCATCTCTAGTCCAATTTTGCTATTAAGCATTTTTTCAGATTCTATATTGTTTCGGATAATTGCCACATCATCCATATCATATCCCATTATTGTTATGTTATTGTATTTCTTCACTTCTGGTATATTTAATTCTAATTCAATATCGTTAATTCCAAAATTATTAGCTGTTCTAACTGGTGTCTTATTTAGCTTAACCATGTTATTTTCCTTTCTTTTATCCAATTGCTCCTTCAAGCTCCAAGTTTATTAAATTATTCATTTCTACTGCATATTCAAGTGGAAGTGCTTTTGATATAGGATCTGCAAATCCTCTAACTATCATTGCTTTTGCCTCCGCTTCTGATATACCTCTTGTCATTAAATAAAATATTGCTTGATCTGAAATCTTTCCAATTTTAGCTTCATGTGAAAATTCTACATCATCTGTTTCTATTGTATTTACTGGAATTGTGTCTGATCTTGATTCACTATCTAACATAAGTGACTCACATGAAACAGTTAATTTTGAATTTGTGGCTATTGGTCTTACCCATACATTACTTCTGAATGTACATACTCCTCCATCTTTTGAAATTGATTTAGAATTTATTACAGATGAAGTATTAGGTGCATTTTGTATTATCTTTAATCCAGTGTCTAAATTCTGTCCTTTTCCTGCAAATGATATTCCTGTAAATTCACATTTTGCATTTTCTCCATTTAATATGCTCATTGGATATAACATTGAAATTTTTGATCCAAATGAACCTGTTACCCATTCAATCTTTCCATTTTTGTCTACTATTACTTTTTTAGTATTTAAGTTCATCATGTTCTTTGACCAGTTTTCAATAGTCGAATATCTTAAAAAGGCATTTTCTTTTACGAAAAGTTCAACACATCCAGCATGTAAATTTATTTCATTATATTTTGGTGCTGAACATCCTTCTATAAATTGAAGTGATGCACCTTCATCAACTATTATTAGAGTATGTTCGAACTGACCTGCTCCTGGTGCATTTAGTCTAAAATATGATTGTAATGGTATGTCTACTTTTACACCCTTTGGTACATATACAAATGATCCTCCTGACCACACAGCATAATGTAATGCTATAAATTTATGATCTGTTATTGGTACACATTTTGTAAAATATTCTTTTACTAATTCAGGATATTCTTTTACTGCTGTGTCAAAATCTGTATATATTACGCCTTGCTTTACAAGTTCGTCTTTTATACTATGATATACTATTTCAGAATCATATTGTGCCCCTACTCCTGCTAGTGATTTTTTCTCTGCATCAGGTATTCCAAGAGCATCAAATGTAGTTTTTATATCTTCTGGGACATCATTCCATGATTTTTTCTGTTCTGTTCGTGGTTTTACATATGTTGCAATTTTACTCATATCAAGTTCTGATAAATCCGGTCCCCATGTCGGCATTGGTAATTTATCATATATTTCTAAAGCTTTCAGCCTTAGTTCAAGCATCCATTCTGGTTCATTCTTTTTGCCTGATATTTCTTTTATTACTTCTGGTGTAAGACCTATTGTTCTAAAGCTGTATTCATCTTTATTTTTTATATTGTATATATTATCATCAAATTCATCTATCTGAGTTTTCAAAACAATTTTCCTTTCTATTATAGGTTTTTGTATGCCTCATATCCTTCTTTTTCTATTTCAGCAGCAAGTTCGCCTGTTCCTGTTTTTACAATCCTTCCATTAACAAGAACATGAACATAATCTACATGTATGTCTTTTAAAATTTTTGTTCCATGTGTTATTATTAGAACTGCATTTTCATCGTTTTTATACATTGATATTCCTTTTGATACAGTTCTTATTGCATCAACATCAAGTCCAGAGTCTGTTTCATCTAGTATTGCTAATTTAGGATTTAGAGTTAGCATTTGTAAAATCTCGTCTTTCTTTTTCTCTCCTCCTGAAAATCCTACATTTAAATCTCTTGTGCTGTATACTGGATTCATGTCAAGCTTTTTCATATTTTCTTCAAGTTCTTTTTTGAAAGCAAATATTCTTACTGGCTCTCCTGTTACAGATGTTTTTGCAGCTTTTAGAAAATTAGTTACTGATATTCCTGGCACTTCTTCTGGTGTCTGAAATGACATAAATATTCCCTTTTTAGCTCTTTCATCTGTTTTTAAATCATTTATATTTTCTCCATTAAAATCTATTTCGCCCTTTACTATTTTGTATTGTGGGTTATTAAGTATAATGTTTGCTAATGTTGATTTTCCTGCACCATTAGGTCCCATTATAACATGAACTTCACCTTTATTTATTTGTAAATTTAAACCTTTAAGTATTTGTTTTTCTCCAGCGTTTACATATAGATTTTTAATATTTAATAATTCCATTTTATTGTTCCTTTCAAGTTGTTAGTCTTGTCTAACATTTATATATAATACCATTTTCCCTCTATTTTGTCAATGTTATACATAAAAAAATCCATGTGCAAAGATTTTCACTTCACACATGGATTTTGCCAATGGTTATATTCTCAAAAAATTTTCGAACTCTGCTTGCATGTTCCTAACTTGCTGTCGCTCTTTTCTAGATAGTGTTTCTATTCTTATCCTCACTTTACATTGTACGATCAATAATGTAGAAGCCAATTCCTGTATCTTTTACCAGGTTCCATTCTTCATCTGTTGCACACATTATTATCTCTGCAAGTTTATCTATATTATAGCTTTTCTCTTTAAGGCAATACTGCTTTTTCAGTATTGCAGGAATATATGTTTTTAGTTGTTCCTTGTAGCTAGAATATGCTTTATATACTAATGTTATAAATTCCTTCTTTTCAATACTCTTTGTTTCGATAAATATGATGTTCTTGTTATGCTTATCTGTGTTTATTACGGAATACTCTATCTTTATTAAGAAGTTTTCCTGTTGCATAAACAATAAGCAACTTAGTACACATACATTGTATTCTTCGTATTCTTTGCTCTCTAAGACTTTTCTTTTAAAATCTCGTATAAGGTTTCTAAGCCGTTGTTCCATTTTTGATTTTTCCATTCTATTTCCTCCATATATTTATATGACTGAGTTTTCGTTTTGCGAAAAAGACTTTATTATTTTAACACATTTTTGCTTATAAATCAATCGTTGCATTTGATTTATGTTAATATTTATGTTATAATTAGGTATATAATTTGTAGTAAGATTAAGGGGGCATTCACTTGTTTATCTTCGGTATTACTCTTTTGGGAATTAATAAGTTTCCCATTTGGATCCGGTTAATTGTCTTAGTTCTTAGCACAGTTGGAGTTACTTTTTTGGTTCGCAATTTTCCGCCCAGAGCTAGCAATCTCTTTCCTATTTTACCTTTGTTACTATATCGTGTTTTTTACCGGTTGGTGCAGTTCATTACAACATGGTTACTAGTTCCACCTGATTGGTGCATTTGGATTGAGGTGATATTACTCATAGCGATGCTTCTTAAATGTTTCCGAGAATATGGTTTTCTTGGATTCATGCAATTTATAGTAAATGTATTAATTACTCTATATCTATACTTTGTAATTGATATGATTTACTTCTGTTTTGTTCCGGTGCTGATTTTATACTTAATATTAAAGTATGTTCTTAAAGTGCTTGGATAA
>HF993642.1:22242-55809 GCA_000433915.1 Clostridium sp. CAG:793
GGCCGTGGTATTGCCGCTTTTATGAAAATTGTATTGACATTCTTTACATAAAGTTGTATAATCTTTTTTACAATTTGTTTTTTGGAGGTATGAAGACATGGATTTGGAGGTAGCACTGTTTGCAGTCGTGAAGTTTGCAATCATCACATTTGCCATTACTATGGCGCTTTTCGTGATTGCTCTCATTATGTTGCTGATTGAAAAAATCTTCAAACTTATTCGGTTTCTCTTTCTGGGTTACTGAATAACGTCCGTTTAATTCATTTCTGAATCATCAGCCTGCTAACGGCTGACCCTCGAGACTAGCTCATGGCTTATCTCGGGGGTATTCTTTATTGCTTTTTGTTTAATGATTTATATACTAATTGTGCAAGCATTGTTTCATCATATACTGACAGTTTACTTGCTTTAAGAAATTCTGAGCTTTCTACGTTCTGAATATTAAGTTCATATCCATTTTTTAAGCATAACTGTCTTAAAAATTCTCTTGTCGCTCTTCCATTTCCTTCTCTAAATGGATGCAATACATTAAGGTCTGCCCAGTAGCTTGCAATTCTTTTACTTAATTCTTCTTTTTCTATTCCTTGAAGATATTTTTCTTTTTTTAATTGTTCTAATAGTCTTTTTAATTCGCTTTCAATATATTGATAGTCTGCAAAACTAAAGTTATCTTTTGCTATATTTTCTGACCTAAATTTCCCTGCAAATTCATATAAATCTTCAAATAGATATTTATGAATTGATATAAAATGTTGCATATTGAAATTTCCTGTAATGCCTTGCATTTGAAGTGCTAATAGCTTTAAAGACACTATTCTTTTCTCATATTCATATAATTTGTTTCCGTCTCTTATATCTAATTTATTTATTAATACATTGCTATTTGGATAACAATATATCGAATTTCTGGCTTCATACATAGTTTTTCTCCATTGTTTTATTATAAAAAAATACTAGCTTCTTGCTAGTATTAAAATGTCATCTTCTTAAATGTTGATACAGCATCTTCCATTGTCATTTTGTTTCCTGCAAAGTCTCTTAATACTGATATCTCTTTCTCATTCAAAAATTGATTTTCCATTTCCATTGATGTTTTTATATTATTTATCATTTTATTTGTATCTAATTCATTTATATTCATTCTAAAATTCTCCTTCTATCAAATTTTAAAACCATTAGTATCTTTATTATACCACATTTTTAAGAAAAAAGCAAATTTTACTAGACAATTTAAAATCAATGTGATATTATATTAAAGTATAATATTTGCAGATGTGCTGAAACTGGTAGACGGAACAGACTCAAAATCTGTCGCAAGTAATTGCATGTGGGTTCGATTCCCACCATCTGCACCAGACTTAGATGAAAAAGGTTGCTTTTTCATCTTTTTTATTTTCTCTTTATTTTATATATTTTCTTAAAACGTGCTATTTCAAGCCATTTTTTAAGTATCGTATTAAATTGGCTTTTTATATCTTTTCTTCGCTTTTTTTCGTTTTTTTGTGGCGTTGCATTAAAAATTGCATTAAATTTTATGACTTATTTTACCAAAAAAGCAAGGCAATTTCTTGTCATGAGAATTAGCTTTAATGTGTTTTTATATTAAACAATAGTTTATCTCTTTACTTTTTTATGTAAACGTTGTATAATTATAAGTGACGTAACACTTTGATAACTCCGTTATGTCAGCTAGAGTTCACATTATAATGCGTAAATACGCAAGGAGGATTTACTAATGAAAAAATCTCAGAAAATGAGTATTCTCGCACAGGAGGTGGCTGAAGTCATTGAGGAAAAGCTGTCCGATTGCAAGGATGCTGCCAGAGAGGGATTGCTGAGCGATGATGCGATGCGTTGTGTTGTCGAAACAGCGGTGAAGACCCTGGACGACTGGAGGCCCAGGCTTAAATATCCTACACGTTGTGAGGTTCTCGACTGGTTTCAGTCGGAATATGGTATTTGTTTATAACGTTTTTTCCATCTTATCTCACATCTACAAGCTTGACCGCATGTTCAGCAGCTAAAGATACTCATTACTGTTTTGCCCCCTCACCTTCTTTCGAAAGTGAGAGGGCTTTTTAATTATTGGCTTTACTTTAGTAAATTTGCAATTTGTGCTAATTTGTTATATAATGAAGCTATGACAGATTTTTTAGTCTGTATATTATTGTAAAAAACAAACCATTTAGGAGGAAACTACTATGTCAAACGCAACTTGGGTTCACTTTTACACAAATGTAGCTCCCGGCAGCTATCCTGAAACATTTCGGGCAATAGCTTCAGAATCAGCTACTACGATGTGTGTACTTTCTGTTGAAAATGGCATTGTCACTTTGGATCTGATGTGTGGGATAACAATTTCAGCAGTTTCTGAAATTGTCTCTGGTCTCTTTTCTGATGATTCAAACTTTGCAAGCGAACTTTCAAAAGCTTTGGGATATAACACTGAAATTGCCATTAGCGGAATCAAATTTAATTTTAATGGTGTATCTGTTATGGTTTCAAAAGAAAACGCCACTAAGGAAAGAATTTCTGAACTGTGGTGGTCAAGTGTTGAAGAGCGATTTGGAAAGCAGTACCTTGAAGAAGAAGCTCGTAAATATCGTTCTCAGAAAGCTAAGGCTTTAAGAAAAGAATTTAGAAAAAATGCGGTTCAGCGGAAAATTGTTGAAGTTGACGATTCAACAAAATTAGAGTTCAAAAATGAATACTCCGAAGGATGTTGGAATTTTTTATTGGAATGCAATGCCGACAATATCCGTAATCAGTTTATCTTAAAATTTGCTCGTCGTTGGGGCAAATATATGCAGCATTTAATGCATGTACATAATAAAACTGTTTTTGATATTGCGAAACAATCTGCTAATCTTTGTGGTGTTGATCAACTTTCCGGAGTCGACTACAATTCTGCAATTCATGTATTGGAAGGCTGTTGGAAATATGGTGATGAACTGCGCGAGTGGCACAAAATTGATTTGTATTCTATTTAAGTAACACTATTACATACACAACATTATTTAAGGAGGCTTTCTCTTGAAAACTATGGTTCATATTTTAGATTCTAATAGTAATGGTTCTCTTTCTTGTCTGTTTGACAATGATACCAGATTTAACATTCTTTCTTTGAATGATGGCGTTCTGGCGATTGAGCCTTACTCTGAAACAAGTATTGATACCTTTGCAAAAAAAGTTTTTGGTTGTTTTCAAAAAGGTTCCACTTTTAGTGGCATTAAAACCATTGAGTTTGTTTTTAACGGCATCCCATTATCTATTCCCCATAATGTTTCTAGCCCTGAGCAGATTATCCAGCTTTATAGAGCATATTCTATAACGACTGAATATATTGCTGAAAGAGCTAAATATTTGAAAGGAGAATCTAGAAAAGACCGGGTCACAGAACTTGTGGTACATGCTGTTTATACCCAGAAGATCCAGTTTAAGGATGAGGAATCTAATCATTTCTTCAATTCTTTCATTGCAGCAACGGATCCTAGTAAGTCCCTCTGCATTATCAGCTGGGTTGCATTCATGCAATACCTTATGGAAAAGCATCATGTCACTGTCGATAAGATCGCAGATAATGCTTTGACTGCTTCTAACCTCTATGGCATTGATGATGAAATATACTCTAGAGCAGTGATCGTGTTGTCTTATGTCTGGAAGTACGGTGACGAGTTAAGGATGTGGTTTAACAATAAATATGAATACGAAGGACCCGATATTGCTAATCCCTTCGTGATGAAGACTAAAAGAAAACATGGTTAATTAATCATTTTGGGCTATGGGTTCACCCATACAAAAGAAAGGAATAATAAACTTCCTAGCCTATAACAGCTATGCCGCGGATTTTGCTCCGCGGCATAGCTGTTATTTTTATTTTATTCTTCTGTCTCCTCAAATTGAGAATTATAAAGGTTCGCATAAGCTCCGTTTTTTGCAAGTAGTTCTTCATGAGTTCCTTGCTCTACTATGTCTCCATGTTGCATTACTAATATTAAGTCCGCATTTTTTATTGTTGAAAGTCTATGTGCTATTATAAAGCTTGTTCTTCCCTTCATTAAATTATCCATTGCTGATTGAATCTGAATTTCTGTTCTTGTGTCAATACTTGATGTTGCTTCATCTAGTATTAATATTTTAGGATTTGCTAATATTACACGAGCGATTGTAAGTAATTGCTTTTGCCCTGCTGATATATTTGATGTTTCTTCATTTAATACCATATTATATGAATTTGGTAATGTTTTTATAAAATGATGTATATGTGCTGCTTTAGCTGCCTCTATTACTTCACTATCTGTTGCATCTGGTTTTCCGTATTTTATATTGTCTCTTATTGTTCCGTTAAATAGCCATGTATCTTGTAAAACCATTCCAAATAATTTTCGTATATCTCCTCTATTATAATCAGTTACATTGTTTCCATCAATATATATTGCTCCATCATTTAAGTCATAAAATCTCATTAATAGCTTAACGATTGTAGTCTTTCCTGCTCCGGTAGGACCTACTATAGCAATCTTTTGTCCATCTTTTACTTCAGCATTAAAATCATTTATAATTATATTTTCTGGATTATATCCAAATTTTACATGGTCAAATTCAATATTTCCATCTAATATTATGTTTCCATTTTCATCAGTAATAGATTTTGCATTTGGTAATTCTTGAATTTCTTCTTTTTCTTCTAAGAATTCAAATATTCTTTCTGCAGCAGCTGCCATTGATTGTAGCGTGCCAGATATCTGGGCTATTTGTGCTATTGGTTGGTTAAACTGTTTGCTATATTGAATAAATGATTGAATATTTCCAACTGTTATTCTTCCCTTTATTGCATAATACCCACCAAGAATTGATACTGCTACATAAGACACATTTCCCATAAAGTTCATTATTGGGTGCATTAATCCTGATAAAAATTGAGATTTCCATGCTGATTTATATAATACTTCATTTTCTTGCTCAAATTTTTCTATGGCTTTTTCTTCGCCATTGAATGCTTTTACTATATTATGTCCACCATATACTTCTTCAACTTGGCCATTAACGTGTCCTAAATAGTCTTGTTGTCTTTTGAAATATTTTTGTGATTTAGATACAATAAAACTTACTATTATCAATGTTATTGGTAATATGATTATTGATACCAATGTCATTTGCCAGCTTATTGATAACATCATTGCTAATATTCCTATTAATGTACAACTAGCTGATATTATCTGTGTAATGCTTTGATTTAAGTTTGTTGATAACGTATCTATATCATTAGTTATTATAGATAGGACTTCTCCATTTGTTTTTTTGTCAAAATATCTCATAGGCAATTTGTTGATTTTGCTTACTAAATCATTACGCATTTTGTAAGTTACTTTTTGTGATACATTTGTCATTACAAATCCTTGTATTCCAGAAAAACACATACTTACAACATACAATATTAGAAGTGTTATTAGTATATTAGCTATATTTTCAAAGTTTATTCCGCTTCCACCAGTTATTTTGCTAGTTAAACCTGTGTAAATTTCTGTTGTTGCATTTCCAAGTATTTTAGGTCCTACTATGTTGAATATAGTTCCGCCAATTGCAAATATTATAACAATTATTAATTGCCATTTATATTTTGCCATATATTTGTTCAATAATTTTCCCATTGTGCCTTTAAAATCTTTGGCTTTTTCTTGATTAGCTCCTCTTGGACCTCTCATTGGTCCTCCCATTGGTCTTGGCATATACTACACCTCCTTTCTTTCTAGTTCTTCACTTGATAATTGTGATAGAGCTATTTGTTTATATGTTTCACAATTTTTTAAAAGCTCTTCATGAGTTCCTTTTCCTACAATCTTTCCATCTTCTAAAACAATTATTTGTTCAGCATTCATAATTGTACTTACTCTTTGTGCAACCATTATTATAGTTTTTCCTGATGTTTGTTTCTTTAACGCGTCTCTTAAATTTCTATCAGTTTTTAGATCAAGTGCTGAGAAACTGTCATCAAATACAAATATCTCTGGATCTATTGCAAGTGCTCTTGCTATTGATAAACGCTGTTTTTGACCTCCTGATACGTTATTTCCGCCTTGAGCTATTTCTGAATCATATTTTTCGTCTTTCTTCTCTATAAATTCTGATGCTTGTGCTATTTCAGCAACTCGTTTCATTTCATCATCTGTTATGTCTTTTCCGTATTTTATGTTAGATTCTATTGTTCCTGAGAATAATATTCCTTTTTGAGGTACAAATCCTATTTTACTACGTAAATCTTTCTGTGATACATCTTTTATGTTTACACCATCTATTAAGATTTCTCCTCCTGTTACGTCATAAAATCTAGGAATTAGATTTACTACCGTTGATTTTCCGCTTCCTGTACTTCCTATAATTGCTGTTGTTTCTCCTGGATTAGCGGTGAAACTTATATCTGATAATATCTCTGATTCAGCATCTGGATATCTGAACGATACATTTCTAAACTCGACTAAACCTTTTTTCTTTAGGTCAAATTTAGCTTGTTCTAGCTCTGGTTTATCCTTAATAGCTGGCTCCTTTTCTAATACTTCATTTATACGTTTTGCTGATACTGATGCTCTTGGAAGCATTATTGATATCATTGAAATCATTAAGAAGCTCATTACAATTTGCATTGTATATTGCAAGAATGCCATCATATCTCCTACCTGCATTACACCTGAGTCAATGTTGTGGCCTCCTACCCAGATTATTAGTATCATTATTGAGTTCATTATAAACATCATTATTGGCATCATCATGCTCATTACAGAGTTTACAAATACGCTATTTTTCATTAAGTCTTTATTTGCACTCTCAAATCTATCTTCTTCTCTTTTTTGAGTATTAAATGCTCTTATTACTGGGATTCCGGTTAAAATCTCTCTTGATACTAAGTTTAGTTTATCTATTAATGTTTGTGATTTCTTGAACTTAGGCATTGTTGTTGCAAATAACGTTCCTACTACTATTAATATTGCTAGGACTGCAAGACCAATGATCCATGCCATAGATAAATTACTTGTTGATACAACTGTAATTAATCCACCTATTGCAATTATTGGTGCATATACTACAACTCTAAATAGAATTGATAATAATTGTTGTATCTGCTGAATATCATTTGTACTTCTTGTTATTAAAGAAGCTGCACTAAATTCATTAAATTCTTGATTTGAGAAGCTAAGTACTTTTCTAAATACTTTTTCTCTTAGTGTCTTGCCTAGTCTTGCTGCAACTCTTGATGATAAGAACATTATTGATATTGCTGATACCATTGTTACCATTGCAACTCCTAGCATCTGAAGTCCTGTTTTTATAATATATTTGTTTGAAATGCTTGTTGTACTTACTCCAATAGCTTCATACTCATTTTTTACAGCTGCTATTGCACCTTGTTTTAGTATTGTATCTGACATGCTATCTATTTGTTCTTTTACTTCTTTTAGCATTGATTCTCTTGCTTCTTCTGGCAATACTTTTATCGCATCCATTAAAGTTCCATTTTCTAATACTGTACTTAATGCTTGCATTTGTGCCATTTGAGATTGGTCTATCTCTTGGCTACTTTCTGCATTTGTGCTTTGCATTTTTTCTTTTATTTTATTGGCAGTTTCCTCGTTTGACATTACGCTTAATGTCATAAGTGGCTTTGAAATTATGTTATTTAGATTTTCTAATTCACTTTTTGATATGTTTTTTAATTTGTAAATTTCTTCACTTTCTAATAAAGGATATTCCTTTATATTTTTCTCATTTTTTTCTACTATTTCATAATTTTCTAAAATAGTTTCATAATCATCTGTGAAATATTGCAAATTGTCTAAAGTGCTTTTACGTATCACTTCTGGTGCTACATTTTCAATTCCACTTTGTTGTATCCCTACATTTACAATCTGAGATGTGAAGTCTGGCAATTTAAGATCTGCTGCTGCTTGAATGCACAAAAGTATTATAATTGCTATAACAGCCGTCCATGATTCTTTTAAATTTTTTAATATTTTTAGCATTTTTTCTCCTATCCTTCTTTTTGTTCTTTATGATATACTCCATATTTAACAAAATTTAATTCTCGTAAAAAATTATTTCTTTTCTCTTGTTTGTTGTTCTCTGTACTGTTCAGTGCTTCTGCTATTGATTGAACTGTTATTGAATTTACCATTTTGATAAATAGTCGTATGTCTTTTTTTGAAAGGTCTAATTTTGATTTTTCTATTATTTCTTCAAAATTCGCCTGTCTTATTTCAATAATCTTTTTTCTGATATGTTCTAAAATCTTATCGTCTGGTTTTGTGTTTCTAAAAAACATTTGACAGAATTTTCTGTTCCTGTCTATTCCTTGATTTCTCACCATCTCATCATATATAAATATATATGTTTCAAAGATATCTTTACATTCACTTAATTTACTGTTGAATTTTTTTATTAAATTTATAGCTACTTCCTCTACAATATATTCAAATAAATCTTCTTTATCTTCAAAGTATTGATAGAAGCTTCCTCTTGCAATATCTGCATCTTGGACAATATTTTGTATTGATGCTTCTGCTAATGGTACTCTCGAAAATTCTTTTCTTGCTGATTTTATTATCTTTTTTTGTTTCTCAGTTGAAAGATTATAAAATGTTTGCTTTGGCAAGTTAATACCTCCCTTCTGCATTTTTAACATCCATATTATAAGTGACACCATGTCATTTGTCAAGTTGTTTACTATCCATTTACTGTGAATTTTTTGTGAACATATATTTTTTTGTACTAGTTTTATATTTATTAGTATGTTATAATATTTTATAGTTATGAAAGGAGATTTTATGGAAGATTTAATTAGTGTTATTGTTAATGTTTATAATGATGAGAAATATTTGAAAGATTGTATTTTGTCAATCATTAGTCAAACTTATAGAAATATGGAAATTATTATTGTGGATGATGGCTCTTCTGATTCCTCTTCTAGAATTTGTGATGAATTATTGATTGCAAATTCTCGTATGAAAGTTCATCATCAACTTCATCTTGGTATTGCTGAGAGTCGTAATAAAGGTATTGAGCTTGCAAGTGGTAAGTATATAACTTTTGTGAATGGTTGTGATAAACTTGATACGAATTATCTCGATAATTTACATCAAATGTTATGTTCATACGATGTAAATATTGCTTTATGTGCTACATATACTAATGAAAGAAAAAGCTTGTCTGACAAGATCATAACATTTGACAGAGAAGATGCACTTCGTCAGCTTCTTATTGAAAAAAATATATTAAATACTCCTTGTGGCAAAGCTTTTGACAGAAGTCTTTTTGCAAATGTTAGATTTGTTGAAGATGATGCAAGTACTGTTGCTAAGTTATTTAATCTTGGAACTAAAATTGCTTTTATGAATTATCAATGCTATTATTTGCGAAAGCTTCCTTCTTATAGCTTTAATTCATCAATTAATAAAGATATGAAACTTATGCAATTATATCCTGACTTATCTATTTATTGTAAATGTAATATTGTTAGAACAATCCAAAATGAATATTTTGATGCTATTACTAATAATAGACCTGTTTTTGATGATGACAGGATTTACTCTACTTTTACTAAAATTGTAAATGATAATTGTGATGATATTGCTCCATTCTTTAGTTATGTTAGAAAAGCACACATGTATCTTTTAGCTAATGATAAGCAAAATTATAGAATTATCTGTCCAATCTTACCTGATCTATCTTCTGATGTTTAGAAATTTTTGATAGGCAATTTATTAGTTGCTATTGCGTTTTATTTATTTATATGATAATATAATCGTGCAATTAAATTTTGCCTATATAGCTCAGTTGGTAGAGTGCAGCCTTGGTAAGGCTGAGGTCACCGGTTCAATCCCGGCTGTAGGCTCCAAAAAAGATGAAAAAGTTAACCTTTTTCATCTTTTTTATTCTCTCTTCATTTTATATGATTTATTAAAGTGTGCTATTCCAAACCATTTTTTAGCATCATATTAAATTTACTTTTTATATATTTTCTTTGCTTTTTTCTTTTTTTGTGGCGTTGCATTAACTTATTTAGTATTAGTTAATAGCATAAAAAAAGAGTTTATCTTTTACAATAAACTCTTAATATATTAAAGTATATATAAAATATACAGTGTATGTTAGCGACTCAATTTATATAATGCGTATTGATTTAATGATACACCTTCTTGCTCTGCTTCTACTGATAATTTATAATGCAATGATTTTGGTATTCTTACAATAAATTTACCACTGAAATCATCGTACCCTACTGGTAATGGTACATCAAATCCACCTTCCAGCTTTGCCTCTATCCAGCCTCCCATTGCTTCTCTTAAATTTTCATATGCTTCGTCAAATGTTTCTCCTGTACTCTGACATCCATCTAGTTCTAATACACGAGCGTAAAAATAAAAACCACTCTCGTCGTGAACTGGTTGAATAATATAATTATATGGTAATTCTAAGTACTCTTTAACATTTTTCATAAAAGCTCCCTCCTTTTTATTAGTGTACTCTGAAGAATAGGATTTTATTCTCCTATTCTTCTAAGTACATCTTTAACATACACTGCCTTTAATGGATTTTCTTCTTTTATCGTAATTACATCACCTTTGGCGTTTATAAATTGCCTATGTGATGTTCCGTTTCTTTGGCTTCATAGTATATCCATTGTATTCTAACACCCTTGCCAATTCCTGAAACCTTATTCCATTTGGCTGTCTCTTCATCTTAAGTATCAGTTTATTAATGTCTGGCATAGATATTCCTCCTTTCACCAGAAATACATGCCCTTATTTAAGACTAGCTATATGATACTATATTTGATACTATTTGTCAATACTTTTATGAAATTTTCTTAATATAATAACAAGAGCTTATCAATGGATAGGCTCTTGTTATTATATTTTTTTTATGTTAAATTTTCAATATTTTTTGCAGTTTTTTTACGTATTCTCTGAATTGCATTGTCCACTGATTTTACTGGCGAATTTAGGCTTTCTGCTATTTGAATATAGCTCTGCCCTTCTATGTACTTGCTTAAGACTTGTTTTTCAAAATTACTTAAAGATGCGTCTATTGCTTTTTCTACATCTTTATAATATTCATTTTTAGTTATTGTTTCAAGCGGATCTTCTACTATATGATTGTTTAGTACATCAATTAATGGATTCTCTAGCTCCCCATCCTCATTCTCATAATTCGGATTATTTAAAGACACATATGAATTAAGTGGAATATGTTTCTGTCTATTTGAACCTTTAATTGCAGTAATTATCTGTCTTTCAATACATAAATTAGCAAAACTCTTAAAAGAATTCTCTTTTTCTTGATTGAAACTTTTTATTGCTTTAAATAGTCCAATTAGTCCTTCTTGCACGATATCCTCTTTTTCAGCTCCATTGATGTAATATTTGCTGACTTTCATGTTTACTGTCTCTCTATATCGTTCCATTAAAGTATCTAGAGCTAATTTATCTTCTTTTTTTGTAAATTCTATAAGCTGCTCATCTGTCATTTTAGAATAATCAATTCCTCTAGAAAAATAAACATTGTTGTTTGACATTCAAAAGCTCTCCTCTGCTGTTTTTCTCTGTTATTATATTGATAAAATCCAGTAATGTCAATATTTTATTGCGATTTTTTGCAAAATATATTATAATACTGGTGGCATAAATTGCTTTTATTGATTTATGTTAATTTATTTTAAGGAAGTTTATTTATATGGCTTTTGATGGAATTACATTAAATAAAATTGTTAATGAATTACAAGTGTTAATTGGAGGCAAAGTTAATTATATATATGAACCAGATAGCAACAATATTGTTATGGGTATATATAATGGTGCTACTTATGCTCTTAATATTGATACTAGTGCTAGTAATTATAGAATTAATCTTACAACCAAGCTTAAGAAGAATCCATTTGTAGCACCTAATTTTTGTATGCTACTTCGCAAATATTTGATAAACAGTCGTATTACTTCTATTAGTATGAATGGTTTAGAGCGTATTTGTTATATAGAATTTGAATGTTTTAATGAAATGAATGATAAAGTTCATAGAACTCTTGTTATTGAATTAATGGGTAAATACAGTAATGTTGTATTACTTAATGATTCTAACACTATTATTGACGCTTTAAAGAAATTCGATGGTAATGGTGTTTCTAGAGATATTATGCCTGCTAGAAAGTATATAATTCCTTCATCAGATAAACACGAGTTTAATACTCTTGATAAAAAAGCCTTTATTTGCTTGATATTAAACTCTGAATATAAAACTTTAGAAGTAGCTATTCCTAGTATGATTAATGGTATTTGCAAAATGTTCATGCAATCATGTATTGATTATCTTAAAATTTCTAATACAGTATCTAATTCAAGTCTTGAGCAAGTATATGATTATATCTTGTCTTGTCTAGATAGCGATTCATCTAGCATTAATCATTTTAAGCATAATTATTCTGTATTTGCTATTAAAACTGCTGAGCCGCTTCAAGCTAATTTCTTTTTGGACGATTTTTATTATCAAAGATCTGAACATGAAGAATATATTTCTTATAGAAATAGCATTCTTAAAGTTTTAAGTGCTACTCTTGATAAAATAGTAAAAAAATTAGATAACATTAATAGTAAAATTGAATCTGCTCAAAATAGAGATTTTTATAAACAATGTGGAGAACTTCTTATTGCTAATATTTATCGTTTTACAACTGATTATTCAAAGGCTAAGCAGAATCCTAATCTTATTCTTATTACTGATGACACAAATAGTGTTTCATTAGAAAATTACTATGATGATAATAAAATTGTACATATACAAATAGATCCTAAATTGTCTATTTCTAAAAATGCAGATTCATATTTTAAGAAATACAATAAAGCAAAAAATACTTTACTTATTACTTCTTCTCAAAAAATTGAAGCTGAGAAAGAATTGAATTATATTGAATCTATTGTTTATTCTTTGGATAACTGCCATAGTATAGAGGACATTGATGAAGTTTATAATGAGATTTCTGAAAATTTACTTTTTATTGATGTTAAAATTAAAGGTAGAAATAAAAATAAAGTATCTTTAAAATCTGATACTAACATGCTAAATAATTATATGAAATTAAAAATAGACGATTTCGATGTTTGTATTGGTAAGAATAATAAACAAAATGATTATTTAACTTTAAAAGTAGCTCGTGATAATGATTATTGGTTTCATACTAAAGATATTCATGGTAGTCACTTGATATTAAGATGTAATGGTCAAATGCCTAAGTTATCAACAATTCAAGCATGTGCTGAGCTAGCAGCTTATTATAGTAAAGCTAAGTTTTCTTCACACGTTCCTGTTGATTACACTTTAGTTAAATATGTTAAAAAGCCAAATGGTTCTGCACCTGGATTTGTTATTTATACTAACCAGAAAACTATTTATGTACAGCCTAAGTCTGGAATTAATTTAGATGTTGTTTGATAATTTATTTATCCTAATGTGAAATCAAAGCTTTAAAAAAGCAAATTAGATAAAATTCTAATTTGCTTTTTGTAATTTTATATGGATTATTATTGTTGTGTTTCTTCTGGTGGATTTAATATAGCATCAATATCTGGATCTTTTAATATTTCATCAGTTAAGTAAATGCTTGATTTTGTACTTTGTGTAATTACAGCCATAGCAACATCTTTATCGCCTCTAAGTCTTTTACTTGCATACTTTACTATCAGCCATTTATTTTTTACTGCTGCAAGTACAACATCTTTGTCATCTCTTAGTTCTTTACTTGCATAGTATAATACTTGCCCATCAACAGCCGCTGCTTTTAATATTAATTCTTTATCAGCTAATAATCTTTCACTAGCATACGCTAATACCCATACGGCTTTGTCATCTATAGCCTTTTGCATAAATTCGATGTCATCGCTGTGAGCTTCTGCATCTTCAATCATATATTCAACTTCTTCTGCCATATCTATAACTCCTTAATAATACATTATTAATTCTGTGCTCTATATTCTATGTCTTTTATAAAGGGAAACATTTCTTTTATTGCCTTATGTGTTATCATTGATTTTTCTGGTACAGGATTTCTTGTTTTTTGTTCAACTAGTTCCTGCATATAGCAATTTTCATCAACTTTATAAACTACATAACGGTTTCTGACATAGTCAAATAATATTTTATATCCGTTATCTAAATCTTCTGAAAAGTTTGTAAACGTGTATTTTCCTTCCATTAGAGTTCCTTTCTTTGTCTTATTTTATCATTTCTTCAAATTCTTCTTCTGATATTACTGTAACTCCAAGTGACTGAGCCTTCGTTAATTTACTGCCTGCGTCTTCACCTGCTAATACATAACTTGTCTTTTTTGATACACTACTTGATGTCTTTCCGCCAAGTCTTTCGATTATATCACTTGCTTGTTCTCTTGAATATTTTGATAATGCCCCTGTTAGTACAAATGTCTTTCCCTCAAATCTTGTATCATTGCTTTCTTCTTGTAATGATTGTGTATTTATACCTGCAGATTTTAGTCTATTGATTAAATCGATTGTCTGTTCCTCATTAAAGAATGTGTGTATGCTTTGAGCTATTACTTCTCCTATGTCATCTTTACTTGCTAGTTCTTCTACATCTGCTGACATTAAATTATCTAAGGTTTTGTATTTTCTAGCTAGTACTTTTGCTAGCTTTTTTCCTACATGTCTTATTCCTAAAGCTGTAATTAAATTTGATAAATCTCTATTTTTGCTTTCTTCAATCGCATCAATTAAATTTTGTGCAAATTTTTTGCCATTTTTCTTTAATGATGCTATGTCTTCTAATTTCAAATCATATATATCTGCTATATTTGATATTAGCCCTTTTTCTATTAATTGTTCAACTATTTTGTATCCCAACCCTTCAATGTCCATTCCTTCGTCTGATGCAAAATGAACTATATTCCTTAGTGCTTTTGCTGGACATTCAATTCCTGTGCATCTTACAGCTGACTCGCCTTCTTCTCTAACAGCTGGAGCTCCACATACTGGACACGTTGTTGGCATTTGAAAGACTTTTTCTTCGCCTGTTCTTTTTTCTTTTAGTACATCTACAACTTCTGGTATTACATCTCCCTGTTTTTGAATAATTACATGGTCACCTATCATTAGACCTTTTTCTTTTACAAAATCTTCGTTGTGAAGTGTTGTTTTTGATATAGTAGATCCTGCAACTTTTACTGGTTCTAATATTGCCATTGGAGTTATTGCTCCTGTACGTCCAACCTGGCATATTATATCTTTTACTATTGTTTCTTTCTGCTCTGGTGGATACTTATATGCTATTGCCCATTTCGGTACTTTAAATGTAGTTCCAATTTTCTCTCTAAGTGCTAAATCATCTACTTTTATTACAGCTCCGTCTATTCCAAATGTAAGCTCTTCTCTATTGTCTCCTATTTCTTTTATTGCGTCAATAGCTTCATCAATTGTATGGCAAAGCTTTCTGAATGGAACAACATTAAATCCAAGATTAGCTAGATAATTTAATTCTTCCCAGTGTGAATTCCAAGTTTTATTTTCTATTTTTTGTACATTAAAAATGTATATATCCAAAGGTCTTTGAGCAGTAATTTTAGGATTTAATTGTCTTAATGACCCTGCTGCTGCATTTCTTGCATTTGCAAATAGAGTTTCTCCCATTACTTCTCTTTCTTCATTTAATGTTTCAAATTCTTTTTTTCCAATAAAGACTTCTCCTCTTACAGTTATGTCTAATGGTTCTTTTAGCTTGTGAGGTATTGATTTTATCTTTTTTACATTTTCAGTAACATCTTCTCCTACAACCCCATCGCCTCTTGTAGCTCCTTGAACTAAGATTCCTTTTTCATATTTTAATGCACATGATAGTCCATCAATTTTTGTTTCAACACAGTAATTAGTTTCTCCGCTTTGCTTTATTCTCTTATCAAATTCATATAGCTCCTCGTAAGAGAAAACATCTTGTAAGCTTTGTAATGGCACTTCATGTGTTACTTTAGCAAAATCTTCGCGTACATGACCTCCAACTTTTTGAGTTGGTGAATCTTTTGTAATTAACTCTGGGTGCTCTTTTTCTAATTTTTTAAGTCTATTCATCATTGTATCAAATTCAAAATCTGTAATTGGTGAATTGTCCATATCATAATATAATTGTGAATAGTAATTTATTTTTTCTCTTAGTTTAGTGATTTCTTCTTCTACTGATGAATATTGGTTATTCTCCATTTCCATAAATGTTATTTGTCCGTTGTCTTTATTATTGATTTCTTCTGACATTATTAAGAATCCTTCCTTTGTATTATTTTGATATTTACATATCTTTTAATAAGTCTTTTCCACCTTTTAAATATTCATATCCAGAGAATATTGTTGCGATTGTGCATATTATCATGAATAATGTTACTAGTAAATTCATTATAAATTCAAACCCTTGTAATTGCATTGTAAATATTGCTCCAAATGGATGTGTATCTAAATATGCCAAAATTATTGCTATCATTTGGGTTACTGTTTTTATTTTTCCCCATTTATTTGCTGCTATTACTGTTCCATTTTTTTCTACTGCTATTAGTCTATATCCAGATACAGCAAATTCTCTTGTTATAATTATTATTGGTATCCATGCTGGAAGCATTCCTTTTTCAACTAATATTAGCATTGCTGATATTACTATTATTTTATCTGCAATTGGATCTAGGAATTTTCCGAAAGTTGTAACTTGATGATTTTTTCTTGCTAGATAACCATCTAATTTATCTGTTATTGCCCCTATCGCAAATATAATGTCTATTATTATTGATGATAATGGTATATTTGCTATTGTACCAGGAATTTGAATTAAAGATATTATGACCATTGCTGGTACTAATAAAATTCTAAAAACAGTTAGTTTATTAGGTGTATTCATTGTATTTTTGTGCAATTTTAAAATTGCATTTCTCCTTAAAAGTAAATTTAGATTTTTATCAAAAGGAAAAATCTATAAAAAACTTCATTGTAATTATTCTCCTACAGAGTTTCTTATATCATTTACATTTATAGTGTTTTCTGTAAGTGTAGCTTCTGTTTTATTTTCTTCAACAGTATTTTTTAGTTGGTCTATTAATTTTGTAAGAGTTTGCATATCCTCTCCGAATAGTTTCCAATCTGAATTTTTGCTTGAACTCTTTACATTTTCATTTGCTTTTATTATTAAATTTATTAATTCGTCAGTATTTTCTCCTGTTGGTACATTTATATCAACAGCTGATTTTGACATTAAGTTCTCAAGAGCTTCTGTTAGAGAATTTCCTATTGCTACTTTATTTCCAGAAGCAACTACTACTCTTTTTAATGTTGGTTTTTGTGTTGATTCATTTATATATTGTTGATAGTATGTTTCAACATATAGGATTGTATTATTTATTGGTATGGCAATTAAATTTTTAGTTATTTTACTTCCGCTAACATTCAAACTTGCAATGTCTGATGCTATTGTTTCATCTTGATTGATTTGAGTTTCAAGTTGAATTGGACTTAGCACATTGCTATCCGCTTCAAAGTTGCATAGTGTTAGTTTGTTTGTTCCATTTACAGATGTTCCTATCATGTATGATGTTATATTTTGCTTTCCATATAAAGTATATGGTATTACTAATCCTATTTCTAAATCTCCATTTTCATTTTTTACCATAGTATAATAAGATTTCATTTTTTCAGTCTTGTCTGAATCAAATGTTTCTGCAACATCCCATACATCATTTGCACGATATAATGTTTCTGGTTGAATATTATGATATTTATCTATTATTTTTGATTGAATATCATACAAGTATTGTGAGTATATAAAATGTTTGCTGATGCCCTCTGAAATCTCATCACTATTCTTAAATATATCTGGATATATCTTGTTATATGCCATTGCTATTGGATCTGTTCTGTCTGTAATATAGAAGTTCATTGTTCCATCATAAGCATTTATTAATACTTTTACAGAATTACGTATATAGTTTATCTCTTTTGTTTCACTTAATTCTGTTTTTTGTGCAAATGGATATTCATTAGTTACTGTATAAGCATCTAGTACCCATATCTGATTTCCATCATCATCTATTACCATGTATGGATTTTCATCATACATTAGGTATGGCATTATTGTTTTTGCTCTATCTATAATGTTTCTATTTGTTATTATTGAGCTTTCTCCTGTTACACTTCCTGAAAATGCAAGATTCATATCTCCTTCTTTAATTCCTAGGATTATTCTATCTAATAAGTTTAGCTTTAGTCCCGCATTTCCTGTGTAGTTGTATTCATTTTCATTATTTGAATCTGATGTTGGATAATCTAATTCTGATTTTTTACTATTTATAACTATTGCATTATTAGTATCCATTCCAAAATATATACGTGGTTGTTTTATTGGTATTGTTTCATTTGATGTATCTCCAAAATCTTTTTGAATATTCTTTAGATTTCCATATTCATCTGTTGATCCAGCTAAAGTGATTATACTTCCATATCCATGTGTGTATTGATATGTTTTATTTGAATATGTTGCATCTTTATCTGATATTTCTCTTGGTGTTACATATACTAATGTTGGTTTTCCATCTATATTATATGATGCTATTTGAGCTTGTCTAAATGAGTAATATCCTTTTGCTGTTTGTGCAGCGTTTAAATCTTGTAATACATTTTGCTTATTTACGATTGCTATATTCGTAAGTAAGTCTTGATTTTTAGAAATCTCAGCTGATGTTAATGTTCCACTATATTGTATGTTCTTCTCTGTAACATTTTCTGTCGTAATTCCATAGGCTTGTTTTGTTTTTTCAATATTTTCTTTTATAAAGTTTTGATTTTTGTCTAGTGCATTTGAACCAACAAATATTAGTTGATATCCTGCAAGGACTACTGCTAATATTATTAAATATATTGGTACTATCATCAAGTTTCCTAGTACTCTTCTTGTACTTTTTTCTTTTAAAGCCTTATATGCTTTAAAGATTGATATTACACACAAAATTGCAAGCAATACATATCCTGCTAGCTTTACAGTTGTGTCTCCATTTCCTGCTCCATATATTGAATATTGTGTTCCATCAGTTAGTTCGATGTTCATGAATTTCTCATTTCCAATGTTTAATACCATAAATGCGATTACGATTAATCCAATTAATATTCCGATTAATTTTACTCTCATTCCTACTTTTGATACCAAATCACATTTTGCTATTGATTCTCTTGAAACACCGTCAAAGCTCTTGTTTAGTACAATCAGTGAGTATACAACTGCATATACAAGTGTTGCAATTACAATGACTAATAGATATATTAGTATAAATTGAATTAATGGCTTTATAAATACGAAAAAGCTTATGTCTATATGAAATACAGGATCTGCTATTCCAAATCTTGATCCGCTAAAGCATAATAGTATCTTGTTTAATAACATTTTAGTGCTTAGTAAGCTTCCTATAAGTGCTATAACAAATGATACTGATTTGTTAGGAAATTTAGGCATTTCTTTTTTCTCGTCATCGAAAAAAACCTTTAGTCCTTTTCTTATCGTTTTGTTTGTAAAATAAAATGAGAAAAACAATATTATAAAGTTTACAACAAATGTAATTATTGTGTATATGAAATCTTTTTTAAATACTTCTATATACTTTTCTCCAATTTCCTTCATTTCGAGGTAGTTACCTCTTGCATATATATAGCATATTGCAAGTACGATTGCTGTTATTGCTAATACGATTTTTCTTCTTCTTTTTTTAGATTCCTGATTCTTTTCTTCTATTTTTTTGGTTTTGTTCACGGTTTCTATGCTATCTTTTGTTATTTCATTTTGGTTATTTTCTTTTTGCACTATAATTCACCTTTCCTTTATATAAAATTTATTCAATAATAGCATTTATAAAATCTTCTGCATTGAATTCTTCCATATCATCAATAGATTCCCCTACACCTATAAACTTTACTGGTATGTTATATTCTTTTACTAGTCTAATTACTATTCCTCCTTTTGCAGTTCCATCAAGCTTCGTTAGAACTAGTCCTGTGATTCCAGTTGCTGCTTTAAATGCTTCTAGTTGTGAAATTGCATTTTGACCTGTTGATCCATCTAATACAAGTAATATTTCTTTTGATGTTTCTGGCATTTCTCTGTCTATGACTTTTTTCATTTTCTCTAATTCGTCCATCAAATATTTTTTGCTTTGTAATCTACCGGCCGTATCACATATCATTATGTCATAATTTTCTTCTTTTGCTTTTTTACACGCATCAAATATTACTGATGAAGGATCTTGTCCTTCTCTTCCTTTAAATATATCGCAATTCGCTCTCTTGGCCCATTCTTCTAATTGCTCTACTGCTGCAGCTCTAAATGTATCTCCTGCTACAATTAATACTTTTTTTCCTTCTTTTTTGAACTTATTTGCAATCTTTCCTATTGATGTTGTTTTTCCTGCTCCATTTACTCCTACCATCAATAGTACTGATGGCTTTGTTTCTAATTTTAGTTGATCGTCCATTCCTTCGAAAATATTTGATATTTCTTGTTTTAATGTGTTTTTTACTTCTTCTGGTTCAGTTATATTCTCTTTTTTTATATTATTTCTAAGATTTTCAATGATTTTTTCAGATGATTCCATTCCTACATCTGCCATAATTAGATTTTCTTCTAATTCCTCTAATAAGTTTTCATCTACTTTTTTAAATCCAAATGTTATTTTTGTTTTAGCTAAGCCTTGCTTTAGTTTATCAAAAAATCCCATGTTTTTCTCCTTTTTTATGTTTATTTCAGCTATTTTTTTACATTTGTATTTTACCACATAAATAAAAAAAATGCTAGCTTTTTTTTACTTTGTATGTTACAATTATAATTGTGTTTGATTGATAAACATAATATATGCCACTATAGCTCAGTTGGTAGAGCAACAGCCTCGTAAACTGTAGGTCATGAGTCCGATTCTCATTAGTGGCTCCATTAAAATTAACTTACGAACTTGATTTTATACAAAGATTAAAAAGTTCTCTTGTCATAAAAGAGAACTTTTTTCATATTTAAATTAGGATTTCATTTTATAATAATTTGTAACATCTGTACTTCTTCTATAAACATTACATACTTTTGACAATTCAGATATTATAATATCTTCATCCTTAATCGGATTATAAAATAACTCATTTTTATTCGAAAAATGTACCGTCTCATTTGCTATATCACTTGTAAAAATGCTTCCTACAACAACATCTTTTATGTTATAATGTTCTATGTAGTTTTTATATAAATCTAAATCCCTAATTGTTATATTGTGTAAAATTGGTTTCATGTATAATACTACAGGAATATTTAAACTTTTCAGTATTTCAAAATTTTCAAATCTTTTTTCAATTAATTCTGTATTCTTTTCAATAACACTCTGTTTAGAAATTGTCGTAGAGCTAACAAAAATAATTAATTGTCCATAGTATTTTATATAAGGAATTAATATAGAAAGTTCTTCACTATAAATTTTCTTTTTAGTAGATAGTTGAATTTGATTACCTTTCTTTAGAAAGTATTCAATTATTTTTAATGTTTCCTTTTTGTTATGATCATCCCAGCATTCCGAAAAACATCCTAGAGTAATCAACGTATCTTTAGTTAAATTTAAATTACTTTTTTCTATCATTTCTATGATATTATTTGCAGATATTGTTTTATAGTTATTATCTTTATTTCCATAGCCTAGTTTTGGCAAATAGCAATATGAACACTCCCCAGAACAACCTAAACTTGTATTAATAAATAGTCTTTTATTGTCTTTAGCAAATAAATAATTGTTATCTATCATAATAAACCTCCTAAAACTATGCTAATATATGCTATTTTGTTTCTAGTCTATTATGTCTCTTACAATTTCTCCTGCAATCATAAGTCCAGCTACAGATGGAACAAATGATATACTCCCTGGTACTTGGTTTCTGGCAGAGCATTTTCTTTTCGTTCCTGGTGGGCAAATGCAATTAGTTTTACAGCTAGATTCAGATTCATTATCTGGCTTTATTGGTTCTTCTGTTGAATATATTACTTTTAAGCTTTCTATCTTTCTTTTTCTTAGCTCTTTTCTCATTACTTTTGCTAATGGGCATGTATTAGTTTTGTATATATCTGTTATCGTTAATTTTGATGGATCTAGTTTATTCCCTGTTCCCATAGCTGAAATTATTGGAATACCTAATTCTTTGCAATTTTTAACTAATTCTATTTTTGCTGTAACTGTGTCTATACAATCTGCTACATAACTTAAGTCTGAAGTAATTATTTGATTTTCAGAGTTTGGCATATAAAATTCTTGTACTGTTTCTACTTTTGCATCTGGATTTATCTCCAATATTCTTTCTTTCATTACATCTACTTTGTATTTTCCTATTGTCTTTCTTGTTGCAATTATTTGTCTATTTAAATTTGTTAAACAAACTTTATCATCATCTACTAAGATAAAGTTCTCTATTCCTGCTCTTACCAGCCCTTCTGCCACAAAAGATCCAACTCCACCTATTCCGAATATTGCTACTTTAGCATTTTTTAATTTTTCTATTCCTTCTTTTCCTATTAATAATTCTGTTCTTGAAAATTGATTTAGCATTAATATTCCTCTTTTTATTATTCTATTTCTATATTTCTGCCTATCGCATCATACATTGTTTTAAATTCATAGCCATTTTCTTTTAAATATGAAATTATTTCTGGCAATGTTTCATACGTCAAAATTTTATCTGCGGCATCGTGCATTAAAAGTACTATACTTGTTTTTCCTTGTATTGTATCATAAAAATTTTTTAATATTTTTTCTTTTGTTCTTGCTCCTGCTGCATCATTTGTAAGAGCATTCCAGTCTACACTTCCAATCCCTTTTTCTTCAAGTTGTCTTTCCGCTTCTTTCTTTAGATCATTGTACGTACCACCAACAGACCCTCCTGGAAATCTAAATACTAAACTATTAAATTTATCATTTCCAACTGCCTTTTTTATTGCTTCATTTGTTATGTTATATTCATTCATTACCGAATCTATGCTAGAATAAATGCTGCTATATTTGTGTGTATATCCATGATTTCCAATAAAATGGCCTTCTTCATATTCCCTTTTTACTAACGCAGGATTGCTTTCTACTCTAGTCCCTAAAACAAAAAATGATGCCTTTATATTCTCCTGTTTTAATAAATCTAATATATATGGTGTAACTTGTTTCGTTGGACCATCATCAAATGTTAAAAATACTCTTTTAGGTTCACTATGCCTATATATTTTGTTTACTTTTTCTATTTCTTCTTGATTTAATGGTCCAAATTGCTTTTCTATTCTTTGTTTTCTTTCTTCTTCTTCCTTTATCTTTTGATTTTCTTCATCGTTTTTTCTCTTTAAGATTTCCTCTGCATATTTATTATCAGCCATTTTTATTATGTTAATATTGATTATTTTGCACATTACTGTTATAAATAAGACTACCAATATAATGCCCATTGTTGTTATCATTACATGTATCTTGTTTATCTTCTTGCTTTTTATTTTATACATTTAACTATCTTCTTTCATTCTTTGCTTTTTATCGATATTATTTTACCACATTTATAATCTTTAATTCAATAGTTTTGTCTTATTTACTGTGGCAGGCGCCCAGCAATATTCATTGCTAGGCGCCTGCCTAATTATTCATAGCTTTCTATAATATTTCGTTCACATCCTTTATATTTTCTGTACCAATTAGTTCTTTTAATGCCTTTTCTTTCATCTTATTTAAGCCTATCTCATTTAATTCTACGATGATTGCAATAATTATTAGAACCATAATCTTCATTTCGTTTTGCGAAGTAATCGTCTTTTCAATGATTTCTTCAATTATAAATATCATGCATAGTGATCCAAAATTTGTTGCTGCATCAATTATGTTATATAGCCTCATTGATTTCTTTTTAATAGCCCAATACACTGATGTGCATGTGTACATTGCCATTCCAGCAAAGAAAAAGTCACTGATTCCTCTAATCACAAGGACGGATGTTGGTACATCTGCTACGCCTAAACATTTCACACCAATGTGGTATAAAATTGTTGCAATTATTGTAATGACTATTGAGAACGTGATGCCTAGTTTTTTCATTGTTGATTCCTCCATCGTTGCTTACATTGTTTTGGTCGTTATATTTAGTTATGAATTAACCTCCTTTATCTGAAGATCTATTATTAATTTAATACAACTATTATACTACCTTTATTGTATTTTTTCAAGATGTTACGTTTTTCATTGGCTTTTTTATATTAATGTGAATTTTTCTATAAAATATATGCGTGATACTGTTTTGCTACAGGTTATACTTACAATTAAATTTTAGTATTGATATTATTTGTTTTTATGTTATAATATACATATATGCGGGTATAATTTAATGGCTAGAATGTCATGCTTCCGACCTGATTGTCCGGGTTCGATTCCCGGTACCCGCTCCATTTGAATATAGCTTACGGACTTAATTGTTCGTAAGTTTTTATTTTTTATAAAACTAACTAAAAAAGAGGAAAAAATTATCAAAATAATTTAATCCTCTTTTTATATTTTTCTTAATTTTGGGGTAATATTCTTGTCTAGCAAGCACTGAATTTATACTCCCGTACAAATTCGTATATAGGAATTCCCATACCCTTAATGTTAGAAAGGAGATTTTAAATAATGAGAATAAGAAATAATAAAGTTAATGTATTTTTAAGTGATGATGAAAAATTTATTTTAAAAAGAGATTCTTCAAAATTAAATTTATCTCAGTCTGAATATATTAGAAATTTAATTGTAGGATATGAGATTAAAATTCCAAAAGTTAAAGAAGAACCTAAGCCTAAAAAAGAAGAATATATTATAGAGAATGTTGCTAAAGCATTAGAAGATAATATTGAATGCTTAATGAAAGTAAAAAATAAATTTCACTATCTTGGTTACTTTGAAGATGAACGAGCAATTGGTACTAAAATTGAATATTTAAAATTACAAAATACCATACTAAAAAAATATATACCTAATATTGAAAATGAGAAAGACAATACCAACTAAACATTGTCTTTCTTAATAAGCTTTTTAGTAACTACTTCTTCGTAAGGTACGAATTGAAAATCAAAATATGTATAATATCCACCTTTTGGACAATTTAAATACTCTGTAATTTGATTGGCTGCAGTTTCTGATATCTGATTTATTCTAACAGCTCCATCATCAGTTTGAACCAATGGTACAACATATCGTGTTTTAGCTTTTATATTAACACAATATTTTTCATCAGCAGGCATTGTACTTCTATAAACTTTATCAGTGTCCTGAAATAATTTAAAACTATCTGATAAGTATTTATCTTCACAAGTTAAAATTTTATCAATTACTTCTTGTTCTGAAAGTGTATATAAATCTTCTACTGTTAAATAACCAGCATTATTCATTGACTTACACATATCTGCTAAAAATTGCATTACTGTTCTGTCTTTATCGCTTACCCATTCAGGCCATAATTTTGAAATTGTATCTATATATTCTTCACAAACTTCTTTATCTTTGAAAGCAAGTTCTTGTATACCATCTTCATTTGTAGTTACCACAATATTGTTATATATTTTTCTAATTTTGTCTAATTCCCAAACTCTGAAAAAAGTTAATCCACTTGCAAATGTATATTCAAATCTATCAGCAGACAGTTTTGGTGTATTGTTGTCAGCAATAGGATAAATCTTATAATCATCTACTTCTTCTAACTTTATACCATCCCTTTTTAACAAACTTATTATTTTTGAAGAATTTCTAATAATGTCAGATGTTTTTTCTTCAGTAGACTCTTGAGTTTCTGAATCACCATTCATAAAGTCTATACAATGTTTAAATACAGGTGTAGCAATGTCGTGGAATAGTCCTGCTAGTGTTTGCTTCTTATCGTGTGTAAAATGCCAAATAATTAAGGCAACACCAACACTATGATCTAAATTAGAATACCAATATCTAACATTAAAGCATTTAGAATAATCTGTACCACAACTCATGCTTATTTTACTAATTCTTTCCATTTCAGGAGTATCAATATATTCTAATAACCATTCCGGAAACTCTGGTGATAAAATACTAAAATATTCTTTTACTTCATCATTTAAACTATCATAATATTTATTCATTATAATCACTACCTTTCTTACTTACAACATACATCAAAAAAATCTTTTCCGAACTCTGTTTTCTTTATCATTCCCTTTGTTATATCTAATTTATCTAAAAACTTGGCTTTATATTTCATTATTTCTTTCCCACTTTCAATAGGATTATATATTTTTTCATCTATATAATATTGGTCATCATCAATTTCAATCAATTTTAATCTTTCCAGATTATTTAGACTCTTTATGACTTTATTTTCTGAAATATTAACATAAAAATCGCTAGTTAATAAATAATCTAATATGGGTGTAGTACCTTTTCCCTCGTTCTTTTGTAGCACATAAAGTGGAATCACTATTTTACTATATATTTTTGTAAAAATTTTAACATCATTTGAATCCATTTGTTTTATAACCTCTGAAAAACTTGGATGAACATTTTCCTTTTTTGTTATATCCATATCAGAAGCCATTAAATTTAAATATAATTGTTTTATATCTTCTTTTTCCCAATTGTAACTAATAGCTTGTGCAGACGGAATAAATATACTTGGATCAGCATCAACTATGTTTTCTGCGTTTTTGCTTTCTAGTTTTCTTTGTAATTCTTGTTCAAATTCTTTAACCATAAACTCTCTGTTAATACACCACATTTCAACTTTTGCCAATGCATTTTTTACAACTCTAGGAACTAATGATAAAGTTTTTCCTGTTTCAACCATTGCAGGTTTAACTCCATCTTGGTATATTTCTTTTTTTGTATCTTCTGGTATCATATCCACAATTTCTTTTAATTCATTCATCGACTATTACTCCTTTTCTTGCATTAAAAAAGTATCATAATTAATGATACAGAACTATTATAATAATAACATATTTTGATTTTTTTTAAAATAGATATAAGGATTTTTCAGTAAAAGTATTGTAATAAATTTATTATTTGTTATAATTGATTTATCGGAGAGATTTAATCAAATCTTATAGTCTTATTTTCGCATACGTGTATAGTTAAGGCTCCATTTGAAATCAACTTACGGACTTAAAAGTTCGTGAGCTTTTATTTTATATAAATGCTTTTCAAAAAAGAGGAAAAATTGTAAAAATAATTTTTTCCTCTTTTTGTTACTTACTCCAAGTCATTGTATATTCTATTTCATTTGTATCTTTGTCTATATTTTCGCTTGTAATTATAAAATTGTTTTTTTCATAAAACTTAATAGCATTTGCATTTTTCTTATATACATTTAATGTTAGGTTATCTTTATTTTCTTTTATTCTATCTAGTAAAGATGTTCCTATTCCACTATGCTGATTATTTATATCCACAAAAATTCCTTCAACATAATTATTATTTACACCTACAAATCCTACAACCTGTTCATCTAAGATATAAACATATATATCTGCTTTTGGTAAAATATCTTTGACATATTCATAATTATCTTTCCAATACTCTTTTGCAATAAAATTATGAGTTCTTATATTTTCATTTACCCATATTTCCATTACTGCATTTATATCATTTTTTTCAAACTTTCTTATCATATAGCACTCCTATTAATTGTAATTTGTCAATTACTCATATCTTTCTTCTGTTTGATAAATTCTATGTTATTTTTTTCTAAATCTTCAATAGTTATATCTCCATATTCTAAAGATGATTTTACAGTTTCTTGATAACCATTAGAATATATAACTATTACATATTTACTTTTTTCGCAAGGAAAATAATATATATATTCTTTATCTTCATAAAATTGTTCTAATGCAGTATTACATGTAATATTTTCTTCTTTTGTTTTATCTATTATCTTTAAGTGTGTAAAAGTTTGACTATTTTTATCTATATACTTATTTTCACTTATAAAAACAACTCCAATAATACAGATAATTGGTATTAAAATAATAATAATCTTTTTTATTAAATCTTTATAATCAATTTTATTTTTTTCTAAAAGGACTATGTTTCTTAAAAATTTGTTTATAGATGATATTCGCAATATTACAAACATAATTAATGAACCTAATACATTTAGAATCACATCATCAATATCACAGCAACCAGATATTGTAATAAATTGCAATAGTTCAATACCCACAACTATACAAATCATTGTTAGTAAAAAGTTTTTTAATTTCTTTTGTTTTTCAAATAATATTGGTAAGAAAAAGGCAAAAGGCATTAAAGCAACTGCATTTCCTAGAATATTATATATAAATATATATGGTGCAATATCTCCACTAATAAATTTTGTAATGTAACCAAAAATTGTTTTAAATGGAATTAAATTAAATGAGTTAGACATATAGTTTTTAAACAACTCACTATTCCAATTTAATATATTAAAATCTCCTCTAAAAAAATAATCATCAAATAAAGTAAGTGTTGATAACAATATAATATATAAAATAAACCATATACCTATATTTATTTTTAAAACTTTATTCTTATATTTTTCATCTATATATTTAGTTAAAGCTAATCCACCAAAATACATAATAAGACAACTTAATAGTAATAATACTATTCTTCCAGTTGGACTTAAACGTAATAATTCATTAAACTCTAAACTAAAATAATATATTAAAATAATTATAGCAATCAAATATAATACCATACTTGCCATTAAACTTATTTTTTTCTTCATATATCAACACTTCTTTCTCAACGATAACTTTCTAATTATTGTTTGCATTATAACACAAAGGACAGATAATTTTCAACTAATTACCTGCCCTATCTATTGTAATTTATCTTTCTCTTTCTTTATTTTTATCAGCATTTGCTCTTCTTTTTATTCTTAATATTAAACTATCAGGACTTTTCTTCCGTATTTTTGTCTGCATTAGCTCTTGCTTTTATTCTTGATATCAAATTATTTGTATTTTCTTTTTTATTCTTTTCCATATAATTAACCTCCCTACAAATTACTATTTATCATCATTCTCTATCAAATTTTTTTCATCAATTAAAACCCATCTATATTCTTTTCCTTGAAGTTTGGTTCTAACACCTGAAGTTTTTGTTCCTGCTAAATTGTTTAAATATTCTTCTAGATTTTTTCTTTTTCTGATAAATCTTGAACTGGATATTTTGTTTTGTAAAATTTATTATATATTGTTGAATATTCATCATCTTTATTTATTTTTATGCAACTTTGCATTAATCTTTGTATAATACTATCATCAACATTACGAACTATATTCTTAATTTTTGCATTTTTAGTTGTAAAAATTTTCATAAAGATTTCCCCCTATTATAATTTAATAGTTTGTATAATTTTATAACTCCTCCAAGATATACTACAGCAAAAATTAGTAGAATAACCATAATGTAAAACATATCTACTTTTAGTAATATTAAACTTACTAAAGTAGCCCATATACATCTTGCAATTTTACTGGACAAATTGAATTTCAATATTGCGGTTTGCTGAGTCTCTTTGTTGCAATTATTTAACAATTCATTTTTTAAAACATTCTGAATTGGATCTCTTGCCCATAATAATAAGCAAAATCCTAAACTCATTATTATGATTCCAATAATATTTGATGAAAATAAACTTCCAATTATCAAAAATGCTATTGAGGCAATCAAACTAATATTTAAAACTATGATAAATTTATTTTTTAGCTTTCTATATATTTTACTGAAAAACATATTTGATAATACTCTTGATATTCTAGATAAGCTAATAATAATTGATAAATATATTGCTGTTTTGTTTACATCCATGAAGTTCTGTAAAGTATATTGAATAAATATTTTTCCGTTTTCTTGTGCTGTTTCTAATGTGCTATATAGTAATCCATATAATAAAATAATTAAAAATATTACTTCTGTCCATTTGAATGATTTGTTGTTGTTATTTACTTGTGTACTTTCTTCTTGTAATTCTGGCTCATATAGAAAACTTGAAACTATTATATTTATGAAACATATAGTGCAGCAAAGTATCATTGGTAAATAATTATTAATATTAAATATAAAACCTGCTATAAAAGAAATTACCATTGTTGATACTGCATATATAATACTGCTTTTGCTCTGAATTTCAATGAATGAGTCTTCTTGTTTTAAATATTTTAAATTTCTCTTTAGAATAACACAGTCCATTCCTTTGAACAAAAGTGATATATGATATAGTACCTCTCCAATTACTATTATTGTAAATGAATTACCACATGTTATTATTATTGCTGCTATGAATAATAATATTAACCCTAGTCTAACAGATTTAACATTTCCGTTTTTTTTATAATTTTTAAAATAATATTTTGAGCTAATATTGCGGCAAAGCTTGAAATTGCTGTTAATAAACTAACTTGTGATGCCGAAAGCTGCTTTACTGTTATTAAAAATATAGTATTTATAGCTGCCCAAAATAACAGATCAGATGAAAATCCTGATAAGTATGGATATATTTTATTGCATAAGTTTATTCTTTTATTAATGTCTTTCATTGTTATATATTTATTCCCTTCATGATTATCTTAAATTCTCATCTTTCTGGTTCATTATTTGAAATTGGTGGAGTATTAATGTTTTTTCCTAATTCAGGTATATCGCTTCTATTTCTCATAGGAGTTCTATTATCATCTTGTGTAGTTACTCTTATTGAATCTAAAAATTGATTTTCCATTGGTCTTCCTATTGTTTCGCATTTCATAATTTTTTCTGTTGGCATTAATTCACTTAATTTATTTAAATCAAATGAAAAATTTATCAAACTTTTTGATTCCCATATGCTTAGATATTCTGGCTTTAAATCCATAGTAAATTTGTTGCTAAGTCTAGCTCTATCTAATGCATCAGCATCTCTTAATACAGACATAAATAGATAGCAATCAGCTATTTTATCCTCTGGAATATTGTATTTACTCATTATTTCATGCTTTTGATCTGGTTTTGCTTCATGTGCTTCAACTACTGCATATAGCATATTTCTTTCTTCTGTCGTGTACTCTTCTCCATTTAAGTGCTTTAAATCCATCTTTTTTAGTTTACTTACACTTCTTTTTGCGTGTGGTCCAACATCCATTATTCTTCCAATGTCATGATAATAACATGCTGTAAGTAACAATTCACTGTCTCTTTCATCATAGTTTATTCCTACTCTTTCCATAATTTCTGAAGCAAGCATTGCTACTCTTCTACTATGATTTATGCCATGTTTTTTACTTTTGTATATACACGATTTATCTATATGGTCTTCTAATCTTTGAGATAATTGAAAGTAACTGCTGTTCATCATTTCATCCATAGTGCTTGGAAAATCTTTTTGATATCTCCCTTCTTTATTAAGACTTATTATCCAATTTTTATATGATTTACTTAATTCTGGTCTATCTGTTTCAATATCACCTTCTGCAATTCCTTGAACAATCCTCTTTATTTGTGCATTAGGAGCTTCTTCTATTTGATTTGTTTTACTTCTTGATAATCTTTTTACGAATCCCGTTATTCCACTAAATATCATGTGCATTGATCTTTTATTTTCTGCATTAAATACGTGTTGTGCCGTTGACAAAAAGTCTAGATATTTAACATAGCCTAATTGCTTTTTCGCCGATTCTATTGCTTCTAAGCATTCTTGGCTTGGTTTATATCCTCTTTTAAATTTCTTAGGCAAATGAATTATCTTCCCTCCAATATCGAATTCATCTGTCAAACTTTCTGCTTGCTCTATTTCTTCTTTTGTTAGTTCTCTTAGTCCTAACCTCTTATTTCCATTTTTATCTTTTATTAGATCTATAACCATTGATACTTTTTCAGCTTGGTCTGGTCTAAATACCATTCCACCTTCTTTTACTATTACTCCATCTTGAAATCTAACTTGAAGTCCTGTCAATTGCTCTTTTGTTGGTGATAGTTTTACAGCACATAAAATATTTTCAGGATGCAATAATGGATTAATATCAGGTGAACCTAAATTTTTTACATAATTAGATATTTCAGGAATTCCTGCAAACATATATGCTGCTGGAATTCCATACGATGTAAGTATTCCTCCACTTCTTATGTATCCACTTTCTAGAATTTTATCAGCAGCATTATTGTTTGTAAAATGATATAATTTATTTTTGTCTATATATTCGGCTACTTCTGGTGTAAGCTTTCCTTTTATTATTTTTAGAAATGATGCACTAAATCCTGTCGGAAATATCATTATTAAATCAAGCATTGACATGATTTTTTATCTCCTTGTCCTAAATATATACCTAGTTTATCATATTGGATATGTTTAATTCAATAGAATTTATTTTATTTTTCATTCTGTATTGAATTTTAATTATTCATATAATATAATTCGTTTTAGTTGTTTTTTATAAATAATTATTTTTAATAGAGAGGATTTTTACTATGAAAATTGAAATAATTGCATCAACTAAGGTTGGATATTCTATGTCAAAGGAAGAAGCTTTAGACTTTTCTGGCAAATCTGCTGGTATCTGTTATTTACCAGACACTGTTGAAACTTTATTTGCTGAAAGTCCAGAGAAGACCCAAAGACGTGTTAATGGAAATATAAAATCAGGCCATCACAGTGTATTTGGTCATCCTACATACAATTTATGTTTTGAAGGTATTCCTAAGATTCTTGCTATGGTTTTGAATAATGAGAAAATCTATAACACCTCTGAGAAATCAGCACGTTATACCCATATGACTCCTTCTGTCCAAGAAAATACTTTATATGAAAAGTGGATACATATTTTTGAAGATGTTATATCTTCTAAATATCCTGAATTTGATTCAAAACGTATTTTAAAATTGGCTCAAGAAAATGCTAGATATCTTATTAGTGTATTTACTCCAGCTACTGTTATGGAATATACAGTAAACTTTGGACAATTAAATTATATAATAAATTGGGCTAAAGATTATATTAATAATGCTGATGATAGTGCTTTTTCTTTAAAATTGAAAGACGTTTTTAGAGAATTTTTAGATGCTATGCCTGACTTAGAGGTTGATGGTTTGGATTCTAGAATAAAAAATCGCAGTTTTTCTTTATTTTCTACAAGGCCTAATAGATATGAAGAATTTGGTGAAAATTATTGCACTTCATATTTGGCTAGCTTTGCACAATTAGCACAGGCTCAAAGACATAGAACATTATCATACGAAATGAGTTTATTAGATACTCCTGAGTATTATATTCCACCAATTATTAGAGGAACTGATTTAGAAAATTCTTGGCTTGAGGATATTTCTTCATTATCTCAGTATTTTCCTCAAGGAATGCTTGTTAAAGTTAATGAACGCGGAACAATTGAAAATTTTGTTTTAAAATGTACTGAACGTTTATGTGGTTCTGCTCAATTGGAAATTATGGAACAAACTTCTGAAATTATGAATAAGTATTTAGCTGCGACAGTTGACAAACCTGA
>HF993642.1:55857-60900 GCA_000433915.1 Clostridium sp. CAG:793
ATTATCTACTACCATATTCTAAAGGTGCTCGTTGTACATTCCCTGGTTGGAAATGTAATTCTCCTTGTATATTTGGTGGAAAAAATGCTATGAATAGATTAATTTAATATAAATTTTGTAAAATAGTAAGGTTATTTAGAGGCTGTTGAAAAAGCAGCCTCTATTTATTATATATATTTTTATTTCATTATTCGATTTTATCAATAAAACTTTGATCTACTGAATCAGCTACTTCTTTAGATATGTATCCCGCATCTACCATTGATGCTAATACTTTTCTTTGTCTACTTTTGCAATATTCTTTATTAGCTGTTGGAGCATATACACTTGGTGCATTTGGTATTCCTGCCATCATGGTTGATTCAGCAAGATTCATGTCTTTAGATTCTTTTTTTAAATATCCATTACATGCTTCTTTTATCCCATAATATCCATTGCCAAAATATATTGTGTTTGCATATATTTCTAGTATTTCTTCTTTGCTATATTTTTTTTCTATTTCTATTGCAGTAAACATTTCTGCTACCTTTCGCTTTACTACATTTGTTTCGCTAATATAATACAAGTTTTTTGCTACCTGTTGTGTTATTGTACTTCCGCCTTCTTGGAAGCTTTTATTCTTTATATTTATTAAAATTGCTCTTGCAATTCCTATTGGATCAATCGCTCCATGAGAAAAAAATCTTCTATCTTCAACTGCAACTATTGCATTTAGATAGTCTTGTGGCAGATCTTCTTTTTTTACATATGTATAGTCTTGGCGTATTTCTTGTATCTTTGATTCTATGGATTCTTTTTTCATTGTTTCAGCATAATATTGATATCCATAGATTCCAACAGCCACAGATATGATTATAATACTACTGATTATCCATAAGATTAGCTTTTTTATTATTTTCACTATAATTCTCCATTTTACCTTATATTTTAAATTACTCTGTTAATTAATATTCTTCTACTTTTATATGTACTTTTTCAATTTCTCCATACTTCTTTTCAACAGTAACCTTTGATACTTGATTATCATCTTTAAATACATATTGGTTCATTGCATCTAATATTGATTTAGCTATGTTGTCTACATCTGGTTTTTTAGTTGGACTTATATTACCTGCTAGCATATCATCTATTAGGTTTTTGCTCGTACTTTTAGGTATTTTCATATATGCGGTTATTTCTACTGCTACTCTACCATTTATCATATCATGTCTTGGATATTTTATTTTAAAACTTTGTTGCACTAACAATTCATAATCCTTTGTTCTATTGGGTGTATATACCTGATTGGTGTATGTATTTACTCTTGGTCTTTGTTTTCCTACTATTGTTCCTTCAACATCAAATTCATATATCATCTTTTCTTGTGTTTCTCCTATTTTTATTGTATTTTATAATACTTTCTTATTTTTTTCAATACAATATTTGACTTATTATTCAATATTTATGTTAATAATGTTATCTAATAGAATTTTTTGATTGTTGTCCATATATATTGCTTTTTGATAATCATCTATCTTTTTTATTTTACCTTCGGTTTTTATATATTTTCCGCCTTCTTTTTTCGAATCCTTTTCAAAATATTGTATCATTACTTTTTTATCTTTTTGTTGTTTTATAATTTGTAACTTATTGTTTATTTCTTCTTTTTTCTCTTCATCAATATATTTCTGTTCTTCTGTATATCTGCAAACTTCTTCTACTTCGTCATCATAACCGGTTAAAGCTGAAAATGGTGCAAATTGTGCTGATCTGTTTTCTAGACTCATTTGCGGATGTTTTTTCGATATATGATGCTCCATATTTATTATGTCATCATATTTTCCATTTTGTATTCTATTATTCACTATGCCCTCCTACTTGTTTGTTTCTTTCTATCGTCGTTGCATCTGCTTCTAGATCCATGCCTTTTATTATTGAGTTTTTACCAAATTTATTTTTTAGGTCAATTATTGTTTTTTGTATATTTCTTTCCTTTTTTAGTTTTTCTTCTTCTTCTTTTCTCTCATTTTCTTTTTCTGTATAATTGGTAAATAAATTAACTTGCTCATATTCTTGTTTATTTTCTTCAGTTTCATAATTCTTTAAATTTCCTACTGTCAAATATATTTTTCGAATTAATAATTTAGGATTAAGTATTTTCTCATATAATTCTAAAAAGCCTTTTGTTATAGTCTTAGTTGATGTTGTCATATTTTCTAGTCTATATGTTCCATGTGCTGGCTTAGGTATTCTTCTTCCATATCTATCTTCTTTTATTTCGCCTCTACAGAATTTTTTATAATTTGGGTTTTGTAAATTCTCTGCATCATATTCTATTGTTAAAACTAACATATCAGTTTCATATTCTTTACTTATCATCTCAAGAACTAATAAATCAGCCATTTCCTTTATTATCAATTTTGTTTGTTCGTAATTGTATGGACAATGTAATACTTGTCCAGAACATAAACTCTTATTTTCTGGTTTCACATTTTTTATACTTTTTATTGTAGCACATTCCCAGCCCCAACTATGATCTATTAATAGCTCTGCATTTACTCCAAACAATTTATATAATAATTCTTCATTTTTTACTGAACACTTGGCTACATCTCCCATTGTATACATCCCATAAGTTTCAAGCCTTTTAGCATAGCCTTTTCCTACACGCCAGAAGTCTGTTATTGGCGTATGATTCCATAATTCTTTTCTAAATTTCATTTCATCAAGTTCGGCTATTCTAACGCCATAACTATCTGGCTCAGCATGCTTAGCTAATATGTCCATAGCTATTTTGCATAAAAATAAATTTGTACCTATTCCGGCAGTTGCTGTTATTCCAGTTGTCTTATATACGTCTCTTATCATTTTGGTCACAAATTCTTTTGCTGTCATTTTATATGTATTTAAATAGCCTGTAATATCACAAAATACTTCATCAATAGAATATGAAAATATGTCATCTGGCGAAATATATTTTAGATATGTATTATATATCTGAGTGCTATATTTCATATATAAGTTCATCTGTGGTGGTGCTGCTATGAAATCTAGTTCTAAGTTTTGAAAATTTTCAAGTTCATTTTCATTACATGATTTTCCTACAAATGTTCTATTTCTTATTTTTGAGCGTCTTTCTTTATTAATATTATTTACTTTTTGTATTACTTCAAAGAGCCTTGCTCTTCCTGGTATTCCATATTTCTTTAAACTAGGTGATACTGCTAAACATATTGTCTTCTCTGTTCTTGACCTATCAGCTACTACCAGATTGGTTGTTAATGGATCAAGATTTCTTTCTCTGCACTCAACAGATGCATAAAAAGACTTTAGATCTATTGCTGCATATATTCGGTTCATTATGCTCACCTCTTTGATTAAATATATTTTGTACATATATAATAGCAAACATTTGTTCTTTTGTCAATAAGAAAATAGCAGATTTTATACTTTATTTGTTAGTATATTTCTGCTAATTTTTTTATTTTATTAATCCATTTTTTATACAATATGGAACAACTTCATTTTTTAATGTATTGGATAATATTTCATTTCCGTCTTTCGTTTCATACCACTTGAATCTTTCTATTTCTTCAGATGTATTTAAATCTCCCTTTAGTTCATCTTTATATGTAAACACATAAAAATGAATTGGAGTAATTCCATCACTAGTTGCAATTTCATCAAATTCCATTGTTAAATTAAATAATGATTCATCAAATATTGCTTTTTCTCCTAGTTCTTCATGACATTCTCTTATTGCTGCTTGCATTGGAGTTTCTCCTTTTTCAACTTTACCTCCAACCATTTGATATGTAAGTCTTTTGCGTGGTTTATCAATCAATAATTTATTGTCTTTAAAAAACATTGTACCAACTACATCCATAATTTTTCTCAATTATTATTAATTTTCTTTTATTTCCTCAAAACGATATTTTTGTTTTATTTCTGGATATTTATCATGATCTACCTCTGATAGAAACATTTCTAATGGTCTTGCATAAATTCCATCTTTGTGATTTGCCACATTTCCATTTCCTGTGCAATGATATATAACTAATTTTTCTCCTGTTTCGCTGTGAGTAGCAGTTGTTATTACTAATGCCTTAGATCCTTTAAAATGTTGCCACATTGTAAATGGCTTTACTTGTCTATTTTCCATTTTTATTCTCCTTTTTATTTTATTTCATAATCTATTGCTTGCCTATCTAATCTTATTTTTTTGCATAATTCTGATATTTTTACATGTTCAGGATTTTTCTTATATTTATCTAAGTCTTCAAAAGATTCAAATTCTGATATTAGAATTGCATCATATTCGTTTTTGGGATTAATGTTTATTCCAGTTTCCATGTATTTTATTTCTGGAATTATATCTTTTAATGAATTTAAACCATCTAAGAATTTTATCATATTTTCTTTTTCATTATCTTTAAATTTCCACATTACAATATGTTTTATCATATCTTCCTCCTTTCTTTAATTGCTTTTTATAACATAGCACTATTTCATTTTTTCACAAGGCTATACAATTATATATATTTAAAAATTTGTTCTGGATATATTATTTTTTTATTGTTCTTAAATTCATTAACATCAATCCAATAAGCATCTGATTCACAGTTATCATCTATTATATGATATTTCTCTCGTACATCTTTATCTTGTATTTTTATATTATAAAATAGGATTAGCTCATGAGCGTTCTTTCCTTGGTATGTAAATATGTTTTCTGAAATACCACAAAAGTCTTCAACAATAATATCAATCCCAAGTTCCTCTTTATATTCTCTTTTTAATGCTTCTTGACTTGTTTCTAAAAATTCTATACCTCCACCTAAGCATCTATAAAATGTCTGTTTTTTTACTTTGTCATATCCTTCACTAACTAGTATTTTTCCATTTTTTATTGCAATCCCTAGTACAACTGGTCTAATTTCTTTAAATTTATCCATTACATACCTCCTACAATTGTTTTGTTATCGGTTATTATATTATCATAGAATCTGGAGTTTTACAATAAAAAAAGATAATTTGATTTATTCAAATTATCTTTCTTATTAT
>HF993643.1 GCA_000433915.1 Clostridium sp. CAG:793
AAAAAATTTTTTATTAAATATACTATTTAATAAAAAATGATTACAATATATATATAGCATAATGAGCAAAAAAAAACAATATATTGATAGTATATTTTTTGTGCTTATTTTTCGTCTTTTTTAAGATTCTTATTTTTCAATGCTTTCGCGGATTATCTTTTTATTAAATAGTATATTTAATAAAAAATTTTTTTTACTTATTTTTATTAAAAAACACATATTAGTACCAACTTTCCTATTTCTTCTCATTATATTTTATTTCTTTATTATTGGTGTATTATTTTTATTATATTTTGTTAGAAAGGTATAATAAAAATGAAAAGAAAAAACAATTTATATCCAAATATTTATGATTATAATAATATTATTCAAGCATACAATGAAGTATGTAAAAATACTAAAAATAAGAAAAAAGTTGAATTCTTTAAAGAATATAAATGCTTATATATTTATCAAATATATAATACATTAAAAAATCATGAATATGTTGTTGGACCATACAACATATTTACTATATACGAGCCAAAAGAACGACGTATTGTTAGCCAGAATATGTTCGATAAAGTTATAAATCATCTTGTTGCTCGATATATCTTATATCCTGCTATATTACCATGCCTAGAAAATTTTAATGTTGCAAGTCGTAAAGATATGGGAATGAAACGTGGTCTTGAAATTTATCAACATTGGCGTAAATATTTTTATAATAAATATGGTGATTATTATATTTTAAAATGCGATATTTCAAAGTTTTTTGCTAGCATTGACCACAAACGTTTGAAAGAAAAATTATTAAGACGTATAAAAGATCCTGATGCCCTAAAAATTGTATTTGACATTATTGATAGTGATTCTGAAGGGCTTAGCATTGGTAATATGACTAGCCAAGTATTAGCCATATTTTATCTTAATGATATGGACCATTTCATTAAAGAACATCTACACATTAAAGGTGTAATTCGATATCAAGATGATTTTGTGCTTTTTCATCAATCCAAGGAATACTTGCAATATTGTTTAGATGAATTAACAAACTTTCTTTCAAAAGAAAAGCTTCGTCTAAACTCCAAAACACGTATTTTTAAAAGCTCCGATAATTTCATTTTCATTGGACGCAATAAATATGGTCACTATGCTAAGTATAGAACTATTTCTAGACGTCTCAAAAAGCGTAATTACTTGTATTTTGCTGGTCATATTAGACTCGGTAATTTAGTCGATTCTATAATATCCTATCAACATCTAAATCTACCATCTAAAATAGATTCTGATTTTTAGCTTATATTTTAAAAAGACGCCAAATTTAAAATTTGACGTCATATTTATACTCTATTTTATTAAAAATGCAGCATATAATGGTATAGATTTTATATTGTTTTCAAATCCAAAGTTTTTGCTTGAAACTCTTATAGCTTTTTCACGAATATTGGAGTTGTAATAATTTTTATTCAAATTCGTTTTTATTTTTCTGCATTTTCGTCTATTTCTAACTTATTACTATCTAGCATTTTATTAACATCTTCTTCTGAAATTTTCATAATTTCTGATATCTCTTTTACATCAAATCCTAGCTTGCTCATTCTTCTCGCTATTTGAATCTTCGCTTCTTCTTTGCCTCTTTTTATTCCATTTTTTATGCCTTCTTCTATTCCTTCCTTTTTGCCCTCTTTCTTCCCCTCTATCTTTCCTTCTCTCCATCCAATATTTCTATTCTCCATCATCTCATTTCTTAGCGTCTCTTCTAACATAAACATATTATTTGCCTCCTTTTCTGAAATTTTCATAATCTCTGATATCTGTTTTGAATCAAATCCTAGCTTGCTCATTCTTCTCGCTATTTGAATCTTCGCTTCTTCTTTGCCTCTTTTTATTCCATTTTTTATTCCTTCCTTTTGTCCCTCTTTCTTACCTTCTCTCCATCCAATGTTTCTATTCTCCATCATCTCATTTCTTAGCGTTTCTTCTAACATAAACATATTATTTGCCTCCTCTTTCTCTTTATTTAATCTTTTTATTATTTCTTTTGTTTCTTCTTCTCCTAATATTCCTTTTAAAACATTCATTATGTATATATTTATCAAATTTCTACTTTCTTTGCTTAAATTTAATTGCATTCCTAATATTTCATTTATTTTCTCAACCAAGTTCTTAGAATTTATCGCTCTTTCTAACACTAATCCTATACTTAATGCTTTTCCGTCTTTTATTAAT
>HF993644.1:0-50453 GCA_000433915.1 Clostridium sp. CAG:793
CATTTCTATTATGTATTATCTTTTCATATAATGTTCTCATATATACTAACTCCATAAAAAATTAATTTAATTTCTTCTTGTGTAGCCTTTTTTCACTAAATTAACTTTTTGAAAATTACACGGATCTGTGTTTGAATTTAAATTTTTGAATTAATTTAATATATAAAGTTCCTTTATATTATCATCTTTATATCGTTATGTCAATATATTTTTACTAATTTTTTACATTTACTTATTAAATCATTATTTCTTATAGCAACTATACCCAGCATCAAAATACCAAAGCATTCTCAGAACTATCAAAATCAATAAATATTCTGCATTATACAAGCAAAATAAAGTAAAAGAGGATGTTATCAATTACGCTGTACTTTAAAACAGCATAATATCAAGCATTCCTCATTAATAAAATATTTAATTCATATTAACTCTATTTCCAGAATTTATTGCAAAACATCTCTTTTGCGTTAATAAATCTTGAACATTCCTTAATGCTTCACCAAATCTTTGGAAATGAACTACTTCCCTTTCCCTCAAATATCTTAGTGGATCTACTACATCTGGATTATCTTTGCATAAATCAATTAGCTTTTCGTATGTGGCTCTTGCCTTCTGTTCCGCACTTAAATCCTCTTGTAAATTTGCTATAGGATCGCCTTTGCATGATATAGCTAGAGCATTAAAAGGAACTCCTCCTGCTGATTGTGGATATACATCTACACCATGATCTGTATAATATGCCCCTAACCCTGCTGCTTTTATTTCATCTATTGTTGCGTCTTTGGTTAATTGATGCACTATTGTTCCTACCATTTCAAGGTGTGCAAGTTCCTCAGTGGCAATATCATTTAAAGTTGCTTTAGCCTTTGTATCAGGCATTGCAAATCTTTGTGACAAATATCTTAAAGAAGCTCCAAGTTCTCCATCTGGTCCACCATATTGAGATATAATCCAGCCGGCAAGCTTAGGATCCTTTTGCTTTATATTTATTGGATATTGTAAAGTTTTATTATATGTCCACATAACTAATTATTTCCTCCTTCCCATGGCCATGGATTAGCAACCCATCTCCAACTATTGCATGGACAGTACATAGTAAGTGGTCCATATTTTCTTTGATAAATATCAACACTGTTTTTCAAATTTCTAGTGTATTGATTATGCAAACCAAGTGCATTTCTATCTTCTGGATGTGTATCTAAGTATAGTGTTAAATCATTTACTGCAAAAGCAAGACTTTGTATTTGCCTCATTAAGTCTTCCTTTGATAACGTACATTCTGGATTGTTTATAACACAATTATAATTCATTTGGCCATCTCCCTACATTACTTGTTGCATTGCGCAAATATTCTATTTCTTGCATGCTATCTCCTGCCTCATACGGACTGATTAATTCTGGAAATATTGATCCCATTCGTAGTCCAATGTCAGGCTTAAATGTGTCATTCATATACTGGATTGGCACATAGCTTTGCCCATACATAAAATTGTCTGGAAATATTGCTGGATCATTGAATCCACAATCACATTTATTTTCCATATTTACATCCATGTTATTAGCTATCTGTGGATCATTTGTTACCATCATACTATTAGGGCAGTTGCATCCTTCGTCATCATTTTGGCAAGGACAAGTGTAATTATTTCTATATCTATACATCGTTTCCTCCTTTAATTGCATATCAGAGTATTTTTCTGATTTACAAGTATAATATATCTTATGTCCCCATTAATAATAATGTTACAAAGCACAGCAAAAAACTCTGTATGTTATATACAGAGTTTTTATATTTATATGAAATGAAACTATATTCTCATAATTCCGCCTAATACTTGGCTTTCTTTTTCGTTTGCTAAGATTTTGTCTCCACCAGCAATTACAACTTTGTCACCTTTTTCAAGTGTTCCTTCTTTTTCAAGCATTGCAATTCCTTTTCCTATTGTTTCATCAATGTTAGCTCCACCTTCAACATATACTGGTAAAACGTTTTGAGCTAAAGCTAATTTATGATATGTCTTCTCATCATCTGTTATAGCAATGATTGGGCAAGCTGGTCTGCATCCTGATAATAAATATGCTGTTTCTCCTGAATGAGTATAAGCAACTATTGCATCAGCATTTACTTCTTTTGCTGTTACACATGATGTGTAAGCAATGTTTCCTTTAAGATCATCTTTGTCAAAAGTATTTCCTCTAGCATCAAATCTCTTCCAGTAATGTAAATCACCTTCAATAGCTTTAGAAATCTTGTCCATATCTGTAACACATTCAACTGGATATTTACCCATAGCACATTCTCCTGAAAGCATTATGCATCCTGTTAAATCATATACAGCATTTGCAACATCTGATACTTCAGCTCTTGTTGGTCTTGGGTTTGATGTCATAGACTCTAACATTTGAGTAGCTGTTATAACTGGTTTTCCAACTTCATTACATCTCTTAATGATGTGTTTTTGAACTATTGGAACCTGATAGAATGGAATTTCAACACCCATATCTCCACGGGCAACCATTATACCATCTGATTCAGCTAAGATTTCTTCGAATTTATCAATTCCTTCTTGGCTTTCTATCTTTGATATAATTCCAATGTGTTGTCCACCATTGTCATCTAGTAATTTTCTTATTTGTCTAACATCATCTGCTCTTCTAACAAATGAAGCAAATATATAATCAAATCCTGCTTTAACACCATTTGTTATATCTTTTATATCCTTTTCTCCTAAAGCTGGTAATTCAACTATAGCGTCAGGAATGTTCATTGTTTTTCTTGATCCTAATCTACCTGTGTTTTGAGCAACGCAAAGTATATCTTGTCCAATTACTTCTTTAACTCTGAATTCGATTGCACCATCATCAACTAATATTGTTGATCCTGGTTTTACATCTTTATATAATTCTTTATAGCTTAATGTAGCCTTTGTGTTGTTACCAATTATATCATCATGAACAAATGTAAATTCTTGTCCTTCTGTAATTGTAACTTTCTCATCTCCTGATTCTAATTTTCCTGTTCTTATTTCAGGTCCTTTTGTATCAAGAGCCATTGAAATTGGTACATTTAAGTTCTTTCTAACTCTCTTAATTGTTGCTATTTTTTCAGCATTTTCTTCATATCCGCCATGTGAAAAGTTAATTCTGCAAACATTTAATCCTGCATTCATAAGCTTTGTTAACATTTCTTCACTTTCACTAGCTGGTCCGATTGTTCCTATGATTTTTGTTTTTCTAAAATCCTTCATTATATTTTCCTCCCTTTTAATGAACGCGATTATTATATCACTATATTATCCCAATTTCAACAGTTTTAGTCAATTTTTTGTCACTTTTAAAATTTATGTTACCTTTAAGTTTTAAAAATTTGATAAATACTTGCTTACTGCTTTAGCCATTGCATAATATCTTTTATTTCATAATTTGTTAAATATCTTTTCTCCTTAAGCCATTTATTAGCCTATTGCGGACTTATCTCATCACTTATTTGAGCAATTAATGTTATTGCCTTTTCTCTTACGTTTACTCGTCTTGTTCTTCTTGCCTTAGACTCTCCTTCTTTAGTTCTTTCCATTATATCTTCTCCCTTCTTTTGCTACATTTATTTTCATTTTTATAAAATTAATGTCAAAAATTCCAAGAAAATTTTTTCAAAAAAAATTATAATATAATGGATTTTATTTTTTAAGAGATATTTTAAATTTTAGATGGAAATAATTTAAAATATAATTGCTTATTCATCTTATTTAATAATTAGAATCTTTTTGCAACTTCGATTGCTCTGATATTATAAAAAATCACTTTAACTGAAATCAATCATGTTAAAGTGATTTTTACTTTTTTATTTTATAAAGTTCTATTACTCTACTAAGCTCTATTTTTTTATATTCACATATAAAGTTTTTTATATTATCATTTTTTCATTACCATGTCAATGCATTTTTTACCAGTTTTTATTGACTTTCTTTCTAGGTTTTTTGACAATCCATAGAGCAAAATAGAAAAGTCAGCGTGACTTTCCTATTGTATAAAAAAAATACACCTTCAATTATTAATCATTCATAATAATTGAAGGGCTGTATATTATTCATCTTTTGAAGTATTAATTTTTAGCAATTTCATTATTTCTACTATTATAACTGGGATAAATATTAATATTATGCATTCTACCAGTTTATCTATTGGTAGCATTATTATCCCAAATAACTGTTGCAATCCAGGAATTAATAGCACAATTAACATTAAAACACTTGCTACACCATTAGCAATAAATAGCCATTTGTTACCTCCAATTCCAGTTTTAAATATTGACTTGTTATTATTTCTAATATTAAATACATGGACTAATTCACTAAACGCAATAACAATGAAGGCCATTGTCTGTCCGATTTCAACCTTTAATTCAGGTATACTTAATTGTGGATATTTACTTTGAATACTCATTATGGTGGAATCACTAGATGCTAATCCACATATAAATGCAATTAAAGTTACTATTCCAATAGTTAATCCTTGATAAATAATTCTCCACGTCATTCCTTTTGTAAAAATCCCATTTGCTCTATTTGGCTGTTTATTCATAACATCTGAATCTGCTGGATCTACTGATAATGCAAGTGCTGGCAATGAATCTGTAACTAAGTTAATCCATAGTAATTGAGTTACCAGAAAGATTTCAATTAAACTTATATCAATATTGAATTTAGCACTTAGCCATGGAGTTATTAAGATAGATAAGAATAATACTACAATTTCACCTATATTACTTGAAATTAGAAATTGAATTACTTTTAATATGTTATTATAAATTCTTCTTCCTTCTTCAACACTGTCTACTATTGTAGCAAAATTATCATCAGTTAATATTACATCAGCTGCTTCTTTTGCCACATCTGTTCCTACAATTCCCATCGCACATCCAATGTCAGCTGTCTTTAAAGCTGGAGCATCATTTACTCCATCACCTGTCATTGCAACTATTTCGCCATAGCTTTGCCATGCTTTTACGATTCTAACTTTATGTTCTGGCGATACCCTTGCATAGACAGAATATCTTTTTACATTTTCTTTTAGCTCTTCATCTGTCATTTTCTCAAGTTCTGAGCCAGTTATTGCTTCATTATCGTTTTGAATAATTCCTAATTCTTTAGCTATTGCTATTGCAGTTATTTTATGATCTCCTGTAATCATTACGGTTCTTATTCCTGCTGTTTTACATTTAGCAACTGCTTCTTTAACTTCTAATCTTGGCGGATCAATCATTCCACACATTCCAACGAAAATTAAGTCTTTTTCTATATTTTTTATTTCTTCATCACTTGGCTTATGGTCTAATTCCTTATATGCCATGCCTAAAACTCTTAAAGCTTTTTTGGCCATCTGATTATTTACATTTCTAACTTCATCTTCAAAATCATCTCTATCTAATTTTACTTGTCCATTTTCGATATATCTATTACATCTTTCTAATAGTTCATCTATTCCACCTTTAGTATAAACAAAATATTTGTCACCTATTTTATTTACGGTCGTCATCAATTTTCTTTCTGAATCAAATGGAATCTCTCCTATTCTAGGAATTCTATCAAATCTACTTGGATCAAAATTTAGGTTAAATCCCATATCAACAAGTGCTGTTTCTGTTGGATCTCCTAATAACTGCTTGTTAGTTCCGATCTTTGTATCATTGCAAAACATAGATATGTCTACTAAAAGTCTTAGTTCACTATCTATATGATTGCTTTCTATTTCATTTGCATTTACTATTTTTCCATTCCAATAAATTTCTGAAACTGTCATTTTATTCTGTGTTAAAGTTCCTGTTTTATCAGTACAAATTACAGTTGTTGAGCCTAAAGTTTCTACTGCTGGTAACCTCTTTACTATTGCATGCTTTTTTACCATTCTCTGTACTCCTAATGCAAGCACTATGGTAGATACAGCAGCTAAACCTTCTGGAATAGCTGCAACTGCTAAACTTACTGCAGTCATAAACATTTCAAGTGGTTCTTTTCCATAAGCTAATCCTACTACAAATATGACTGCACAAATTACTAATGCACCAATTCCTAATATTTTTCCTAGTTTATTAAGTTTCTTTCCAAGTGGAGTTTCTTCATTATCGGTATTATTTATTATTTTAGCTATTTTTCCAACTTCAGTATTCATTCCAGTTTCAACTACTACGCCTTTTCCCCTGCCATAAGTTACAAGAGATGATGAAAATGCCATATTAGTTCTATCTGCAATTCCTATATTCTCATTTTCTATTTTATTAGACATCTTTTCCACTGGCACAGATTCTCCTGTTAAAGCAGATTCTTGCACTTTTAAATTCACTGATTCTATTATTCTTATATCAGCTGGCACATAATCACCTGTTTCTAAAATTACTATATCGCCAGGTACAAGTTCCCTTGATTGAAGTATATACTGCTTTCCTTCTCTAATTACTTTAGCACTATGTCCACTTAATTTCTTTAATGCTTCTAAAGATTTCTCAGCTTTATTTTCTTGCATTACTCCTATTACAGCATTTGCAATTATTACAATCATTATTATTATTGTATCTGTAAAGCCTTCACCATTTGTATATCCAACTATTCCAGATATTATTGCAGCAATTATTAATACAATTATCATAAAATCTTTAAATTGCTCTAAGAATCTTATAATTAGGCTCTTCTTTTTCTTCCCTTCTAATTCATTTAAGCCATATTCAGCTTTTCTTTTTTCAGTTTCTTCTTGCTGCAATCCTACAATTTCATCAGTTTCTAAAGACTTTATTACTTCTTCTGAATTTAAATTGTACCATCTTTTCTGCTTATTCTGCATTTTAGTATTTTCCTTTCTTTTATTTCATAATTTTAAAGAAAAAGACTTGCCTGCATCTTTTGCAAACAAGTCTCATTATTTAAAGCAAAGCCAGATTTTAAATCGGTTGTTGACATTTGCTACATATTTCTATGCTAATTACTCCCTTGTTCATATCTTATCATTTTTTAATTTTTATTACAATACATTTTTTGCATTTTATTAAAATTTGATAATATTATATATTTTAAATTTACAGTTGAAAATTTGGTAATTTTGATATAAAATATAAGCACATATTAAGAATTTTTTATTCTTATTTGAAAGGATTAAAATTATGAAAAATAAATTATATGAAGGTCGCAAGTTAGATAATTTTAGAGAGCTTGTACACCTTTATAAGACTACATATAAAGATCAAACTGCATTTGAATATAAGTTAACACCTGACTCTTCTGAATATATTACAAAAAGTTATGAGCAATTTGCCTCTGATATTGAAAATTTAGGAACATATCTTCTTAAGAATAATTGCAAGAGAATCGCTGTAATAGGAAATAACCGCTATGAATGGTGTGTAACTTACCTTGGAACTACAACAGCTGGTCTTGTCATTGTTCCACTAGATAAATCTTTACCTGACAATGAAATTATTGGGCTTATTCGCCGTGCAAAAGTCGACACTATTGTATTTGATAATAAATACAGTCATGTTATTAATTCTTTTACAGATGATAATTTATGTAAAAATAAAATTTGCATGGATACTGATTTTGCAGATGTTTTAAAACAAGGTGCTAATTTAGATCATACTATCTATGATAATGTTACTATTGATGAATCAGCAATGGCCGTTATGTTATTTACATCAGGAACTACTAGCATTTCTAAAGCAGTTATGCTTTCTCAGCATGCAATATGCACAGACATATATGGCCTTAGTCAAATGATTGATATTACTATGAAAGATAAATTTTTATCTTTTCTACCATTGCATCATGTTTTTGAGAGTATCTGTACTTTTATGTTTGGCACTTCATGTGGTATAACTATTGCCTTCTGTGATGGATTAAAATACATTCAAAAAAATCTTGTAGAATATCATGTTACAGGATTTGTGTGTGTTCCTCTTATGCTCGAAATAATGTTTAAGAAAGTCGAAAAGACTATTGAAAAAGAGCATAAAACTTTTATAGTTAATATTTTAAGAAAACTTTTCAGACATGCGCCAATTAATATAAAAAGAAAAATATTTAAATCTGTTATTGATGGACTTGGTGGTAATCTACGTACAATTATATCTGGTGGTGCTCCTATGGATAAAACTGCACTTCAAGGGTTTAATGACTTCGGATTTGATATTCATCAAGGATATGGTTTAACTGAAACAGCCTCTGTTGTAGCTGGTGAAAACAGTTTTAGTAAAAAAGTTGGATCTGTTGGATTTGTTCTTCCTACTGTATCTGTTAGAATTGATAATCCTGATAAAGATGGTATTGGCGAAATTGTTGTAAAAACAGATTCAATAATGCTAGGCTATTATGAAAATGAAGAAGCAACAAAACAAGTTCTTCGTAACGGTGAATTCTATACAGGTGACCTTGGATATGTTGACAAAAATGGATTTCTTTTTATCACTGGAAGAAAAAAAGATATGATTGTTTTAAAAAATGGTAAGAAAGTTTTTCCAGAAGAACTTGAGTCACTAATTAACAAACTTCCTTATGTAGCTGAAAGCATGGTATTTGGACATATTGATCATACCAGAACAGATAGAAATGATGATGTTGTATTATACTCAAAAATTGTTTACAACAAGGACTTATTAAAAGCAACATTTCCAGATATAACTGATAATATAGAATCATACAAAGCAGCAATTCATGAAGATATAAAAAATAAAATAAACAAACAAATGCCTGCATATAAATATATTAGACATATTATCATAACTGATGTTCCTTTAATTAAAACTACAACACAAAAAATAAAAAGGAATGAAGAAATGAAACTTATCGAAAAAGACTTAGGCTCAAATTAATATATGAAAAATAAAATCGCATAAATTAAAGTTTATGCGATTTTATTTTTATCTACCTAATATGTGTTTTCTTGTTATTTCAAGTAGTCCCAGTTTAGTAAACTCAAGTACCTGAACTTTTGATCTATCACTTTTTATTTCTTCAATCATTTGTTCTCTAACTTTATCTCTGTCTTCTCTCTTTTCCATATCAATAAAATCAACTACTATAATTCCTCCAATATCTCTTAGTCTCATTTGTTTTGCAATTTCCTTTGTAGCCTCAAGATTAACTTTTAATACAGTATCTTCTAATTGTTCTTTTCCTGTAAATTTTCCAGAATTGACATCTATTGCAGTTAGAGCTTCACACTTATCTATTGTAATAAATCCTCCACATTTTAGCCACACTTTTCTTTTAAATTCTTCAATCATTTCTATTGGTTCTACTTTTATAACTATATTAGATTGTAATTTTGCATTTTCATCTTTTTGTTTTATTATATCTTCTATAATTTTTTTCGTTTTATTATTTTCAACTACGATTTCAAGACCATTAGGCTCAAAATCTGTTATTAATTTTCCGATAATTCCATAATTGTTATACAATTCAGTTGGAACTATCTTTGTTTTTGCAGCCTTTTCTTGTATATACTGCCACCTATTTTTTAATTCATTTATCTCATCTTTTAATACCTTTTCACTAATGCCTATTGCTGAAGTTCTAATTATTGCACCATATTCACTTTCTAATATATTAGATACAATATTTTTTAGTCTTTCTCTTTCATCTTGATCAGTAATTTTAAGCGATGTTGTCACAAATTTAGAATCTGGCATAAGGACTATATATTTTCCAGTTAACTTTATATCTTTAGTAACTCTTGAACCTTTTTGTGCATCACAGTCTCTTTTTATCTGTACTAATATTTTATCTCCTGGTTTTAATAAATCTTGTATCGAATATTTATCATTATCCATATTCAAATTTCCAGTAACATTGCTTTCTTTAGGAACAATATCTTTTATATGAATTAGTGCATTTCTTTCTTCTCCTATATCTACAAAAGCTGCCTGCATTCCTTTAATTACATCTGTAACTTTTCCTAAATATATATTTCCTTCTAAACGTTGTTTATCTGACTCTTCCTGATATTCTTCAACTAGTTCATTATCTTGAAATACATATATATGTAATTTATTAACTATCTTTTTTATTTTTATTGTATTTTTCATATTTACCTTTTCTTAATTTAATTTATTCATGGCATTATCTATGCCATCTTTTATTATTATAGGCACAGCATCAGCTGCTTTTTTTATTGCAGGCTTTAATACATTATATTCATCTTCACTAAGTTTTCCTATAACATGTTGAACTAGTAATTCTTTAAATTCAGGTTGTCCAGTTCCTATTCGTACATGAGGAAATTCTTTAGTCTGTAGTGACGCTATTACAGATTTCATTCCATTATGAGTTCCTGCACCACCTTTTTTTCTTAGCTTTACTATTCCTGGTTCTAGATCTATATCATCATAGATTACAATTATGTTTTTATTATCAATCTTAAAATAATCTCTTACTTTTACAATAGATTCCCCACTCAAGTTCATATATGTTTGAGGTTTTAATAAAATTACTTTTTCACCTTCTATATTACCTACACCATATACACCTTCAAAGTCTTTTTTATTAAATTCAATATTATATTTTTGAGCTACTAAATTTATTGCATCAAATCCCATATTATGACGTGTCATAATATATTCTGGTTCTGGATTTCCTAGTCCAACTATTAAATACATTATTATTATCCCTTCTCTTTATTATAAAACTATATTTTCACAAGCCCTTACTAATCTATTCATTATGCTTAGTCCTAAATCTTTCTTTTCAACGCCTTCTATTATTGCTAGGCTCTTATTCATTTTATCAATTTTTCTTAATGATGAAAATACATTTTGACTAATTTCTTGCATATTATTAATACTTCCTAATTCAATAAAATCTTTATCATCAATATCTATATTATTCTTATCTTCTTTAAATCCTAGCACACATACATTTTCATTAGAATGTATTAGTTCATTTACCTTATTTACCTGCTGTTCATCTCTTTTTACTAAAACACATTTTGTTTTAGGCGCATAATGTCTATATTTCATTCCTGGGCTTTCAACTTTAGTGTCTTCATTAACTTTTTTAAACAAATTATCACTTAATTTTACTTTTCCAATTACATTATATATATCATCTTCTGTTATAAATCCTGGTCTTAATATTGTTGGTACTCCATCTATTACTTTTACAACTGTTGATTCGATACCAATCTTACATTTTCCTCCATCAATAATAACATCTAGTCTGTCTTCCAATTCTGCTTTTATATCTTCAACATTTGTTCCACTTGGTCTTCCAGATATATTAGCACTTGGGGCTGCTATTGGAATTCTACTTTGCTTTATAAGTTCATGAATTATACTATTACTTGGCATTCTTACACCTATAGTCTCTAGTCCAGATGATGCAGTATTGCAAATACATTTCTTCTTTTTTAAAATTATAGTAAATGGGCCTGGCATAAACGCATCTATCAAATTTTGTTCAACATCATTTGGCTGTTCTGCAATTTCAGTAAGCATTTCTTTGTCAGAAACATGTACAATAAGTGGATTATCTGAAGCACGTCCTTTAGCTTCATATATCTTTTTGCAAGCTTCATCTGAAAATGCATTAGCAGCAATTCCATATACAGTTTCAGTTGGTACAAGAATTAATTTATTGTTCTTCAATTCATTAATTGCAATTTGCAATTCTTTTTGATCAATGTTATTTTTCCAATCAAAATAATACTTCATTTTTATCATTCTTTCATCGTTTTTTTCAACTATATATGATAACACTTTTTTCATAATTTTTCAACTATAATTAATTTGTCATTTGTTTAGTTTTTATTTTTTAATTTTGGAAATTTTAATTTAAATTCTTTTCCATTTTTTAATCTATTTCGTAATCTCAAAGCAGCTATAATCATTATAACAAATAAGCATGTTAATCCAGCTATCTTCTTTACACCTGTTCTTGGCATGATAACTACATCATTTTTATCTTCATTATCATCAAGTCTAGTTTCTTCTACCCCATCTAATGATTCAACCTTTACATTATTACTTACTGTACCACAAATATCTACACCATCTTTTTTAGTTAGTACAACAGTAAATTCCATTGTCTCATTTGGAGCTATTTTTGTAATATCATAATACATTCTATCAGCTGCAATAACCCAACCAGCATTATCCTCTATCATTGCCATATATCCATCTGGAATATAATCTATAATTCTAGCACCAGCTGCTCTCTCCTCATCATTGGTTACTTTAATCTTATAGAATATTTTACATCTAGATTTAGAATTAGCTTCACTTATTTCTGTTTCAACTTTTCCTATTTTATTTTTTAATTCATGATAATTATCATTTACATTAGCATTTTGTAAATTCATTTCAATTTTTAGATTGAATCTTAATTTCTCATAGTAATAGTTTATCTCAACATTTTGCTTTCCTATTAATATTCCTCTTGCTTCTGGTCTTTCAACTAATCTATAGTTTTCAAATTCTTTTTCTTTTGTTTCATATACAGTTCCTTCTGTTACAGTATCTGTTATTACATCTAATTTTTCATGAGTATCTTTATCAATATAATTTACTACTATCTTACTTTGATGTACATAATAATAATCAATTTCCTTAGTTTCTCTATTTATTATTACTTCTTTTATCTCTGGCTCTTTAAATAATATGTAATCTTTAAAAGATTGAGGTTCTGTTTTTACTTTATCACCTTCAATTCCTTCTTTTTCTTCGACTTTAAGTTTTTCTCCGCTTGCTTTATCTATGTGATTTACTATAACCTTTCCTGTATGTTTATAATAATAATTTATCGTCTGTTCCTTTTTACTATATCTTGTTTCTTTTGGACTTTCAACTAGTACGTAATTATCAAAATTTCTTGCTTCTGATTGTACAATTTCTCCTTCTTTACCAGTTAATATTTGACTATCTAATATATCTCCTGTAATTTTGTCTATATAGTTCACTTGTGCTTTTGCATTACTATATTTGTATTTATACACTAGATTTAAATCATTATGTGGCATTACCCCATTCTTGTTTTCTGGTTCCGAAACGAGTGTATATCCTTTGACTTCCTTAGCTTCTGTCTGATAATTATCATCTTCACAGATTTTATTATTTACACTTTCTGCAATTTTGCTTCCATCATCCACATCAATGTAATCTACATTTAAACTATATTTATTTTTATAGTAAAAATAATAAGTTTGTAAATCTTCTGTTAAAGTTACATTATTTGTATTTGGTCTTTCACATATTACTTTATCAGGATATTGTTTTTCTTCTAATTCTATTTTTTCTCCAACAGCACCTGTTTTTAATATTGAGTCTAGTTCTTTATTAGAATATTTTTCAACATATTTAGTTTCAACTCCTGAACTTTGTAAATTGAATGATACAAATAGGTTTGATTCACCTCCAGCTCTTTCCATATAGAAAACTTTTAGAGTGTGTTTTCCTTGTGAAAGCCTTTCATCATACGGTGCTGGTCTATATACAGAAAAACTATCTGAATCATTATATGGATTATATACACTTGAATAATATACTTCGTTTTTAGCAAAATTAATATTTCCTGTTTGTTTTATATGTACTCCTCCTAAATCAAGCACTAATCTATCATCAACAAACACCCATACATCATCATCACCTGAAAAGTTAAATACCATATCTTCATATTCACCTGTTGTAGAATTTTTTACTTTTCCATCAGTAGTCATATAAAAAGGTATCTCAAATTTTGCAGTAAAATACAAGTTTCTATTTGAGACATTTTCTGTATCATCTGAGCAACTATTAAATGGATAAAATCCATGTCTTTCACCTTTATGTAGCTCAAATCTATTTTTTGATTCATTCTGCGTAACATGATACTTTTCACTATCAAAACTATAATATCCATTTTCTTGTTTTACAAATGGGAATTGCCAATTTTCTAAATACTTATTGTATGGTTTATTCCAGCCTGTTTCTTCTGGTTTTGCGAAAAAACTTGTCCCATTATTGTATTGATCTATTACTCTTAAATTTCCATCAACCAACCATGATTCAACTAATTCCTGTGTAACTCCATCACATTCTGTATGTACATTATTACCTATAAAACCATTTTGAAATCCTCCTATTGTCATTCCTTCAGTTTGACCGAATAACATTGATTTTTTATCAATATTATCTCTTTCTTCCATTGATTTTGAATAATATTCTTCTGGTTGCATTCCTCTCATCTTAGCATTATATCTCTCTGGATTAATATCTGTCATTGTTACATTTACATATTTTACTTCGTCTTCTGTTAATGGTTCACAGCCACCAATACTAGCTGATACTTTCGATCCTCCAATCGTCAATAATGACATAATTGTTGATAAAGCAACTATACTTTTGCCTATTTTTGTTTTGTTCATATAACTCCTTTTCTATTTTTTATATTTTCCCTCCTTTGTTCTTCTTATCAATCTTCTGTATTATTGTCTCTTGGAAATTTTAGATTAAAAATTTCACGATAGAACTTTTTGAATAAAAATAAGTCACCTCTAGAAAATAACTTACTATTTTGTCGAAATAATATTTCTGATATTATTATAATCACATGTGGTATATTTTGTCAAGAAAAATCGTCTGTCAAAATTCGACATAATTTGACAAACGATTTATTCAAACTCTTTTTCTAAGCATTTATTTAGATATAATTTAGTTAAAATTTGAAGCTGTTTCTGATTACTTTCAGTCATTTCAAATGAAAATATTTTCTTTGGATCAGCCCAAATAATATACTTAATTGCCTTAATTGTACTATCTGATATTTCCATAGCGCCTTTATCTTGCTTACCACAAGATTCACATTTTAGTCCATTATCTTTAAAACTAAAATATCTTAGATTTTCTTTTTCTTTGCAAGTTATACATTTATCAATAACTGGTCTAAAACCAATTATACTCAATAATCTAAGCTTAAATATTGATAATATAAAATCTAGATTTTTATCTGACTCAGATATCATATATATCGTATTCAGTGTAAGCTGCAATATCCTATATGAATTTTGATTTTCATCTGTAACATCATTGATTATCTTTGCTACTTCTGCTGCATATTTTAATTTATCAATATCTAATCGTATATTATAAAATATCTCTAATGGTTCACATGAATTAATATTATAACTATTTACTCCTTTATAAATTAGGAAATCTCCAAAGCATAAAAACTGCGTCCCTGCCATTAGATTGCTTTTAGGCTTTCTAGCCCCTTTAGCTGCACACCCTATTTTTCCTAAATCAGGAGTAAGAATCGTAACCATTTTATCATTGTCGCCCATATTACTTTGTGCTATTATAATTCCTTTTGTTTTTATAACTCCCATTTCATTACCTGCAAAAATTAAAATCTATTATTTCAAAAGCATTGTATTATTTATTTTTTCTTCATCTTCTATATTAAATTTATCAATATTTTCTTTAGTGTTTTTTATTGCCCTATCAACTTCCATTAATTCCATAAAAGTATTAATATCTCCAGTGTTCTTAAAAGTATTCCATGCAATTTGCTTTAGCATAAGTCTCTCCTATTCTTCAGTCTTATTTATCTTGTATATACAAAATTTCTAAAACATATATTAGTCTTCTGATTTAAACTTCTTTACAATTATGTCATTATTAATCCAATCTTCTTTTACCTTAACCCATAATTGTAAATTTACTTTACATCCAAGCATATCTTCTAGGTCTTCACGAGCATATGTCCCTATTCTTTTTAGCATTGCTCCTTGCTTTCCTATTATTATACCCTTATGTGATTCTCTTAAACAAAAAATTGTAGCTTCAATGTCGTAAATTTTTTCCATATTCTTTGTTTTTCTTGTTTTCATTTTTGTTGTTTCGACTAATATTCCATGAGGTACTTCATCTTGTAGTAACTTCAAAGCTTTTTCACGTATAGTTTCCTCTACAAGCTGTCTTAAAGTCTGGTCTGTATACTCTTCTGTATCATAATATGCAGGACCTTCTTTTAAGTTCTTTTCTATTTCTTTAGCAATTTCTTCTACATTCTTGTTCTGTCTTACAGACACAGGAATAATTGCTATAAAATCATAAAGCTCTTTATATTCATTTATTATTTTAGCTAATTTTTCAGCATTTATTAATTCAATTTTATTTATTACTAATATAGTTTTTTTATTAGCTTGTCTAATTTTATCTAAAGTTGCTTCATCAACTCTAGGATTTTCTGCATCAATTACATACACAACTATATCAACATCTGGTATTGATCCTATTGCTGACTCAACCATTATATTTCCCAATTTAGATTTAGGTTTATGAATCCCTGGTGTATCTATTATTATTATTTGTGAATTTTCTCTATTTATAATAGCTTTTACATTTTTTCTTGTTGTCTGCGGTTTATTCGCAATCGCAGATACTTTTTCTCCTACTAAACTATTTATAATACTTGATTTTCCGACATTAGTTCTTCCTATAATTGTTACAAAACCTGATTTAAAACTTTCCATTTAGCTCCTCTTTTTTTATTTTTTGGTTTATTCTGCTTCAGCATTTTCTGTCATTTTTACTTTTGCGTTTATTGGACATATTTGAACAAATGTGTTTCCGTCATTTACTTCAATCTCATTTCCATCTAAATCTTTATACACAGTTTTAGCACTTCTCGCATTTTTAGTACATTTTATTTTTATTGCTTTACCATTTGTGATGTAATAGCCATCTTTTGTACCGGTTGTAGTCATTGTTTGTCTTCCTTTATTCTCTCCATCATTTAATGTTGAATTTGCAATAAATTCAATTATGATATTTTTAGTAGTTACATCAGCTCCTGTATCCCATTCAGTCTGTTTAACTCCTTTAGAATACCTTAAATAACGTTTAGTTTCATTATTATAGATCCATCTAACATAATTATTTGATGTATATGGAATATATACATTGTCAGCAACTTCACCATTATCTAAATCAACTTCATCTACAGTGTAGTTTAAAACGCTTTTTACATTTGATGTTGTTCTGTATTTTTTGCTTTTTGCCATTCTTATGATATTTTCTGAAGATGTTACGGCATTATGTGGCGCTTTTTTGTCCTTTACTCTCCAGAAATCTTTTGAACTTTGAGTTATACCATTTATATTATTTACTCCCAATGTAGCTATATCTCCTTGAGCCTGTGGACTCCAACCATAGTGAACATAAATTGCATCATTTTCAAGAGCATAATCAAGGAAATAATGTCTTGAACTTCTTATTGGTCCTACTTTGTCAAATGTTTGTCCCTTAAAAAGAGCCATTAGTCGAGATTCTCCACCTTCAACAATAATTTCATATACCATATATGCTTTATTTATGGCTGCATGTGGCCACGCATTCTTGTTATTGTCTAACATAACTGCTATCGGTCTTTCTTGTCCCTTATATATCTGAACAGTCTTTTCTTCAACAACTGTAGTGTTTACAATATCATCTCCTACATTTTCACTTCCTAATGAAATTGTTTTATCTTTGCCAAAATATAATTTATATACAATTCCAACTAACACAGCTAATAAAATCACTACTAAAATTATTATTATTTTCTTTACTGGATTACCATCTTTTTTTCTTCTCATTTTTCATCCTCTCTTCATCAAAAGCCGAATCTTACATTTTAAAAATTGTTAAACCATATACCAATAGTACTACTAAGACTCCCATAAATGATCCGTATATTACTTCACCAAATGTCTTTTTATCATTTATTCTATTTCCAACTACCATTAATGACAATATTAATGCTAGACAAAATACAACTAAATTCTTCGAATTAAGCCATATAGCTGTTAGCACTGCAAATGCTAATGCGGATTGCCCACTTGGTAAAAAATCCTGCTTTACACTATTTGATATATCATTTTTTTTCGTAAAATATGCTTTAATTGCTATTATAGCAATTACTGTTAAAATTACTGCTACAAAAGCTAAATGTGAAGGAGAAGATATCATAAGGCTCAATATGCTGTCAGCCATATGAGTTAGTTCCGTTTCTCTAAAAAATAGAAAATATGCAACAATTACTGCATTTATAGCAGTTAAAACGACTGCCCCTGCACCCACATCTTTAGCTATCTTAGCCTTTGGGTGATATGTGTCAACTAACAAGTCTACAATCGTTTCTATAGCTGTATTTACCATTTCAGCAAATATTACAAAAAATACTGCAAATGTTAAACATAAAAATTCAGCTGTTGTAAAATTATAAAATAAGCTTAAAATCATTACAATAGTACCAAGTATTAGTTGTTTTCTTATATTAGTTTGTGTAGTTGCACAATATATAATTCCATTTATTGCATTGTTGCAAGCTTGTAAAAAATTTTTATTATAGAGTCTTGTATCTTTTGCTGTATTTGATTTTTTCATTACTATCTCCTTTTTGCTTATTATCCTTCCCTTGTTATATGCAATCTATTTAAAATTTCGTCTTCTTTTCCTCTCATAACAACTTTATCTGATTCAACCATGTGATCATAGCCCATTAGATGAAAAAATCCATGAACACACATATATGCTAGTTCCCTTTCAAAACTATGTCCATAATCAATAGCTTGTTCTTGAACTTTAGGAATTGAGATTACTATATCTCCAAGAACGTCATCAGCTTCATAATTTTCTTCTATTAGTTGTTTAATTTCATCTTGTTCAAACATAGGAAAAGATAGTACATCTGTTGCTCTATCAATGTTTCTATACTTTTTATTAATTTCTTGAATCTTTTCAGGAACAGTTAAAGTTATACTAACGTATAACTTTAATTTATCTAATCCCTCATTTTCAAAACATTCATTCATTACTTTCGTTATGATTTTTTCATATTCTTCATTTTTATCTATTCCATCATAATTTATTTCAACATGCTGGTTCATTTACAATTACCTTCTTTAATCCTTTTACAATTTTATAATTTCCTGTTTTACAAATATTCTTTAGTTCCTTCATGTCTCCTAATTTAACAAGTCTTCCTCTGTAAAATTGCAAAATTCTATAATATTTATCATCATATCTTTCAAGATATTTCATGTCTTCTCTTATATATAAGATTTGTTTTCTAACGTCATAAGCATGCAAACCCTGCTCTTTTCTTACATTTTCCAATTCCTTGCATTTAATTGCAAACTGATTGTAGTTTATCTTTTCTTCATTTTTATTCCAATAAATTTTTACTGCTAATAATTTTTGATTATATTGTTCAAACATTCTTAATAATAATTGATATGCATTTTCTCTTTTTCTTGCAATTTTAGTATCAACAATTAAGTTTCTTGTATCTTTTAATAGCTTAATGTAGCATCTTTCTGCAACAACTAAAGGTAAACTATGTACAAATAATTTTCTACTAATTCCTAATAGAATCATTCTTTTATCTAGTATATCAACTTGATCAAGTTTTCCTACTTCGTATGTTTCAAATAAGCTACATTCTTTTATTAATTCTTCATCATTTATTTTCTTTAATGGGATTATATTAGTTACATATTCTTCTAATGTTTCAAATAGTTTGTTATATAAGGTTTCCTTTTGAGCTGGTAACATTTTTTCTGGAAGTTTTATCGAATAATGCTTCAATAAGGCTTTGTATAATTGCTCCATTTCATATAAGTAAACTGTCTGATATTCAGCAATTTGTTTTTCTTTTCCAGATATTTTTAAATCATTATAGTCCAAATTTAATAAATATTGTTGTTTTTTATATTTATATTCTATTTCATCATTTTCTTTCAAATGGATTATATTATAATATTTTGATAATGCTTCTTTTTCAAAGTCAGAGGCAGTATTCATCCTTACTTTTTTGTATATTGTTTCTATTATAAGCTGATCAATAGAGTCTAAATATAAAGAATAGCTTTCTTCAAATTTCTTTTCATTTACCTCTTCTTTACCCTGCTTTGCATTAATCATATTTTTATAATTTTTTATCATTGAACTTCTTTTCATACTAACAAGCAAGTTATTAAATCCAAGCTTAGTTGGTGTGAGTATTTTTCCAAGTGTGCTTCCAATCTTTGAGAAGAAAGTTCTCCTTGTATCATAAACTTTTAAACTTTTTTCTTCTGCCCCCATAAATACCTTCCTTTCAAAATTCAATTTTTTCCTTGGTGCCTATATTCTCAATTACAGTGTAAATAACTTTTACATCATAATAATCTTCACGTTCAGTAATCTCCAATTGGTTATCCACAATATTTCCACTTATTAGTTTATTTAGTTTTTCTTCAGCTTGTTTTTTTCCTATGCTCTCCGCTTCATCTTTATCATGTAAAAGTTCTACTTCCGTAAGCTCATAATTGTCATACCAAACAAACTCGATAGGTATAAAAAAATTATCAAATAACTCAATCTTTTTACTCGAATATATTGTATCATATTTTTCAAATTTTGAAAGCTTTTTATAGAAATTTATTTTAAAATTATTAAATTTTAAAGCATATTTTCTCTCTTTTTTACCAGTTCTGACTTTTTTCTTCTCTTTTTTATAAATTTTTTCATTTTGTTCATATCTAACCTTCCCTAAGACTTCGCCATTACTATTTACATAATATTTTCCAGTATACTTTCCTTCCATCCACCCAGCAATTAATACATCTCCTTTTTTCACTTCATCTTCACTTTTCACCATGATTGTTCCATTCTGTGCAAAAACTCTTTCAACAACTGCATCTTTGCTTGCTACTATATTAGTATACTCATTTTCATCTACTATTTCTGGCTTTTCATCCGCCTCAACCACTTTTATTATTGCATTAGTTCCTTTTATCTCAACTCCTATCCATGCTATATCAGTTCTTTCCATCCTTATCTTGTTTATAATTTCTTGCACATTTACTTTACTCTTTACAATTCCTGGTTTAAGTCCATCTTCTTTAAAAACATTTATAATTTCATCTTTTGATATTCTTTCATTTCCCTCAACTTCAACATTCCATATAAATTTTGATAGTGAATAGATACTCAATATAACTAAAATTAATCCTATAAGAAATACTTTTCTCTTCCTGTATTTTTTTATTAGAAATGGAATTCCTTCCTTTCTTTTTATTTTTATTTTACAATTGTTTTTTTTAGCTAAGTTGCATAGTGTCTTAAATTCCTGAATTGATGTTTTAGCTTCCAATATAGTGCTTTGTTTTCTCTCGATTCCCCACAAAAGTATTCCATTTCGAGTGCACTCATTCATAAATCTTTCTATGTAATAACCCTCTGCCGTTATCTCAACATATCCTGCCAAAAAACTAAGCACTATTTTGAAATACATAATTCCTCCATAATTCACATTACATTTTTCTCATAATCAACGCTTTCTATATTTCCTGTTATAATCAAATCATCTTTTGTCATTTCTTTCATCACAAGTTCAAATCCATTTATATTTACTATTCCGCTTTTCATTTTTATTCTAATAAAAAAATCTTGATATTCTAATATACACTTATAATTTTCTACTAACATTCTATCAAAGCCTATAATTGTTACCTTCGGAATATCAGATGAAATTTCCTCTGGAATATCAAATATTTTATCAAATTTACTCATTCTGTAATCTCCTACCTCTCAAATTCATCAATAGATTTAAATTCATATCCTTGTCTTTTGGCTTCTTTTATAATCTCATCTAATATCTCACTATTATCTTTTGATGTAGCATGTAATAGCATTATTTCTCCATTATGAAGATTGTCTAATATCTTCTTTTTTCCATATTCTTGTCTTTCCTGTTTATTTACGTCCCAGTCATCATAAGCAAACGACCACATTATTGTTTTATATCCTAACGAATTAGTATATGCTATACTTTTTTCACTATATTCACCTTTAGGTGGTCTAATATATTTCATCTCATATCCAAATTTCTCATAAATTTCTTGATGTAGTGACATTACATCATCTTTTATTTGCTCTTCTGTGCTATCTGGCATAACTCTGTGCTTTGATGTATGATTTCCTATTATCTGTCCCTCATCAATCATTCTCTTTATTAAATCTTCACTTGTTCTTACAAATTGACCAGTAATGAAAAATACCGCCTTTACATCGTTTTCCTTAAGTACATCTAGTATATGGCTAGTGTATCCTCCTTCATATCCAACATCAAAAGTCAAATAAATATATGGTTTATCTTTATTTCCCATAGCATATCCGCCAAATTCATCTATTATCTTTTTATTAACTGTTCCTAAGTCAGGCTGCTTATGGTTATCTGATCTCTTAATCCCCCATCCTATTTTTTTACTACTCAAAGCCTGACTACTTGTTGCAATTATACTTGATGAATTACTGCTAATACTAGCAGCAAATATAATAAATAATATAAAAATAAGAAATACAATAACTACAGCTGCATTTATAGCCTTATCCATACACATTCTTCTAAAATTATTAAAATTAAAATTCATGAGCATCTTTACCTTTCATAACTTCTTCTTAATTATATTAATTCTTAATAATTTTATGATATGTATTTAAGTCAAAAAAATATGCTTATGACTTTAAATCATAAACATATTTTTTCATTATTTTAAGAATAAAGCTATTCTAAATCCTATATTTTCAGCTTTTATGCTATCTGAATATTGTCTATTTATTGCAGGCTGTAAGTTAGAATTTTCTCCAAATTTTCCTCCTCTGACAGTATGTTGCTTCTCTGAATCAGAACATATCTCTGAAGTCCATTCTCCAACATTTCCACCTAAATCATAAATATTTTGCACTGCTGTTGTTGCACCTGTTTTATTTAGATAACTACTATAATTTCCTTGTGTACTATCAGTTAAATATGACGAATTACCTGTTAAATTTAAGAATTCTAAAGTTGTATCCCACACATAGCTACTACATATTTTACTTGATACATATTCATTATTTACAAATTCCTCAGCTAGTCTTTTAGATGTCTCAAAATTAGTCCAATTATATACATTCATTTCTTTTTTTATAGCTGTTACTGTATCTTTAGAAGCCTGTGTTCTTACCGTTTCTGAAGCTGTTTCATATCTTCCAATATAAAATCCCATATTTTCCATTACACTTAATCTTTCTTGTGATGGCATCGCTTCTATAAAATAATATTGGTCAATTTCTTTATTTTTTATTTTTTTGCTTTCAGTTTCTTGATCATCTGCAACTACTTTCTGATTTCCAAATGCTGCTCTTTTGTATCCACATAATACTGTATTATAATTTTTATCTACAAATTTTGTGGTAGGAATCCACACAAATTCGTTTCCAGACTTATCTTTTATAACTAATCCATCAGCTACTATCTGCTCGCTTTCTACTGTTGAAACAGCATAACCAACTGGTATCATAGCTTTAGATCCATACTTGTCTATAAATGCTTTATTAAATTCTGTAACATATTCTCCTGGTTTTATTGTTTCTGTAATTTCTGTAAAATTTTCTGAAAGTCTATAATAAGTTTTACCTTTATAGGTCAAGCCTTGGACATAATATATTGTTTTACTTTTTTCATTTACAATATAAACATCAGTTCCACCAGTATACGTCGTTTTTCCAGCAACAGCATTATTCTCACTTCCGAAATTAAGTTCTTGCATAGTTGTTGATACTTTTTCATTTAATTTAGTTACATCTATTACATAATAATTATTATTGTCATTATCATTCTTTATTTTTACTCCATTTTGAGTTCCATTTAACACAGATAAATCCCCTGTATACTTTGGACCAATTGACGCTATATTGTAGTCATTTGCATACGCAACATCAATTGCCTCTCTTAATGTATCAATATCACTTTTAAATAAACTATATCTTTTTATTCCTGAAACTTTACTAGCATTTATTAAAACTGGGACACTAATCAAAGATAGTACCACTATTGTAATAGCAAGTGCTATCAACGTTATTCCTTTTTCGGATTTTAGCTTTTGCATATTATAAATTCCTTTTCTTAAATTCTTCCTTTTTATTTTATTACAACTTGATTTTTTTTGCAATAAAAAAACACTATAATTATTTTTTATAATTATAGTGTCTTCTATTTCATTAAATTATATTCATCTTGTATGCTCTTCTTGACTTCTTTCTGAATTGTGCGTTAAAGTATTTTCCTTACTTTTCGAACCAGTCGCTCTTCCTGTTTTAGCTCTAGTATCTCCATTTTGTACTTTTACACTTGCTTTCCTTGACAAATTAATTGGATCCAAATTGTGTACAATTTCTCCAACTGCACTTTCAGCCAATTTTAATTCTCTTATATCTACTTCTCCTGCATATTGTGTATAATCATCACTTGTATCTTTAACATCAACAGAAGAAAGTCTATTCAAAATTTCTTTACACTTATTAAAAAAATTACTCATTTATATATTCTCCTCTATTGTTCTAAACAGAACTACATTTATAGTATATCACATTTAATTTATTTTTGCAATACTTTTTAATGGCAAATTATTGTATTTTTCTATTTTATTATAAATTTTCTCTTTCATTGCTATTTGTTTGTGATTTTTTATAACATAAAATCCTAGATATCCTAGTACAATTACTATACTTATATTATGATAAAATAGCACAAATATACTAACAAATATAGCAAATATACATAAAACTTTCTCTGATATTTCCTGAGTAATAATCATACTTTTTCTTTTTCCTAATTTTATATGTAATATTTCTTTTAAAATTCTTCCGCCATCTAATGGATATATTGGCAAAAGGTTAAAAATTGCAATTAAGACATTTGCATAAATTGTATTAAAATACATTTGTCCAACTATCTTTCCATAAATTATTGTACCTACTGCTATAATAATATTAGTAAATGGTCCTGCTGCATCTAATATAATTTTCTTTTTTGAAGCAACATTTCCTTTTTCAATTCTCATATTTAAATCTTCACAGCATACTTTAAAATTAAGTTTCAATCCATACGGTAAAATTGTCATTTTATCTGGCTTAAATCCTAAAATAATTCCGCATATTAGATGACCCATTTCGTGTATGAAAGCATACATCATTATTAGTGCATATATATCAATATTTCTTGTAATTAGAAAAATTATTAAAAATAAGAAAATCTTTAAATCAACTTTTATTTGCATTCTAGCACCTTTCCTTTGTTTTCAATATTAGATTTCAACTATTTTAAGTGGATCTACTGTTTTATTATTTCTCCTTATCTCAAAATGTAAATGTGGACCCGTTGCTCTTCCTGTTGACCCTACTTCAGCTATCTTCTGCCCTTGTTTTATACTATCTCCTTCATTTACAACAATTTTACTGCAATGGGCATACAACGTACTTATTTCTCCATTAGTAATTTTTAAGTGATTTCCATAATCTCCTTGACTTGATACTACCTCAACTTTTCCTTCCATTGAAGCAACTATATCAGCACCAGTATTAGCCCCAATGTCAACTCCTGCATGATTTGCAGATACTATATTTGTCGGTGTCCTTGGACCATAACCTGATGTAATTCGGCCACTTATTGGTTTTATAAAACTACCATTTTTCTTTATGTATATGACATCTAGGTCAGTCTCACTGTCAATTGATTCATCTCCACCTCCCATTGCTTCTTCACTATTTTGAACATCTTGCACACTTGACACTGTTGTCACATTGCTTTCCATTTGTATATCATTTGCTAAATTATTTTGAACATCTGTTACACTATTATTTTCTACTTCATTACTATCAATAGTTTCAACATTTCGCATTTCGTTTCCAATATTTTTAATTAATCCATCCAACCTAGTGTATATCTGATTAAAATCTGTGTCCTCTGATAATACTGGTTTTATTAATTCCATTGCCTGACTGTTATTCTGACTTAAGAAATATAAAATTCCAAAAATACATATACAACTTAGTACTTGGCAAAACAATTTTCTCATTAATGACGGTTTATTATTAGTTGGCACATTAATAGATTCTGCTGGTATTCTATTTCGCCTTCTTGATGCAACTTCTTCTGCTCTCCTAATTCTATCTTCCTCACTAATTATTCGTTCCATATTTCCTCCATAAAAATACACTCAAGGTCTTTTTCATAATATATGTCCTCAAGTGTATTTATATGACTTTTCATAATATCGTCATTGCAAATAATATTGTCATTACTGCAATTATTATTTTTAATATTTTATTGGTCTTTTTTAATTTTTTTAAATCTTTTTGCAATTTTATATTTTCTTTTTTATCTTTTCCATTTTTTCTACTACATTCTTGTAGTATTTCTTCAGCCTCTCTAATTATATATTTTTTATCATAAAAATTACCCATAAGTGTTCTCTCCTTTTTTATTAGGATTATTTCCACTTATGGGTATTTTATACAATTTGTTCCAATTCATTCTTAAACTTCAATAAATTTTACAATTAATTTTTTTCCATCATTTCCGGTAATTTGTATGTCCCTTTTTCTTAACTCTTCTGGTACATTTTCGCTCATACCTGAATACACTAATTCATCACCATCGTAAATATCTATTTCCAATAAATTAAAATCATTTACTGTCATATCTAAGAATTCCTCTTTTCACTTTTATTTCTTTTTGTCTTCTACTTTTTCTTCAACACCAGTTGCCACTACTGTAACAATTACTTTATCTCCTAGACTTTCATCTATATCTGTACCAAATATTACGTTTGCATCAGGACTAACTTTTTCAGCAATTAATCCAGCACTTCTATTAATTTCGTCTAATCCTATGTCTTCGCTACCTTTTATGTTAAATATAACACCTTGTGCTCCATCAATGCTTCTCTCTGTTAATGGATTTGCAAGTGCCGCATTAGTTGCATCTATTATTCTGTTTTCACCTTCTGCCTCACCTATTCCCATATATGCAAATCCTTCGTAGCTTAATATTGTCTTTACATCTGCAAAGTCAACATTTATTGTTCCTACTGAATTAATTAGATCTGTAATTGATTGTATTCCTTGTCTTAATATATCATCAGTCATTTTGAATGCATTTAATATTGAAACATTATTAGTTGTATTCTCTAATAATTTATCATTTGATATAACTATTAAAGCATTAACATTTGGCTTTAATTTTTCAATTCCCATGTTAGCTCTAACTGAACGTAGCTTTCCTTCAAACATGAAAGGCTTTGTAACAACACCTATTGTTAATATTCCTTTTTTTCTTGCTTCCTCAGCTATAACTGGGATAGCACCTGTTCCAGTTCCACCACCCATTCCAGCTGTTACAAACAATAAGTCTGTATCTTCTAAAATCTTATCTATTTCTTGTATACTTTCTCTAGCAGCTTTCTCTCCTACTTCTGGATTGGCTCCTGCACCAAGTCCTTGTGCTACTTCTTTTCCTATTTGCAATGTTGCGCATCCATTTGTATTAGCTCTATCAAGTATTCCCTTTTCTGTATTTATTAATATATATTCTGCTCCATCTACATCTGTTTTTATCATTTGATTAACGGCATTGTTTCCTCCACCGCCTATTCCCAATACTTTAATTTTTATTAAGTCTTTTGTTCTTTTTGGCTGCATTTGATCTATCACAACTGTTTCCTCCATTTCAATTAGCGTCTACGTACGTATATTATACTATATAATCCATTTTTTTCAAGGGCTTGGAGGAAATTTTTAAAATTTCGTAATTATTATATTGAAATGTTTTATTATTCGTTATATACTCTATTTATAATAATACAAGGAGTTTATATATTATGTTAAAAGAATTTAAAGAATTTGCATTGAAAGGTAATATAATTGACATGGCTATTGGTGTAATTATTGGTGGAGCTTTTCAAAAAATAGTTTCTTCATTAGTTAATGATATCATTATGCCCACACTCGCAATATTTACAGGAAAAGTTGACTTTTCTGATTTAGTTTTTACAGTTGGTAATTCATCAATAAAATATGGATCTTTTATTACAACAATTGTTGATTTCTTGATAATCGCTTTTTCAATATTTATTGCAATTCGTACAATTAATAAGCTAAATGATAAAGCTAAAGAAAACTTAGACAAAGTATCTCACAAGAATAAAATATTTAAGAAAAATAAAGCTAAAGATACCGTAGAAGAACCTACTACCAAAGTATGTCCTTTCTGCTTTTCTGAAATAAATATAAAAGCAACAAGATGTCCTCACTGTACATCTGATTTAACTACTGAAAATTCATTAGAATCTGAAAAGGAAACTATAGAATAAGTTTCAAAAAAGTGCATTATCAAAATGCACTTTTTTATTATGCACTCTTTAATTCGAGTCTTAATTTATCACTTACCATCGCTATAAATTCTGAATTTGTTGGTTTACCTTTGTCAGCTGATATAGTATACCCAAATATATTCTCAACTACATTTTGATTTCCTCTTCCCCACGCAACTTCTATTGCATGACGAATGGCCCTTTCAACTCTTGATGAAGTTGTTCCATATTTATTAGCTATCTCCGGATATAATTGCTTTGTTACTTGATTTAATATATCTGCTTTATTTACACCAAGTATGATTGCATCTCTTAAATATTGATATCCTTTTATATGAGCTGGAACTCCTATCTCATGTATCATATTAGTTACAAGAGCCTCAACATTAGTTTTCTCTTCTTTAGACTTTATATTTATAAATTGACTTTGCGAACTTCTTCCTGTTACCATTGTTCTTTGCACAGTCTCAGGATTATAATTTTTTATTTCTTTTATTCTATCAATTAGCACAGCAATGTCAAATGGCTTTATTACATAATAATCAGCTCCAAGAGCTATTGCCTTTTGAGTGATTTTGTCCTGTCCAACAGCTGATACCATTATATAAATTGGTACTTTACTTAAATTAATTTTAGATAATCTCTCTAATACACCTAATCCATCTAAATGAGGCATAATTATGTCTAATAGCACTACATCTGGTTGTAAATTAATTATATTTTCATACGCCTCTTCACCATCTCTCGCTATTCCTATTACATCAAGTTCCTCATCATTTTCTAAATACGTTTTCAATGTATCGCCAAATTCATAATTATCATCAGCAATTAAAATATTAATCTTATCATTAACTTTCACTTTAGTTCCCCCTCACAAATATTTTTGTAATTTTTTCCATGCTTGTATTATATATACTTTTTCTACTATTTGCAAGAGATTTTAGCTTATTTTTCCATTGTTTGCATTTTATTCACTATTTTCAACGTTTTTTTCGTATATCAAATTTCGACACAAATTTCATTTTAATATCAAATTATGTCGTTTTTTGTCGTTTTTCAATGAAAATATTACTATTTACAACTTTTATGTTTTCTATTTCTACATTATTAATCAATTTTTCTTTATCTTCTTTTGTCGATTCAATAGTAAGCTTAATACTTGTTTCATACACATTTTCGCAAATTTTGATATTAAGTTTATTACACCAATACAAAACATTATTTACATTTTCATACGATACTTCAATTATATATCTTTCTCCAGAAACAATTTCACCAACATCACTATTTTCAATAGCTCTTTTTGTAGCTTCTGAATAAGCTCTTACTAATCCACCAGTTCCTAATAAGATTCCACCAAAATATCTTGTTACAATTACTAATACATTTGTAAATTGATTTTTCTTTAATATATCTAGTATAGGAGCACCAGCAGTTTTACTAGGCTCACCATCATCACTACATTTTTCTATTCCATCAACAATATACGCATAACAGTTGTGTTTTGCATCATAATATTTTTTATTAATTTGTTTTATTTTTTCATCAGCTTCTGTTACATTTTCAACATGAAATATATTAGCAATAAAACGTGATTTCTTTTCTGTAACTTCTGCTGTTTTTCCCTCTATTATTGTTTTCAAATTTTCTTTTCCATTCTTTTAATTTAAACCTGCTGTATATCCAGTTGAATATGCGATTTGCAAATTAAATCCACCAGTATATGCATCAACATCTATAATTTCTCCTGCAAAATATAGCCCTTTTACAAATTTTGATTGCATTGTTTTCGGATCAATTTCTTTAATGTTAATTCCACCAGCAGTTACTATTGCTTCCTCTACACCTCTAAATCCTGTAATTTTTATATCAATTTTTTTAAGTAATTGAACTAATCTATGTCTCTCTTCTTTTGTTATATTATTTACTTTTTTATCTTCACTGATTCCACTTAATGAAATAATTACAGGAATCATTTTTTGTGGAAGTAAGTCATTTAAGCTGTTTTTGAATTCACGATTTTTATTCTTTTCAAAATCCCTTATAATTCTTTCATCCAATTTTTCTTCTGTTAGTGCTGGTTTTACATCTATTAAAATATGTACATCTTCCATTTTAGTTCTCACTAAATGTGCAGAAGCACTTAAAATTATAGGACCTGACACACCAAAGTGTGTAAATAACATTTCTCCAAAGTCTTCATATATAATCTTGTTTTTTTCTAACACTTTTATTGCAACATTTTTTAAACTTAGGCCTTGCAAATGTTGACATATTTCTAAGCTCTCTTTTGATGCTGTAAGAGCGACTAAAGAAGGTCTAATTTCAGTGACTGTGTGACCTAGCTTTTTAGCAATCTCATATCCATCACCTGTTGAACCAGTTAATGGATAGCTTTTTCCTCCTGTTGCAAGTATTACTTTATCACAATTATAGATATTTTTTTCAGTCTTCACTCCAATTATTTTTGTCTTGTATTTTACTTTCGAATCTAATATATCTTCCTCATTACAATCTTGAGTTAATATGTCTGTTACTCTTTCTCCAGTAATTATTTGTACTCCTTTTAAATTTTTAATAAGAGCATCTAATACATCAGATGCTCTATCACTCTCTGGAAATATTCTATTTCCTCTCTCTTCTTTAGTTGGAATATTTAAAAGTCGTATAATATCTTTATTATCAAAATTTTGAAAAGCACTATATAGAAATCGTCCATTACCAGGTATATTTTTAATAAATTCTGATATATCTAAACTACTAGTTATATTACATCTACCTTTTCCAGTAATACATAATTTTCGTCCTAATTTATCCATTTTTTCTAATAATGTAACATCATTTCCTTGCTTTTTTGCACTTATCGCAGCCAGCATGCCAGCTGGTCCTCCACCTATTACAACTACTTTCACTTTATTTTTCCTTTATACAATTATTTTTTTAATAAATTCTCTACTGCTTTCATTACTCCCAATTTGCCATATTCATAGGTTAGTCCTCCTTGTTGATATGCCACATAAGGTGGACGTAATGGTGCATCGCAGCTTAATTCTATTGAAGAGCCTTGTGTAAATGCTCCTGCTGCCATTATTACCTGATCTGTATATCCAGGCATATCTCCTGGTATCGGAATTGAGTTTGAATCTATTGGAGACCCCATTTGTATTCCTTGACAGTATTTAATCAATTTTTCTCTATCATCAAATTGTATTGTCTGAACTATGTCTGAACGTTGTTCATCCCAATTAGGATCTACATTAAAGCCTAAATTGTGCATTACTTTACTTGTTAAAATAGCTGTTTTTAAGCTACTTGCAACAACACTTGGAGCTAAGAATAATCCTTGCAAAATCTTTTTATTCATACCTAATGTAGGTCCTACATCTCTGCCCTCTCCTGGTAAAGTTAATCTCTCAGCAACTAGTTGAATAAGATCTTTTCTTCCAACTACATATGCTCCATTAGGTGCAATTCCACCACCTAAATTTTTTATTAAAGATCCTACTAAAATATCTGCTCCTAAATTACTTGGTTCCTGTTCATTAGTAAATTCACCATAACAGTTATCTATCATTATTATAGCTGACTCATTTACTTCTCTTATTGTACGTATTGCCTTTTCAATTTTGTCTAATGTTATACTTTTTCTTAAAGAATAGCCTCTTGATCTTTGAATTTCAATTACTTTTACATCATTTCTTGCTACTCTTTCTTGTATTGCATTATAATCAAAATCATTGTCTATCAAGTCAATTTGTTCATATTTTACTCCAAATGATTTTAATGAACTAGGATTTTCTCGTATTCCTATCACTTCATCCATTGTATCATATGGTTTACCACTTATGCTTAATAATGTATCTCTAGGTCTTAATAGTCCAAATAATGTTACATTTAATGCATGAGATGCAGAAATAAATTGGCCTCTTACCAATGCATCTTCTGTTCCAAATATTTGACTAAATATTTTTTCAATTGTTTCTCTTCCTACATCATCATACCCATAACCTGTTGTTTCATTAAAATGTACTTCTGATACTTGATTTGCTTGAAATGCTTCTAATACTTTCATAGTATTTGTTTCGCATAATTTATTAATTTTATCAAACTCTGATCTTACTTCCGCTTCTGCCAAATTAACTATATCTGTTACTTCTTTACTTACATATAAATGTTCCATTTCATTTGCCTTTCTTTATTTGGTTTCATCTCCACAATATACAGGTAATCCAAGATTTGATATTATCTCATAATACTGAGCTAAAAAACTTGTATCATCCCATGATAATTTATAAGTAGGAGCTATTACTATATTTCCTGTTACATCCATTACTCCCCATTTTCCATCTTTTTTGATTCCTACATATTTAGTATTTTGCTCTGTAACCATATCATATTTACATTCAACTATAACTTTTCCATCTCCATCTTTAAATCCCCATTTATCATTTTGCTTAAACGCATATATTTGATTATTCGGGCTGATTTCCTTGTATGTTGTTTCATTTCCATCCAATGTATAATATTTTGCGTCTGTTGAAGAATATAATTTTATATATCCATCTTTTTGTACAGCTGTTCCACCTGCAATCCCTTCTTGTACTTTTCCTTCTTTATTAATTATACTTATTTTCTTATTTGATAATATAACAGCTAGCAAACAATTAGCATCATCTACTTTTTGAATACTATCATATTCAAATGGAACTACTGTATCTCCATTTGAGTTAATTACTCCTGCTTTTGAATTGCTTGTTGCTATAAATAAATTATCTGTAAAAAATTCAATATATGAATATTTATTTTTTAATAAATTATTTCCATTCTTATCTTGAATATTATAGTCATTATTTTCGTCTATTGTAATCCAATAATTGTCTGCAACTTTTTCACGACTTGTAATATTGGTATCAATATTGTTTCCGTCTTTATCAAATATTAAAGTTTTATTTTCCTTATTTGCATTAAGATATTCGCCACCTGCTGTTATTGAATCATAATCAATTGGAATAATATTTTTTCCTGCTAAATTATACACTCCTTGAGCATTGTTCTTTTGTACTATAAGCAAATTATTTGTTTTATCAAATTCTACTTGTGTAAAATCATTTTCAAGTATAGTTTTAGAATTCTTTGCTAGTCCATATTTTCCATTAACTGATGTAATTAGATAAATATCTTTGCTATTTTCTATTTCTGTTATTCTATTTATCTCATTATATTTAGGTTCAAGAATAATTTTTCCCTTTGTTGTTGCATATCCATATCTATAACCTTCATCTGTTTTAGTTCTAATAATAAATCCTGCATTTTCATATTTAGTCTTCTCATCATAATATCCATCTGATGTAATGTTATCGTACTCTTCTTTTATAATCTTAGTTCCTTTTATATTAATTACACCATATAGTCCTGATTTCTTTACTCTTAAATAACCTTCTTTATAATCAATATTCTCTATTTTTTCATATTCAGCATCAGTTATTTTATTTCCATCAAAATCCATTATTCCATATAATTGATTTTCTTCATAAATAAGAGTTGTTTTTTCATAAGGTACTAAGCTAGTAATTGCTGGTATTGTTATAGCTTGTACATTTGAATAATTACTTAATATCTGTTCTCCCTTATTATTTAATACTTTGCTAGAATCATTGTCATCTGAACAAATAAATACATCTTTAGTTGGATTTGGAATTGTTACAGATTCGTACTCTGGCTTTACTACCACATTTCCATCTTTATCTATAACTCCATACTTTGAATCTTGTTGTAGTAAAAAATATACTGCATCTGCCTTTTCGATATTTTCTAATTTAACAGAATATTTGTTATCCTTATTTATACAAAATATTATTGTAGCTACTACAGCTATTACAATAATTGCAATTATAATTATTATTTTTGAACTATTTTTCTTTAACATATCAATTCTCCTCAATAATTTATATATTTATTATAGCCTTGAATCCTACATATGTCAATGATTTTACGTGCATTAACACATCTAAATTTCTCTGGTAAATCCGTAATATTAGTTATTAATTTTAGTTCATTTTCATATATATTTATTTCTTGAATTTCCTGCTTGTTAATAATTGTATTAGATATAATTTGATATTTATCAATCTGATTTCCATGCCTATATTCTATAGTATCTCCATACATTAATTTGTTTAATTGTTCATTAAAGTTTTTATATGCGAACTTTCCTTCACACTCATACATATAATCATCATTTACAGCATTATTCATTAATTCATTAATCTCGGCATATTCCACCTGCCTAACTTCAACATTTAAATTAATCTTTGCAATATATATTTCTGGTTTATATATAATTTCTTCTCTTATTATATTTTCTTCATTATGTGGATTTGGTGATTTCAATATTAAATTACAATTTATGAAAAATAAAATTAATATAACTATTATTATAGAAATAAAACTAGAGATTAAATTAATCATTTTATTGTTGATGTTTACCATGATGTTTATTTTACCATATTTTGTATTATTTGTAAATACTTTGTCTAAAATAGTTTCACTAGTGAATACGTATTATTTTTTATCTAATATAGAATAATTGAATACTAGAGAAAGGAAATATATTTTATGTATCAATGTAGCCGATATCAAAATAATTTAAATGTGACAAGTAAAAAAATACGTGAACTTCGCATCCAGAACAACCTTTCTTTGTCAGGTTTGTCAACAAAACTTGCTTTAATAGGAATCGATATTCCTAAGCCTTCCCTATATAAAATAGAGACGGGTAATAGAATAGTAAAAGACTATGAGCTTTATGCTTTTGCTTATGTTTTTAATGTTTCTATAGAATTCCTTCTTAGTGATTTTATAGAAGATTTTATCAAAGATAATGTTGTATAAAAAATGAAAGTAGATTTCTCTACTTTCATTTTTTAGTATTTATATCACAATAGAATTCTACACCATTTTCATAGTTCTTTACTCCATAATCATTATGATAATTATTCATTATCGCTCTAACTATAGCAAGGCCTATACCTGTTCCACCTTTTTCTCTATTTCTTGATGTGTCAGCTTTATAGAATCTTCCCCAGATTTTCGGTAAATCTTCTTCAGCAATTTTTTCTCCAATATTATATATAAACAATCTTAATTTTTGTTCACTTACTTTTTCTGTTCTTATTGTAATTTTCTTCTCTCCAGCTCTTTCTTCACAGTGCTTTATTGCATTTGTTAAGTAATTATTTACAACCTGCTCAATATACTGCTGAGAAGCATATACATTTATCTTTTCCGTATCATCAAATTCTACAGTAATATTATTTTCTTTTAATATTTTAGATTCTCGTTTTAGTTCCTCATTAATTAATTCTCTTAAATCAAATTCACTATCTTCCATCTTTCTTTCTTGATACTCAAGCTTCATTAATTCAAGTAATTGTTTTACCATTGTATCCATTTTATTAGCTTCATCAATAATAACTTCAGCATAGAATTTTCTTGATTCTTCATCATTATTTACATTTTCCACTAATCCTTCTGCATATCCCTGTATCAAAGCAATCGGAGTTTTTAGTTCATGTGAAACATCTGAAATAAATTGTTTTCTCATTTCATCAATTTTAGATTTCTCTTCAATATCTTTTTCCAACTGATTGTTATTTTTTCTAAGCTGTCCTATAGTTGCTTCCAACTTGTCAGACATTGTATTTATGTTTCTGCCTAAGGTATTAATTTCATCATTTGTTCTAGTTTCTTCATATCTTTTGCTAAAGTCTAATTTAGACATTTTCTGAGTTATATTATTAAGCTGTACTATTGGATCTGTAAACTTTCTTGATATATATGATGAAATTCCTCCTGATATTAAAATCATAAGTACTGCTACAAGTCCCAATGATTCATTCGAAATCTTTACAGATTCCTTAATTGGTGTAATCGGAATTCGTATGTATAATGTATTTCCATTATCAAGGTTTCTTATTAACATTAAGCATTTATTATTATCTTCAAACTTCTTTATAATAGTATTGTCATTTGTATAAATAGTTAAAGCTGATTTACTTTTCTTAGTTTTTATAACAACTCCAATCATTTCTTTGTTGCCACTATATATTATATCTTCATTGGCATCTTCTATCAGAATGTCCATATTATTTTGAATTTCAATTTGTCTTAATTCTGAATTTATATCATATTGAACAACATTATTATAAAATTGATTAATTTCTTTGCTTATTGTTTTAGCCTTTTCGGTCTTTGAATATGTATAAAATGTTTCCAAAACAATATTGTTTATTATTACTATAATAAATACAATTGACATTGTTGAAATACATAACATTGTAAAAAGTTTAAATCGTATAGAATCAAATTTTCTTTTCTTTCCCATTATTTTACCTCAAACTTATATCCTACGCCTCTCATTGTTTTTATGTATTTTCCCCTTTTGCCAAGCTTATGTCTTATCTTTTTTATGTGACTATCAATTGTTCTTGAATCTCCATAATAATCATAGTTCCATACATTATTTAGTATCTTGTCTCTTGATAAAGCAACATTTTCATTATCTAACAAATATTTTAGTAATTCATATTCTCTTAAACTTAATTCAATAGGCTTACCATCTACTGAAACAGTTCTTCCTTCTGTATCAATAACAATTCCGCCATAATCCTTAGTTTGAGATTCTTTAGCTTGTGTTCTATTTAATATTGCCTTTATTCTAGCAACTAATATTTTAGGACTAAATGGTTTAGAAATATATTCATCAACACCAAGTTCAAATCCAAATAATTCATCTTGTTCTTCACTTCTTGCAGTTAGCATTATTACTGGAACTTTTGAACTTTGTCTGATTTGCCTTAGCACTGACCAACCATCTAATTTGGGCATCATTACATCCAATAAAATTAATTTTATCTTATTACTATTTTCTTCATATACCTTTAGAGCCTCTTCACCATCAGCCGCTTCAAGTATTGAATAACTTTCTTTAATTAAGAAGTCTTTTAGTAATTTTCTTATTCTTGATTCATCATCTACTACAAGTATTGTTGTTTCTTCCATAAAATCTATTTCCTTTCTAATATACTAATTATTTTACCAAAGTTTTATGGCTAGATTGTGAATTATTTCTTAATTTTTGTAGGCTTTGTACTCAATTTTTCCTTTGTTTCTTGACTATTTATTGATGTCGATATTTTACCTTCCTTTATATAAATGTTCTGTCCTGGATATGCAAGTCTAACACCTTGCGTTTCAAGTATATTTAATAATGTTAAATTTAGTTTATTGCAAAAATACTGATATTCAATATACTTCGTTATTGTTGTTTCAACATAAATTAAAATATTTATTGAATCATTATCTATTTTATTAAACTGCACACTTATTGAATCCTTTATTATGTCTTTGTTATATTTTAATATAAATCTTATTCTATTAATTACCTTTTCTACTGTAGTTTCTTCTGTTTCTAAGGCCAATTTTAAATTAGCCTTATAAATTCTCTTTTTTATCTTTCCCCAATTTATTATGCTTGAACTTGTCATCGTATCATTTGGAACTGTTACTACTGTATCTTCTATTGTTCTTATTTTGGTGCTTTTTATAGTAATATCTTCAACTGTACCAGAAATATCTCCTACTTCAACCCAGTCCCCTATTTCAAATGGCTTGTCTATAAATATGGTTAGTCCTGCAAAAATCTGCTTTACTATATCTTGAGCAGCTAATGCTACAACAGCTCCGGTTAATCCTAATCCTGTTGCAATACCACCAATGTCATAATTAAATTCTTTTAAAGATAAATATAATGCAATTATGTATAAAATAATTTTTACAATTTTACCAACTACTGATGTCATAAAAGCATTTTTCTTTATATCTGATTCCTTATTTAATTTATCTATTAAAATCTCTCTTGCTTCAAATATTCCTGAAATTGCTCTAGCAACTGTCCAGAAAATTACTATTCTGTAACATTTATCTATGAATAAATTTTGATCAGTATTTAAATTCAATATTTTCGTTGCAATATATATTCCTGAAAAATTGAAAAAGCTTTTTAATGATTTATATAAATCGCCTTGCTTTATTTCTTTCTTGTCTTGCTCTTTAACAAAAAGTCGTACAATCCAGTACGCTAATATATGACTTAGCAATAAAAATATAATTATTACAGCTAAAGCAATAATCAAATTAATTACACTTGAAATCTCAATTTCTTTAATAAAACTTATTATTTTCTGAATCTTATCCATAAAATTTCCCTTCATCTTTTGTATTTGTATTATATAATATTTTTTTATAAATTTCATCATTTTTTCAAAATTTATATGCTATAATGTATATAAATTTATAGCCAATTTATTTTACGGAGGATCTTATGAAAAGTACAAATGAAACTATGATGCAATATTTTGAATGGTACCTACCTAATAATTGCTCACTATGGAAAAATATTATAAAAACAGCTCCACAATTAAAGAAAATGGGTATTACTTCAGTATGGCTCCCACCATGTTTTAAATCTGCTGGTGGAATTGATGATACTGGTTATGGTGTATATGATTTATACGATTTAGGTGAGTTTAATCAAAAAGGAAATATTCGTACAAAATATGGTACAAAAGATGAATATATTGCAGCTATTAGATCACTTCAAGTTGAAAATATAAAAGTTCTTGCTGACATTGTATTAAATCATCGTATGGGAGCTGATGAAAAGCAAGATATTATTGCCTATAAAATAGATCCTGATGACAGAACCAAAACTCTAGGAGATTACAGAACTATATCAGCTTGGACCAAGTATAATTTTGAAGGTAGAAATAATACTTACTCTGATTTTAAATTAGATTGGTCTCATTTCACTGCCATAGATTATGATGATATTGCAAAAGAAAATGGCATATTTAGATTTTATGGAAAACATTTTAGCAATGAAGTAGATAAAGAACGTGGAAACTATGATTATTTAATGGGGTGTGATGTTGACTTTAATAACATAGATGTAGTCGATGATCTTAATCAATGGGGAAAATGGTTTTTATCTCAAACTAATGTAGATGGATTTAGATTAGATGCAATTAAACATATTCGTTCTTCTTTTTATAAAAAATGGTTGGCTGATATGAAAAGTTTTTCTAATAAAGATTTATTTACTGTTGGAGAATATTTTAGTGTAAATATCGATTCTCTTATTAATTATCTAGATTATAATGATCAAGTTGATACCTTATTCGATGTTCCACTTCACGATCATTTTAAAATCGCGTCTGAAAGTGGCGGTCATTATGATATGAGTAAAATTTTTGAAGATACACTAGTTGACAGACGTCCATCAAAAGCAGTTACATTTGTTGACAATCACGATACAGAACCTGGACAATCATTAGAATCATGGGTTCAAGAATGGTTTAAACCGTTAGCTTACAGTATGATTATGTTTAGAGAAAAAGGAACTCCTTGCATATTTTATGGTGACTATTATGGCATACCAGAGAAAAATATTGAACCAATGAAAGAATTATTAGATGTATTCCTTTTAGCACGTAAATATCTAGCTTATGGGTATCAAAAAGACTACATTGATAATGAAAACATAATTGGTTGGACTCGCGAAGGTGATTACTATCATCAAGATTCAGGCATGGCAGTTTTAATTAGTGATGGACCTGGTGGCTCAAAGCAAATGAATGTAGGTCCTAATCTTGCAAACTCAATTCTTTATGATTGCACTGGAAATGTTAAAGAAACTGTATATGTTGACAAAGAAGGAAACGGCATATTCTATGTAAATGGCGGAAGCGTTTCTGTTTGGATAAAAAAAGATAATATGTACAATTTGTAATTATACAGGTATATTATAGTTTTAAAAGCAATTTTGTATATGATTTATATAATAATTGTTACTATAATATACCTCTATTACGTCAAATCTAATATTATAATTTTCTATAATATTATTACGCCACATGTAATATTTAGCAACATTTAAAATATGTTTTTGCTTAGTCTTTCCTACGGCTTCACACGGATATCCAAATTGTATATTTCTACTTGTTTTTACTTCTATAAAAATCAATTCATTTAATTTACTTGCAATTATATCTATCTCACCTTGCTTGCATCTAAAATTTCTATCAATAATCGTATATCCTTTTTTTATCAAATATTTACATACTTCCTCTTCTCCTTTAGCACCTATTATTTTATTATTTGCGTTCATATCTCTCACCTGAGAGTGCTACTACAAGATCCTTCATTTCAAGTTCAAATAAAATTTGACTTACATCTGATATATTCATTTTACTTTTTAAAGCAATCTCATCAATCGTAAGATTATGTGTTCCTAAAACATTGTAAATATTTTTTTCATTATCACTTAAATCACATTTCTGATTAACATCAATACACTCTTCGAAATACATTAATACATCATTTGCAGACGTCATTAAAATAGCTCCTTCTTTAATTAAATCATTTGTTCCTTTACTTAAAGGTTCATTTATTCTTCCGTGGCAGGCAAAATACATATTTTCCTTGCTTAAGTCCGCATTCTTCCTGTAAGTGTACTTCCACTTCTTAATCGTGCTTCAATAACAATTATTGCATCAGATAATCCGACTAGAATACGATTTCTTTTAGGATAGTTTTCTGCATTTTCTGCTAAATAGGTTCCAACTTCATTAATTACCGCTCCACCTTTTTCAATTATTTCATCTGCTAGTTCTCTATTTTCAGCAGGCATAATTTTATTAAATCCAGAGGCAATAACAGCAATTGTTTTCCCCAGTTCATTCATTGAGCTTTCATGTACAATAGTGTCTATTCCAATAGCCAAACCACTTATAATACACATTCCATTTTTAGATAGTACTCGTGCAAATTCTCTTGCATATTTTCTCCCATATTCACTACATTTTCTTGAACCAACAATAGCAATAATCGGTTTTTTAAGTATTTCTTTATTTCCACATATCCATAATTCTTTAGGTGGATTTTTTATTTTCCTCAACTTTTCCGGATAATCATTATCACTCTGTTTTATTATTGATATATCTTTATCTATTATATTATCATCTCCATTCCTGACACTTATATTGGGCAGCTTCAATAATATCATCATACTTAATATCTTCTCTTTGCTTTAAATCCGCAATAGTCCTCGCGACTTTTAATATTCGTGTATATGACCTCATTGTTAGATTATATTTATTAAATAACTGTCCCATAATCTTTTGACCTTTATCATCTATCTTGCAATATTCATTTATCATTTTTTCAGTTAATTGTGAATTAGAGCAAATACTTTCATTTTTATACCTATTTATTTGTATATTTCGTGCAATATTAACTCTTTTTTTTATTTCTTCTGAACTCTCTTCATCATTATTATTAATATCAGAATATTCAATGTCAAACACATTAACCTTCAAGTCTATTCTATCTATTAAAGGTCCACTAATTTTCTTTATGTATCTATTTATTTCATACTGTTTGCACGTGCATTTTCTCTTTGCAGATCCTAGATATCCACATGGACATGGATTCATTGATGCAATAAGCATAAAATTACAGGGATACCTTAGATTATAATTAACTCTGCTAATTACGACTTCTTTATCTTCTAAAGGCTCTCTTAGCACCTCCAAACATTGCCTTTTAAATTCTGTAAATTCATCCAAGAATAACACCCCATTATGAGCCAAACTGATCTCTCCTGGGGATGAATTTCTTCCTCCACCAACAAGTGCAGTTTGAGTAATCGTATGATGTGGGCTTCTAAATGGCCTTTGCGTAATTATCCCGTTAGCGTCACCATAGATACTGTGTATTTTAGTAATATCTAAGGCTTCATTAAACGTAACATCTGGTAAAATAGTAACTATTCTTCTTGCTAACATTGTTTTGCCAGAGCCAGGAGATCCGACTCAAAAGACAGTTGTGATTTCCAGAAGCAGCAATTTCCAATGCCCTTTTAGCAAACTGCTGCCCTTTAACATCTGCAAAATCAATATTATATTTTTCTTTTACATAAATTACATCCTTCCAGCCTTGCTTTTTACTGTATAAAATACCTTTTCCTTCTACAAATTTTATTACTTCATTTAAATTATTAGCCCCTAAAACTTGAATTCCATCAATTAGGCAAGTTTCTTCAAGATTATCAAAAGGAACAATAATTGTATCTATTCCCTTATTCTTCGCCTCAATACAAATTGGCAGTATTCCTTTTGTTTTATGTATCTTTCCATCTAATGATAGCTCTCCACAAAATGCTACATTCTTAAAATCAAACTTATTAATTTGAACTTCTCCAAAGCTAATTAATATCCCTGCAGCAATTGCTAAATCTAAGCCAGAACCATCCTTCTTCAAATCTGCTGGTGATAAATTTACTGTTATTCTTTTATTCATCATCTCAAATCCAGCATTTCTTATTGCTGACCTAATTCTTTCCTTAGATTCTTTAATTGTTGTTCCTGGAAGTCCAACAATCTCTAAGCAAGGCAATCCATTTGTAACATCTACTTCTACATTAACAATATATCCTTCTAAACCTTGTAACGACACAGTTTTTATTATTGATAACAACTTATATTACCACTCTCCTTATTATTAGTTTTATTTTCCTGAGATTTATTATAGATAAAATTCTTTTTAGAATTAATAAACAGATTATACCAAATTTTAGATAAAAAGTAAAGAACTTTTCATCGACAAAATTCGACAAAAAGCTCTTATAATCACATTTAAAGCCTTAATTATCTATTATATTTTTTGCAATTAAAGCTTTTATTTTTATTCCATCATTCATAAACATTCTTTCATGTTCAGTTATAATATTAGACTCTCCATTCCAGAAATCTAATTCATTTGCTAAATCTCTTGTAATCTTTTCTATTAAATAACCTGATCTTTCGAAATATTTTATTGAATCTTCAAATAATCCATCATCATCTGTTTTGAAAAATATCTCTCCATTTAAAAATTTAGCATATTGTTCTAATTGCCTTTCATGTGTCAACCTTTTTTTATGATGTTTGCCTCTAGGCCATGGATTGCAAAAATTTATATATATTCTTGAAATTGAATCTTGTTTATCAAAGATATCAGAAATTCTAGAAATGTCATATCTTATAAGTTTTAAATTTTTAACAACCTTCTGTTTTTCTATTTCATCTTCAACTTCTTCTGCTACTGTTGAATTTCTAATTCCATATGTAGCTTCAACATTCCTTTTAGCCATTCCAAGCATTGCATCAACCAAATCAACTGCTATATAGTTAATGTCTTGATTTTTCTTTGATAATTGTGCTATAAAATTGCCTTTCCCACATCCAAGTTCTACATAAATTGGAGCTTGTCTTTCAAAAGCCGTTTTCCATTTTCCCTTATAATCACATGGATTGTCTATATAAAATGGGCTTGTCTCAAGTTCTTCTCTTGCCCAAGGCTTAAATTTCATTCTCATATAAATACTTTCCTCTCATTGATTTCACTACATTTTACTATATTTTCTCCAATAAATCAATATTTTTCATTTTACCAGTTGACATTTATTATAAAATCTTGTATAATAAATCTTGTCAAAAAAATGGCGACGTAGCTCAGTTGGCTAGAGCATTCGGTTCATACCCGAAGTGTCGAGAGTTCGAATCTCCCCGTCGCTACCAATTATTAAGTCATAGAGTATATTATACCCTATGACTTATTTTTTTCCAAGTCCTTCTCATTTTATTGATATTTGTATTTCTCATTTCTATAATATTTATAAGAAGGAGGAATACAAATGAGTAAACTGTACGATTTATACACATCTTTAAAAAGTAAAGATTCATCTAAAATATATTTAATAAAAAGTGGTATCTTCTACCTCGCACTCGAAGATGATGCCCTTGAGCTTTCTGAAAGATTTAAATTTAAATTAACTAATCTTAACGATAAACTTGTAAAATGCGGCTTTCCAGCAAGGCGAATAAATTACTACTCTAATTTATTTGAGCAGTTAGAACTAAATTATGAGATAATTGACTCTGCAAACACTACGCCAATTCTTCCTAAAGCTAATTTATCTTCTGATTACAGTTCAATCATATCAACTTTAGCTAGTCTCGACATGAATGATATATCTTTCAAAAAAGCTTTTGAAATTCTCAATAATCTTCACGAACAATCAAAAAAAATCCACACTAATAATTAAGTAGTGTGGATTTCATTTTAATCAATTACTAATGATACATTTGATTCCGTATTTATTGTATATTTTCTTCCAGATGAAGTAAATGTAACAGTTAAAGTACCTGTTCCAGTTGCAGTTACAGATTCACTTGTTATCTCTTTCATCTCTTTTAAAAATTCTTCAGATGTTATTGGAGAATCTGTTGGATCTGTTGACGCTTTATTCATTTGAGCATTAGCATACGCTCTATTTATCATTTCCATTTCATCTGTAATTTTGGTTTGAGCAATTGTTCTTGTAGTTTCCTGTAATACTCCATTTTTACCTGAAATATTAACAATAGAAACTCCAGCCAATATTACTAAAACAGTAATTGTTACAACTAAAGCTAACAAAGATATTCCTTTTTCATTATTTTCTATCATAAATCATCTTCCTTTTTATTATATCTCTAAATTTCCATAATAACTGTCAATTAAAATTTGTTTTATTTCTTTTACTAATGGTACTCGTGGATTAGCAGATGTACATTGATCTTCAAAAGCTCTATCAGCTAATAAATCAACTTTAGCTAGCCATTCTTGCTCATCTACTCCTGCATCTTTAAATGATTTTGGAATTCCAACATCATCAGCTAACTTTCTTGTTTCTCTAATTAAAGATTGCACTCCTTCGTCATCTGTATATGCTGGGAAATTCATCCTTCTTGAAATATCTGCATATTTATGTTTTGCAATATAATACTCATATTTAGGGAATGAAACAAATTTCGTTGGATCATCAACTCCATTATATTTTATGACATAAGGAAGTAATATTGCATTTATTCTTCCATGTGGCAAATGGAATTCTGCTCCAATTTTATGCGCCATTGAATGACATACTCCAAGAAAAGCATTTGTAAAAGCCATTCCAGCTATTGTACTTGCATTATGCATCTTCTCTCTTGCATATTTATTACTTCCATCATTCCATGCATCCCTTAAATTTTTAAATACCAATTCAGCTGCTTTTTCTGATAATCCATCAGTATAATCTGATGCCATATTAGATACATACGCTTCAAGAGCATGTGTTAAAACATCCATACCAGTGTCTGCAGTTATTGATTTTGGCAAACTCATAACTAAATCTGGATCAACAATGGCTACATTTGGAGTTAATTCATAATCAGCCAATGGATATTTCTTATCTAATTTTTTATCAGTAATAACTGCAAAAGATGTTACTTCTGATCCCGTACCTGAGGTTGTTGGAATTGCAACTAATTGTGCTTTTACACCAAGTTTAGGGAATTTATAAGTTCTCTTTCTAATATCCATGAACTTTAATTTCATTCCTTCTACATCAGCATCAGGATGCTCATAAAATAGCCACATTCCCTTTGCCGCATCCATTGCACTTCCACCACCAATCGCAATAATTACATCTGGTTGAAATTCATTAATCATTTCAACTCCTCTTTTTACTGTATCAAATGATGGATCTGGTTCTACATCTGAGAAAATTTGTGAATGAACATATTTTTCCCTTTTTCTTAAATAATATAACACTTTATCGACATATCCCAATTTAACCATTCCTGGGTCTGATACTATAAATGCTTTAGTTATATTAGGCATTTTTTCTAGGTATCTTAATGAACCTGCTTCAAAATATATCTTATTTGGAACTTTAAACCACTGCATATTTACTCTCCTCATTGCAACTCTTTTAACATTTATTAAATTTACTGTTGAAACATTTGATGTAGTTGAGTTTCCACCAAATGTACCACATCCTAATGTTAGTGATGGCAAATTTGTATTATATATATCACCTATTGCACCATGTGTTGATGGCGAATTTACTATTATTCTGCCAACCTTCACAGTTTCAGAGAATTTATTTATTACATCTTTATCTTCTGCATGTACAACAGCAGAGTGTCCCATTCCGCCAAACTCAATTAATTTTTCTGCTAGATTAATTCCTTCATCTGCGTCTTTTACAATATAATATGCTAGTACTGGACTAAGTTTTTCTTTTGAAAATGGATATTCAATTCCAACACCATTTTCTTTTAATACTAATACTTTTGTATCAATAGGAACATCTATTCCAGACATTTTTGCAATGTCATAAGGACTTTTTCCAACAACAAAACTATTCAATTTATCTTCTGAAAACATCTCATTTCTTAATTTATCTGTTTCTTCTTTATTTAAGAAATAGCAGCCTGCTTTGTTCATCAAATCTTCAAATTCTTGATGTATACAATCATCAACAATTACTGATTGTTCTGAAGCACAAATCATACCATTATCAAATGATTTAGACATTACCAAATCATTTACAGATGTTTTTAATTTCGCACTTTTATTAATATAGCAAGGTACATTTCCCGGTCCAACACCTAATGCTGGCTTTCCACAAGAATATGCTGCTTTAACCATACTAGTTCCACCTGTAGCTAGTATAAGGTCAACTCCAGGATGATTCATAAGCATTGATGTTGCTGTTATTGATGGCTCTTCAATCCACAAAATACAATCCTTTGGTGCACCTTCTTTTACAGCTGCATCTCTCATTATTTTAGCCGCTTCTGTGCTGCATTTCTGTGCACTGGGATGAAAACCAAAGATGATTACATTTCTTGTTTTAGCTGAAATCAATGATTTAAACATAACAGTTGAAGTTGGATTAGTTACAGGTGTTACTCCTGCTATAACTCCAATAGGCTCTGCTATCTCCTCATAGCCTTCTTCTTCATTCTCATTAATTATGCCAACTGTTTTATTGGATTTTATACTATGATAAATATATTCTGTTGCAAACATATTCTTAGTAATTTTATCTTCATAAATCCCTCTTTGTGTCTCTTCAACAGCCATTTTAGCTAATTGCATGTGATGTTCTTCTCCAGCCATAGACATAGCCTTTACTATTCTATCAACTTGATCTTGACTTAATTTTGTATATTCATCAGCTGCAATTCTTGCTCTTTTTACAAGATTATCTATCATTTCTTTTATTTTATTATCATCTTTAACTTCTGGCATGTTTCTATCCTTTCTCTTTTGCATTATAATTCTTTTTTTATATTTTACACTAACGGAAAAATATTCTCAACTATTTTATATAAAAAAATGAACTTAAATATAAAGTCCATTTTTTACTTCGATTCTAAAAATCCCACTCTGGTTCATCTACAAATGTCATCTCTTCTTTTGTTGTTGGATGAACAATTGTAAGCATATATGCCCATAAATAAAATTTATTAGCAGATTTACCATGATATTTAACATCACCCAATATGCTATGCTGTCTGCTTGATAATTGCACTCTTATTTGATGATGTCTGCCTGTATGTAAGTTAACCTTAATAAGTGATTGATTTTTTTCTTTATTATATTTTATAACTTCATAATCTAATTCTGCAAGCTTTGCATTTTTCTTGCTAGATTTTACAACATAACTAGTATTAGTTTTCTCATCTTTCCATAGATAATCTTTAAGCTCCGCCTTATCTTGCTCCATCTTTCCATTAACTATTGCTAAATAAGTCTTTTTAAATGTTTTATTTCTTACTTCTTCACTTAATCTTGATGCTGCCTTTGAAGTTTTGGCAAATACCATAACTCCTCCAACTGGTCTATCAAGTCTGTGAACTAGTCCCAAATATACATTTCCTGGCTTATTATATTTTTCTTTTAGATATGCTTTTATCCATGTAAGCATGTCCTCATCACCCGTTTTGTCTCCTTGTGAAGGAATATTAGCTGGCTTTTCTACTACAATTATATGATTATCTTCATACAATACTTTTAATTCTTTCATATATAATTCCTTTTTATCAGTTTATCTTGTTTCTTCCCATCTGCCATAGATTCCGCAAGGAAGAATTAACTTGGAACCAGTCATTGGTAATCCTATCTCTCCATTAGAATATCTTCCTTTAGCCTTTTTAGGAATGTACATTCTTAAAATATTTTCTAATACTTGACTTGATATTCCTGTCGTATATGAATTTATTAAGAAAAATAATGGCTTATCAGAAAGTACTTTCATACATAATTCAATTAAATCATTAATATTTTCTTCGAACTTCCATACTTCTCCATTAGCACCTCTACCATAAGAAGGTGGATCCATTATTATGGCATCATATTTATTGCCTCTTCTTATTTCTCTATTAACAAATTTCACAACATCATCAATTAAGAATCTTACAGGTCTATCTTTTAATCCTGATGATACAACATTTTCCTTAGCCCACTCAATCATTCCTTTCGAACTGTCTACATGGCATACTGATGCTCCTGCTGATAAACACGCTACTGTTGCTCCTCCTGTATATGCAAATAAATTTAGAACTTTTATAGGTCTATTACTATTTGAAATTTTATTAATCATCCAATCCCAGTTAACAGCTTGCTCTGGAAATAATCCTGTGTGTTTAAATCCCATTGGTTTTATATTAAAAGTTAAATTTTTGTAATTTACCTGCCAAGATTGTGGAAGTTTTTTATTATAATTCCACATTCCGTCCACCAGATGAGCTTCTAGCATAACGTGCATCTGCCTTTTTCCACAATTCAGGATAATATTTATCCTTCCATATTATCTGAGGATCTGGTCTTATTAGTGTAATGTTTTTCCATCTTTCTAATTTTTCTCCATTTGCCATATCCAATATTTCATAATCGCTCCAATTATTTGCTACTTCCATTATAATCATTCCTTTTTATCCAAAATTACTTAAAACCATTGCAAAATTATAAATCATTATACCAATTACTCCTTGCAAAAGCACTGCCATCATTATCAAAAATGTAAAGAACTTTCTTTCCATAAATTTAAAACCCCTTTCAACATATTATTAGCTTCTAATAATATATTCGGCTTGTCTTTTATTTATTCCGTAATTCGCATATTATAATTCTACAAAATTGTACATTTTACAATTCATTTTTTAATCTAATCGCTAGCTCTTCATTTATTCCCTTTACCTTAACTAGCTCTTCTATCTCTGCATTTTTTATTTCATCAACACTACCAAACTGTTTTAATAATTCTAGTTTCTTTACAGTTCCAATTCCAGAAATCTCATCAAGTTTTGACTTATACATTGATTTGTCTCTCAAAAATTTGTGATATCCAATAGCCGTATCATGAACTGAATTTTGAAAATTAGTAATTAGATTAAATAATTCTTCTGAAATTTCTACTTCTTGTCTATATTCATCCATCAAAGCTCTAGTTTGATGCTTATCGTTCTTTACCATTCCAAATACTCGTATTCCAATTTTCACGCCTATCTCATTTTCAATATTCTTAATTGCTTGCAATGTTGCTCGTATCTGAGTTATACCACCATCTGCTAAAATCAAATCTGGTAACCTTCCAAATCCTTTGTCTTCACTATATTTTTCTTTTATTTCTTCTGACAAATTATCAAATTTATTTCTATCTCTTATTGTAACTAGTTGTTTCCTTGATTCTTCTAACTTTTGCTCAATAGATTCAGTCTTTCTTTTTCTATCTTTCCATTGATTTTCACTATACCCATATTCTTCATTATCCTCGGCGACTTTTGTTTCTAATAGTTCTTCTGTCTCTATCTTATTTAAATCTATTGAATGTCGTAGTCTTCTAGTTATTACCTCTTCCATACATCGTGGATCATCTTGTCCAAACACTGTTTTTATTCTAAATCTTCGTGCTAAATTCTTTTTTATCATGCCATCTATCATTACACACATTCCAGCAACCATATACTGTCCTGAAATATTTGATATATCATAAGATTCTATCTTTCGAGGCAATCTATCTAGCTTTAAAGTATCTTTCATCTCTACGATTATATTCTTATGAGCTTTTTCTTTATTATCTAATGAAATCTTCGCATTATTTTCAGCCATTTCAACTAGTCTTATTTTTTCACCTTTTTGAGGAACTTTAATTTCCACTTTTCTTCCTGATTCTTGTGTAAACCACATTTCTAGAAGTTCGCGTTCTTCAAAATCATTTCTACACATTATCTTATTTGGAAATATTGTTCTTCCAGTGTAATATTGTTTCATAAATTGTGATATAATTTCTTCATCTTCCT
>HF993644.1:50525-52821 GCA_000433915.1 Clostridium sp. CAG:793
CCGATCATTTTGCTATTACGTATATATAGTATTTCAACACATATCTCTTGTTCATTTCTAGCAATACCAATAACATCTATGTCATTGTCTGATATATTTGAAACCTTTTGTCTTTGCGAAATTCTTTCAACAGCAACTAACTCATCTCTCAGTTGAGCAGCTTTCTCAAATTCTAATTTTTTAGATGCCTCATTCATCTGATTTGTAAGCTCTTTTTGGACTTGCTCTGTTCTTCCTTCTAATATAGAAATAATCTGATCTATCTGTTTTCTATATTCTTCTTTTGAAACATATCCCATACATGGTGCTAAGCACTTCTTTATATGGTAGTTTAAACATGGTCTATCATTATATTTAAAATTTTTGCATTGTCTAATTTTAAACTTCGATTTTATAAAATCAACCATCTCCTTTGCAGCACCTGGATTAGCATAAGGGCCAAAATATCTTGCTCCATCATTTAAAATCTTTCTTGTAATATATACATCTGGATAATCAGCTTTTACATTTATTTTTATATATGGATATGTTTTTCCGTCTTTCAAAAGGACATTGAATTTAGGCATATTCTTTTTTATTAAATTACATTCAAGAATAAGAGCTTCTGCCTCATTATCACATACAATATATTCAAAATGATCTATTAAAGCCACCATATTAAGTATTCTCTGAGTTTTATTTGTTTTTCTAAAATATGAAGTTACCCTTCTTTTCAAGTTTATCGCTTTACCAACATATATAATCTTATCATTTTTGTCATGCATTATATATACACCTGGCTTTTTAGGTAACTTTTTTAACTCCTCCTCTATATTAAACATGTTCAATGCTCCTATTTATCTTAATTATCCACATTTTTTCAACATTTATTATATCAAAAAATCTACTTACAATCAAGTTTTTAAGCATATAAAAAAGCGGGATGCAACCAGACGGTCACATCCCTAAATGATGCAAAAAAGTTCTATTACGGGGTTAACTCCCTACTGTTGTAAATGTGCAGCCACTCGCTATAAAGCCTCTTGGCTTCGATGCGTTCGTTTGCCAGCTCCTTAAGCGACTGCAAATCAGTCGCCCGTATAATGGTATCCAGTGGAATATAGTCCACATCCCTCGCTTTCAAAAGATCTCCAACAATCAGCTCACCATCATCTAGGTACTTTTTCACCAGGTCATGTCCCTTAAAAAGATCCATAACATCTTTCTTGAACCTTTCTGGGTATTCAAGCCTATGCATCAATTTTTGCATATAAACCTCCAAATCGTTGTGCGGTTTCTACGGACATATGAGTACTCTCATATATAAGACAATACCACAAATTGTATTTAAAATCAATATTTTTTTTAAAATTTAAGTATTGCACATTTTTTCTTTTTATTGTATATATTATGATAGGTCACAATTTATTTAATACTTATTATTTAAGTAAGCGCCAGGACATTTTTTTAATGTTGACGAGGATAGAACTTATCGAAATTTTCGGCGGATGGTTCTAGGGAATGCTACTTCCTAAAATATTGTCAAAAAATAATAGCGATATTATAACAAATCAATATTACTAGCTGTGAACCTTATAAGGAGAATCACGTATGTGTGGAATAGTTGGATATACTGGCACAAAGAAAGCTGTGCCTGTATTAATTAATGGTTTGCTTTCATTAGAATATAGAGGCTATGATTCAGCTGGATTAGCTGTTCTAACTTCTCAAAATTCAATAGAAATTATTAAAGACAAAGGAAGAGTTCATAATCTTGAATCTCAAGTTCAATCCTTAGATTTTCCTAGTACAATTGGAATAGCTCATACGAGGTGGGCTACACATGGTATTCCATCAAAGCAAAATGCACATCCTCATGTCGATAATTCTAATAAATTTACAGTTGTTCATAATGGAATAATTGAAAACTATGCAGAGCTTAAAAATAAGCTTATTCAAAATGGTTACACTTTATATTCTGAAACTGATACAGAAATAATCCCTAATCTAATAAATCTTTATTATAATGGAGATATTTTAAAAGCCATTGAGCATACTTTAAAAGATCTAAAAGGAAGCTATGCAATCGAAGTTTTATCCCCTCTTTATCCTGATAAAATATTCGTAGCAAAAAAAGATAGTCCTCTTGTAATAGGCACCAGTCCAGATGGCAATTACATTGCCTCTGACATACCTGCAATTATAAAATACACACACAATTTTTATTTTATGGAAGATAATCAAATTGCTGTAATTGATAAAAAAAGTGTTAACTTCTTTGATATAAATCTAAATCCTATAAAGATCGACCTTAAGA
>HF993644.1:52875-111925 GCA_000433915.1 Clostridium sp. CAG:793
AGTGATAAAAATGGATATGAAGATTACATGTTAAAAGAAATATATGAACAGCCAACTGCTGTTAGAGAAACCATCGGAACTAAATTAGATAAAGATTTAAAAATCAATTTGGATTTAGATAATATAGATTTTTCTAAATTTAATAAAATTTACATTGTAGCATGCGGTACTGCAATGCATGCTGGAATAGCTACAAAAAATATTTTTGAACAATTATGCAAGATTCCTACTATAGTTGATATGGCTTCAGAGTTCAGATATAACAATCCTTTAATTGACTCAAAAACATTATTTATATGTATATCACAATCTGGTGAAACAGCTGATACAATTGCAGCACTTAAATTAGCTAACAGTATGGATTGCACAACTATTGCTATTGTTAATGTTCAAGGAAGTTCGATTACTAGATATGCACATCACACTTTATACACTCACGCAGGACCTGAAATTGCTGTTGCATCCACAAAAGCCTACACTTGTCAATTAACATTACTAACATTATTAGCATTATACATGTCTGAAAGATTATTTGGAGAATCGAAATTATCTATTGATTTAAAAAAGGAATTATTACACATTCCTGAAAAAATAGCCCAAAGTTTAGAAACCAATACTTTTATAGAAACATTGTCAAATGAAATTTATAAGAACCATGATTCATATTTTATAGGCAGAGGATCTGATTATGCTGTTGCACTAGAAGGATCATTAAAACTAAAAGAAATTTCATACATTCATTCAGAAGCATACGCTGCTGGTGAATTAAAGCACGGTCCAATTGCATTAATAGAGCAAAACGTCCCTGTAATTGGAATTGCAACTAATCAATTAACATTTGAAAAAACATTAAATAATTTAGAAGAAGCCTTAACACGCGGAGGAAAAATAATATTAATAACCAATACTCCTGATTATATTAATGCATCATTTGATACTATTGTAAAAATTCCAGAAGTACACTATTTATTGTCTCCTATCATTTCAGTAATTCCTCTACAATTACTAGCTTATCATATTGCTAAAAATAAAAAACTAGATGTTGATAAACCTAGAAATCTTGCGAAGTCAGTTACGGTGGAATAAAGCAAAATGGCGGGCATACAGCCCGCCATTTGTTTTGCAGTTAACCTACCAAAATCATAGCAATCTCAGTAAGCATCGTATCAAGGTCAGAGTTCTCTTTGCTTAGCTTTCTTTCTCCGATAGTACACTCCTCAACACTGTTTAAAAGCAGTGCCTTGGCGTTCTTCAGCTTGTCTTCCTTAGGGAGGAACCTCATGTCCAGCTTTCCCTCCTTAAAGATGAGGTTCATCGTTTCTTTTCCTTTTTTAGAAACAATAATCCTCCTTCCTTTAGCATCAGAGCTAAAACTCAGTTTCCTTTCGATTCTACCAGTGGATGAGTTATTATACACAATCAGTGTATAACCCTCTCCTTCCAATCCCCACTGGCGTATCGCCTGTACATGTGCCTGTGAACTTGCCTTGTAATTCCGCATATTTTATCACTCCTTATTTTAATTGGAATCACTTTTTACAAATATGATTATATTTTATCACAATTTGTTTTATATGTCAATGTTTTCCATCATAATTATGTAACTTTAATTTTTTCTAATTCACTTTGCGTTTACCCTACAGAATTGCATTTAACTTTTTACTTGACGAACTTTAAATCTTTTCAGCAAAAAATTTTAATTAATATAAGTAATGCTGCACCTGGAACTCCTAATATTCCAACTATAATAGAATTAATAATACTAAAACCTATATGAAAGTTAAATGATGCTCCCACTAAATTTATCACAAATATAATTATTGCTCCCACTACTGAATTAGCTATTAATTTAATAATCTTTTTTAGTGGAAATGCGAAATATTTTCCGAAAATTAAAAGAATTGCTATACATGCAATAAAAGATAAAATTACCTTATTGTCCATCACAATACTATCCCTTTCTCTTGACCAAACTTATCATTTCTGATTAATATTATGATGGACTAGCATTCTTTATGCTAACTTTTCCATTTCAATTCCTCTAACTTTTGCTAACTTAATTAGGCTATCTAGCTGAGCCTGTATTGATTTTATTCTATAAATATAATAATCTATTAAGTCATTTGTATCAGCAAATTCAAAATTCTTATTTGCATTAGTAAGTGCTGCTCTAGTATTTATTATATTTCTTAAAATCTCCTTTTTCTCTTCCTCCTCTGTCATGTGAATTAAAAGTTTATCTGTTAAATAATTCTCCCCCATGTTCTTATCATATCTCCTTATCAAATTTTATAGAATATTTTTATTTATAAATCTATCCTTTTATTAGTATATTCTCAATAATTTCCATTTATGCATATTTTTTTAATTTTTTTGTTTTATTTGTCAAAATACTTTGTCAAGCCTTGTAATTTGCCTAAAAAAATGATAAAATAATACATATTTATAGGCTTTATCAAACCTAAATTTAAGAATTTATATTTAAAACGAAAGGACAAATTATTATGATCGACTTAAAATTTTTAAGAGAAAATCCAGATATCGTAAAAGAAAATATTAAGAAAAAATTTCAAGATTATAAACTTCCTCTTGTTGATGAAGTTATTGATTTTGATAAAAAGAATAGAGAAGCTACTCTAAAAGGAGATTCTTTAAGAAGTCAGCGTAATTCTATAAGTAGTCAAATTGGCGTTCTTATGAAAAATGGTAAAAAAGATGAAGCTGAAGAACTAAAAAAACAAGTTCAAGCAATTAATTCTGAACTTGAAGAAAATGAGAAACTTGAAGAGCAATATGCAGAAGAGATAAAATCTAGAATGATGAAGATTCCAAACATTATGGATGCATCTGTTCCGATTGGTAAAGATGACTCTGAAAACGTTGAAGTTCAAAGATTTGGTGAGCCTAGAGTTCCAGATTATGAAATCCCTTATCATGCTGATATAATTGATAAATTTAATGGATTAGATAAAGAATCTGCTGGAAGAACAAGTGGTGTTGGTTTCTATTATCTATTAGGAAATATTGCAAGATTACATGAAGCATTACTTGCCTATGCTCGTGATTATATGATAAATAATGGATTTACTTATGCTATTCCACCTTTTATGATACATGGCGACATTGTTAATGGTGTTATGTCTTTTGAAGAAATGGATGCTATGATGTATAAAATCGAAGGTGAAGACTTATATTTAATTGGAACATCTGAGCATTCAATGATTGGTAAGTTTAAAGGTCAATTAATAAAAAAATCTGAACTACCAATAAAAATGACATCTTATTCACCATGTTTCAGAAAAGAAATCGGTTCACACGGACTTGAAGAAAGAGGCTTATACAGAGTTCACCAATTCGAGAAACAAGAAATGATCGTTTTATGTGAGCCAGAAGAATCAATGGATTACTACAATAAAATGTGGAAATTAAGTGTTGACTTATTTAGAAGTTTAAATGTCCCTGTAAGACAACTTGATTGTTGTTCTGGTGATTTAGCTGACTTAAAAGTTAAATCATGTGATATTGAAGCATGGTCACCTAGACAGAAAAAATATTTCGAAGTTTGTAGTTGTTCAAACTTGGGTGATGCACAGGCTCGTAGATTAGGCATACGTGTAAAAAGTGAAAAAGGTAACTACTTCCTACACACTCTTAATAATACAGTTATTGCAACTCCAAGAGGACTTATTGCCGTTATAGAAAATAATTATAATGAAGATGGAAGCATAACTATTCCAGAAGTATTAAGACCTTATATGGGTGGAATGGATAAATTAGTACCAGAAAAATAATATATGTTTGCACCAAAAATGAGTGGCTAACATCCACTCATTTTTAGTACATATTATTCGCAAGGAGTAAAAAATGATAGTAAAAAATTCTGAATTTACAATTTCAGCAGTAAGTCCTAAGCAGTACCCTGCTGATGGTTTAAAGCAAATCGTTTTAGTTGGAAAATCTAATGTTGGAAAATCATCTTTTATTAACACAATGGTTAATAGAAAAAAACTAGCTCGCACTAGTAGTGAACCTGGAAAAACGAGATTAATCAACTTTTACAAAGTTAAAGGAAATTATGAAAAAAATGGCGAATCTACTACTCAAGAGCAAGATTTTTATTTAGTTGATTTACCTGGTTATGGTTTTAGTAAAATGTCAAAACAGCAACAAATTGAAGTTGGCAATTTTATTGAAGAATATTTAGTAAAATGCACAAGCATATCATTAGTAGTCTTTTTAATTGATATTAGGCATAATCCAACTGAAAACGATAAAATGATGTATGATTACATCATACATCAAAATTTACCTTGTATTATAATTGCAAATAAAGCTGATAAAATAGCTGTCACAAAAGTAGACAGTCAAGTCAAAAATTTGCAAAATATACTTAATCCACTTAAAGATTTGACATTTATCCCTTATTCTTCAGAAAGAAGAATCTATACAGATAATGCATGGTCTGAAATCGAAAAATACCTATAATATTATTTTTCTCTATCCTCTTCATCTCCTCTCGGAGCTGCATGAGGATTCTTTTTTAAATTAGTATCACCATGATCTCTTTTTATATTATCTAATACATTGTCAAAAGGCAATCTTACATTTGATCTTTTATAATCTCTAAGTGCTAATTTATATATTTCTCTTGGATTATTAAAAACACTGTACGTTCCACTTGTATAATGTAAATCCCCAAATTCATCATTATAACAAATCTCTAATCCTGATTCATCGAAAAAAAGCGAAGTATATTTCCCTTTATATAAAAAACATGTTGTATCAGTTTTCCCATCTTCCCCTTCTACTTCCACGAATCTTCCTATGTAAGTAGATTCTTTTAAGAAATCAATTAATGACATATAATCATTTTCTAATTTTTTGTCACTTACTACAAAACAAGGTCTTACTTTTTCTTCAAAATCATCTGGACCATACAATTCTTTTGTATTTGTATTAATATCTAACATGAAAAAATCATAATTATAAGTAGTCTGTATGAGCCTATTAGCAGGAACTCTTTCTAATTTAGATATACGTTTTCTTAAAGTTTCGCATATATCAATATCTCTTTCATATTCCTCATCACTTATTGGTTCATCACAATTTTCAATCACACATTCCCCATCTTTTAATTGCTGTCTATATGATTGTAAAAAATCTCCTACTCTAAATCTCCTTTTTCTCATATATAATTCAGATTGATAATATACCTTCATATAATTCTCCATTTATTTATATTTACAATTCATTCTCTTTTTCACAATCATGTTGTTTATTATATTTCTGTATAATTTGTAAAAATATATCTGCTGAATCATCAATTTTCTTTTGAAGTATCATTTGAACTGCCCCTTTATACACATTATCTGGAATATTAGCTTCAGTAAAAACTGGACCTTGAAGTTCAAATTCTACATCACTATTCAAATAAATATTAGGTCCCATTGAATCTACAGTTATTAAATTATCTTTTGATTTATATAAAAGTAATGTTGGTTGGTGCGGAATATATAAACTTAGTTGATTTACTCCTTTTCTAGCATGCATAGTTGCAAATCTTCCTATAAAACTAGCTGATAAAAGGAAATTTGATAAGCTCTGATAATTTTCCTTTAGCTCTTCATCACTAATATCTGCAATATATCTAATATGTTTTGTTCCAGCAGTACTATTTATTATAACTTTTCTACCATTATTCCATTTTTTTAATAAATATAAATCTTGCTTTCCATCAGCTCTTGCTTCATCCATTGGAATTGTTTCATATTCTTCTAATTTGTTCTCAAGTCTTGTTTTCATTGTTTCCAAAGCTAATAGCTCTTCTTCACTTTCAGCAATAGCCATTCTATAATCTATGTCACTCATCATGTTACTAATAGTATTTAGTTCTCTTTTATAATATTCCCCATTTGTAAAGGGCTTTTTTCTAATATAAATTAAATCTCCTGATGGTTGCTTCATATATTCCTCTTTTCTAAAGCAAAAAGATAGAATCTATAAATTATATTATATAGAATTCTATCTTTCGTTCTTACTGTAATAGTACTTTTATATTCAGATTTCTTTTTTAGTAATTGCCTTTAACGCTTTTTCTCGTGTCATAGTTATCATCTTGCCACACCCCAAGCATCTAAATTTAAAGTCAACTCCAACTCTTTCTAATATCCACTCTTTACTACCACAAGGATGAACTTTCTTTGTTCGTACCCTGTCCCCAACTTGAAAATCCATTAAATTCAATTTCCTTTCAATATTATTGAATAGCTTTATTTAATCTTGCAATGACTTCATCGTTTCCAAGTACGTTCATTATTTCATATAAGTCTGGTGTGTTCCTTCTACCTGTAATTGCAACTCTAATTACTGAGCTTATGTCTCCAACATGTCCTGGCCATTTTTCTGGATCTGCTTTATATTCCTTTACTTCTCTTGCATATCCGCATTTTTCAGCAACATCTTTCATTTTGCTAAACCATGTTTCCTTATCATCATTAGAATTATATACATTTATATATTCTTTAATAACTTTAATAACTTCTTCGCCATTTATTTTATCAAAGTCATAGCTTTCAGGCTTATTATACATATATATAATATTTTCTTTAACATCTGACCATTTTGATAAATCTTTTCTTGGTTTCTTTGAATTTTCTCTTTCAATTCCAAATACTTTTAATCCATATTCCTTATCACTTAGCATTTGAGCTAATTCTTCATCATATTGCTTTGCCCACTCATTTGCAAATGAATAAACTTGCTCTGCTGAATATCTTGCAATAACATTCTTAGATACGTCAAGTAGTTTTACCATATCAAATACAGCTCCACTAACTCCCATCTTTGAAAGTTCTAATTTAAATTCATTCATTGGCTTTGTTGGATTTGCTCTTCTCCATCCTTCAAAACTTGAATTTATAATATTCATTAAATATTCATTAACTGCATCACTTGGGATTCCTTCTTTATGATAATAGTCAACAGCTGCTTCTGGATCTTTTCTCTTGCTTATTTTACGTTTCTTTCCATCATCTTCTTTTAGTATACTTGGTACTTGTGCATACTTTGGTGGTTTAAATCCAAATGCTTGGAATATCTCAATGTGTAATGGCGTTGAAGAAATCCATTCCTCTCCACGTACAACTATTGTTGTTCTCATTAAATGATCATCAACAACATGTGCAAAATGGTACACTGGAAGTCCATCAGCCTTTATAAGAACTGCATCTTGGTCATTTTCTGGGAATTCTATAAATCCTCTAACTGCATCTTTTACCTTTATTTTTCTATCTTCTCTTCCTTGAGAACGAAGTCTTATTACAAATTTATCACCATTTTTTATTCTTGCAATAGCTTCATCAACTGGAAGATCTCTATACTTTGCCCATACTCCATAAAATCCTGTTCTAAGTCCTGCTGCTTCTTGTTTTTTACGAATCTCATCAATTTCTTCTGGTGTTGCAAAACATGGATATGCCCTTCCTTGTTCAATTAAATATTTAGCATAAGAATGATAAATCTCTCTTCTCATACTTTGTTTATAAGGTCCATAGCTTCCCTTTTCTTCAGTTTCGCTTATCATTCCCTCATCTGGAACAAAATCAAATTTTGCAAGAGCCTCTACAATTTGGTTAACACCATTTTCAATTTTTCTAACTTGATCTGTATCTTCTATTCTTAGCATAAATACACCATTAGACTGTTTTGCAAGTGCTCTATTTATTATACATTGATATAATCCACCAATATGAACAAAACCAGTTGGACTTGGTGCAAATCTAGTTACTTCCGCACCTTGTGGTAAATCTCTTGGTCCATATTTTTCTTCATAATATTCTATTGGTTTAGCATCAGGATAAATAGCATTAGCCAAATCTTTATAATACATTTTTTATTCCTTTCTTACAACTTTGTAGTTGTCTTTCTCAAATTAACAACATCTATTATAAACTATTTTTGTTGATATTTCAAGCATTTATATAATTTCTAAAAATTTTCATCATCCATTTACGATTATGCTTATATTTTATCATTCATATCACCATTATAAGCACAAATTATCAACTTATTAACAACAAAAGCAGTAATACCAAGTCATAAAAGACTTGATATTGCTGCTTTTATCTATACTTCCATTATAATTGGTAAAATCATTGGATTTCTCTTTGTTCTATCAAATATAAAATCTCTTACTTCATCTTTTAATGTAGATTTTATAGTTGACCAATCTGTTACATGATTTTCTTCAAGTTGTCTTATTTCTTCTCTAATAAATGCTTTTACTTGTTCCATCAAATTCTCTGATTCACGAACATATACGAATCCTCTTGAAATTACATCTGGTCCTGAAACAATTTCTCCTGTTTGACTATCCATAGACATTACTATAACAATCAATCCATCTTGAGATAAATGTTGTCTATCACGTAAAACAACACTTCCTACGTCTCCAACTCCTAGACCATCAACCATTACTCTTCCTGCTGGAACTGTTCCTGTAAATTTAGCTTCGTCTTGATTTACTTCAAGAACTCTACCGTTTCCAGTCATAAATATGTTTTCCTTAGGAATCCCTAATTCTATTGCAGTTTCTCTATGAGCTCTTAATTGTCTATATTCACCATGAACAGGCATAAAATATTTTGGCTTTGTTAAAGCTAAAATTAATTTTTGTTCTTCTTGACAAGCATGTCCTGAAACGTGAACATCAGCAAGTGCACTATAAACTACTTCTGCACCGATTTTCATTAATTGGTCAATTACTTTTGATACAGCCTTTTCATTTCCTGGAATAGGTGTTGCAGAAATTATTACTAAATCATTTCCAGTTATAGTAACCTTTCTATGCTCTCCATTAGCCATTCTTGTTAATGCAGACATAGTCTCTCCCTGGCTTCCTGTTGTTATAATTACTAGCTGATCATCTTTATAATTCTTTATTAAATCAATATCAATAAATAAATCATCTGGTGCATCAATATAGTTCAAATCTCTTGCAGCTTCAATCATATTCATCATACTTCTTCCAGAAACAGCAATTTTTCTTCCATATTTAACAGCTGAGTTTACTATTTGTTGAACTCTATGAACATTTGATGCAAATGTTGCAACAACTATTCTCTTTTTGCATCCATCAAATAGTCTATCAAAAACAGGCCCAATTGATTTTTCTGACATTGTGAATCCTTTTCTTTCAGCATTTGTACTATCAGCTAATAACGCTAATACTCCCTGATTTCCAAGTTCAGCTAATCTTCCTAAATCCATCATCTGTCCATCAATTGGTGTATAATCCACTTTAAAATCTCCAGTGTGAATAACTGTTCCAACTGGTGTGTGAATAGCAAGCATTACTGCATCTGGTATACTATGTGAACTTCTTATAAATTCAACTTGCATTTTTCCAAAATCGACAGTCTGTCCTTGTTCTACAATATTAATTTGTGCTGAGTTTAATAAATGATGTTCCTCCAACTTATGTGATATTAATCTTGCAGTCAATTTTGTTGCATAAATAGGCATATTTACTTGTTTCAATACATATGGTATTGAACCGATATGATCTTCATGTCCATGAGTTATACATAGACCTTTAATCTTGTCTTTGTTTTTTACAAGGTATGTTACATCTGGTATAACTAAATCTACACCTAGCATGTCATCTTCTGGAAATTCCAAACCGCAGTCTACAAGAATAATCTCGTCCTCATATTCAAAAACAGTTATGTTCTTTCCAATCTCATCAATTCCACCTAGTGCTATTATTTTTAAATTGCTCTTTTTAAATCCAAGGTCTATTATAGGCTTATTTCTTCTCTCAAATTTAGTTTCTATAAAATTTTTACCTTTTTGATTATTTACTATTTTAGGTTTTCTTGATTTTTTTATTTTCTTCTCTTTTTCTTCAATAACCTGTTCAATCTCTTTTACAGTTTTAGCTGCTAAAGCAACCTTATGTTCTACATCTCCTGTAATTTTTTCTTCTGAGTTATTTTTTCTCCCCTTAGTATTTTTTGAATCTTTAGACATACTATTTTTTCTATAATTCTTTTTGTATGTTTTCTTTTTCTGATTCTCATTGTGTTCTACTGAATTTTCTTTTTGTTTTTCTTCCATACATTCTCCTTTTCTATTTTAGTTGATATGCTCAAATAAGATAGTATGATAACTATCTAAATTAACTATATTTTACACACAAAAAACACGGCTAAAATGCCTTCATAATATAAAATAATTATTAACTTTTCTCTCATTTCTTAAACATATTAAATAAAATCTCTTCTTTATCCTCTCTGGATAACAACTTCTTTGATTATACTATAAAATTACAAAAAAGTCAAGAGTGACTCGAATTATGTATACCTTTCAAAAGTTACTCTAATAACTTACGTTTATATACCTTTAAATCACTCTTAACTTTTTTATTTTTCTATTACAATAGTAACTGGTCCATCATTTACTAGATTAACATCCATGTGATGTCTGAATTTTCCTTTCTCCACATGTACCTCTTTTTCACATTGTTTGCAAAAATATTCATATAATTCATTTGCTTTCTCTGGCTTTTCAGCCTGTATAAATGATGGTCTATTTCCATGGCTAGCATCTCCATATAAAGTAAACTGCGAAATTATTAAAAGCTCTCCATTTACATCCTTTATAGACAAATTCATTTTCTCGTTTTCATCTTCAAATATTCTAAGATTAAGCAATTTGTTTACAAGAAAATCCGCTTCTTTTTTAGTATCGCCTTCTTTAACTCCTAATAATACCATATATCCTTTATTTATTTTTCCAACAATCTCTCCTTCAACTGTTACACTTGCTTTTGATACTCTTTGTACAACTAATTTCATAACTTATCCTCCATATATTAAAGTCTTAGCCCCTCTCAGCTAAGACTTAACATTTATTTTTCCACCCTTTTTACTATCTCATCAAGAGCTTCTTGTTTTGGTTTGTTTCCTATATAATTATATTTATTTCCCTTAAATTTAGGATTAAACTGACAAATTGATTTATAATCACAATAGCTACATGGAGTTTTCTTATCTTTTAAATTATAATATGGTTTTAAATCAATTTTACCATCTAATATCTCTCTTGAAATCTGCTTTATTATTTTGTTTGCATATTTCTGTAGATTTTCAAACTCATTTCTTGTTACTGTATTAGATTTAGAATAGTTTATCTCTCCACTATTATTTAATGAAACTGGTATAATATCAGACTTACCATTTTCTAATCCATTATCCATTGCCTTAACTACATTTACATCTGCTAAAATAATTCCATTCATTCTATAATTCTGTTTGATTATATTTTCAATTTCTTCTTTAGTTAAATTCCTTTTACTTGATACAATTTTAGGCTCAATTAAATTAAAATATAATGCTCCTGCTGGGATAAAATTATCTTTATCACAGATTGCATCAACATAGGTTATAAGTTGTAATTGTAATCCTGCAATTACCTTATTCATATCCAAATCCTTTGTTGAAGATTTATAATCAATGATTCTTATATATTTTCCATTATTTAATTTTGCAATGTCAACTCTATCTATTTTTCCCTCAATTAATACTTTTCTACCATCATCCAAAGTAAGCGTTATTGGTGGATTATTTCCATCTTTGTCAAAAGAACCATCTAATAAAGATATCTGCCTATCTGCTTCTTCATTCTTCTTACTTCCAAATGAAATTTCAGTTCCAAGTACATCAAAGTCACTATTTTTTAAACTTTGAACTATATATCTCATTGACATATATATTACTTTTTTCAATCTCTTAGCTAAAGTTCTATATTTAGCAGTTAGTCCGAATTTTCCATTTGCAGATAAATTCTCATCAATTATATCATCAAGCACTTTTTTCATTTCTTCTTCAGAAATTTCTTTTACATTATTAACTTTTTTAAAGAATTCATCAATTACATTATGCATAAAGCTTCCTGTATCAACAGGCTTTATTGTTAATTTATCTTTATCTGACAATTTTAATCCATATTTTAAATAATACGAAAAATGGCAAGATTCATATGTTTCTAGTTTTGATACACTCGTACGCAAACCATCTCCATATAGCTTGTTTACTTCTCCTTTTTCAAGATTATCAGGAACATTACTATAATGTAGTCCAGCTATTGCTGCATTTAGCTTTTGTAGCTCATGTTCTTTATACCATTCATATACTTCGTTCCAGTTAGGGTCATCAATATGATTTAATAATTTTGAAAATGTAATTATCGGTAACAATACTTCGTCATTTTCTCCACTCGCCTCTTTTAATTCTGGAAAAATCCTACGTATTTTTGATATTATCAAAGATCTTCTCAAAGCTTTTCCATCTGAATCACTTGAAGCATAAGATATATATATATCATCTTCAGCTGCTGCAAATATCTTATAAATATTAAAGTTTTCTTCATACATCTTCTCTTTAGTGCCTTTAGCAAGTTCAAAGCCATCATCTTTTAGACTTGCTCTATCTTTATCATTAAAGAATCCTTCTGAACTCATAACTGTTGGAAATACTCCATCATTAACACCTATAACAAATACAGCTTTTACTCTATGTGTTTTACTTCTATTAACATCACCAACTATTACTTTATCTTGTGTTTGAGGAATCTGTCCGAGTTCTTTAGCAGTAAGGCCTATTCTTAGTACCTTTGAATATTCATCAAAACTCATTTTCTTATCACCAAAAAGTTGCCCTATCTCGCTAATTACGTCCACAATAATATTCCATGCTTGAACCATTTCATCTGATTCATCTATTTTATTTCCAACTTGATTTTCTAAAAATCCATATAATTCTTTAGAAATTTGCTCAGCATTTCTTCCTGATGATAGTTTATTTTTTAGTTCTATTAATGGATCTACAATTATATGTCTTTGTTTATTAAAATTATTGGCTCCAAATATTCTTTCAAAATCCCAGTCTTTTTCGTACCATTTTCTACCTTGTATTCCCCACTTCAAACAATAATTTTCAAATTCATATTCATCATTTATTTGTACAAATCCTGTTTTTACATAATTAAATACTGATTCATACGTCCAATTTTTAGCCAATATATCCAATATCGATATAACATATTTTATAAGTAAATTCTGTGTTATATCTTTTTTAGTATCAATGAAAACAGGAATCTCATATTCAGCAAATATTGCTTTGCATAAACTTGCATATGTGTCTATGTTTCTGCAAATTACCGCTATATCACTATATCTGTATCCCTTATCTCTAACTAATTTTACAATATTTGCAGCTACATGCTCTACTTCTGAATATTGATTTTCTGCTAAATATAGTTTTATATGATTTACATCACCATGGTACACTTTATATGGAACAGCATATAAATTTTGTGCTAAATGTTTTAATTCATCATTTTTGTATCTATGAATATCTTGCAATCTTATTTGCGAATCTTTATCTATATCACATATATTGCACAATGTTTGCACTGTTTGTTTATTATCATAGAATATATCCGCTTCTGGCGATTTTGTGACCCTTAATTCATCTGTGCATACAGTAATATATATTTCTTTTGCTATTTTATTAAGTTCTGAAATTACTGAATATTCCTGTTTTGTAAATCCAGCAAATTCATCTATGTACATTACAGATTCATCAAACAAATGGCTTTTAGCAATATTTTCTGCAAGTATTGTAAGCAAATCGTTTTCATCAATATAATTATCCTCAGTAATTTTGTCTTCCAATTCTTTATACACAATTAGCATGTCATTCATTTTGGCTTTTAAATAAGGATCAGATGTTTCATCTTTTTGCTTTTCAAGCATTTCTGTATTTATATTATGCTTTTTAAATTCAGTAATCTGACTTATTATCATATCAACATTTTCATTAGAATTTCCAAGAAACTTCAATTCCTTTTGATGTTTAGATATTGCCTCATAAATTAGCATTGCTTTTCCTGATTTTGAAATATTTTTTATATCATCTCCTATGGTTTCTTTTATTACTCTATATGCCATTCTTTCAAATGATAATACTTCAACTTTTAATGTTGCTTTTTCAGGAAGAGTATCAATTAAACGTCTTTCAGCAGTAAAAGAAAACTGTTCTGGTGTAATTATATATATTTTGTCAGCCGACGATTTTTGTATTTCATTAAATACATATTCACTCTTTCCAGTCCCTGTAACACCATATATAATCTTCAAAACAGTTTCCTCCTATTGTTATGTGTATTATGCTGATTCTCTTTTCCAATAAAATAAATATTGTTGTGCAATTCCTTGCAAACTTCCGAACTTTTCATCAGCAATTTTCTTTATCTCTTTTTTACTTACTTTTGTTTCATCTTGATTATGAATATACAATTCATTCATTACTCTTCTAACCCATACATCAATTGGGAATACATCAAATCTTTTTAGATCAGAAAATAATAAAATGCAATCTGCAACTTTAGGTCCTACTCCATCTAAAGTTAATAACCTATCTCTCGCATCATCTGTTGACATTTTATATAATTCTTCTAAATTAAATTCATTACTTGCAATTTTTCTTGTTGTTTCAAATACTCGTACATCTCTAAATCCGAGTCCTACATCTCTTAAATCTTGGACACTAGCTTTTGAAAGTTCTTCTGGAGTTGGAAATGTATATAGCACTTTTCCTTCATAACATATTTCTTTTCCGTATTTTTTAGATATTCTATCAATTATGCCTTTTATCCTTGGTATATTATTATTTGCAGATATTATAAATGAAATAATAGTTTCCCATAAACTTTGATTTAATATCCTAATTCCATTTCCATATTGAATACTATTTTTCAAATTATCATCAACATTTGCTAATATACTCTTTATCTCATTATAGTTTCTTTTTAAATCAAAATATGAATCAATCTCACTTGTATCTTCGAAATTTCCGTCGATTATTATTTTGTCATTTTCCTTTTTTACATTTGCAATACAATTACCGAATATTCCTGTATAACTATCATCTTCTTCTTTATTCCATCTAAAACATTGTCCACATTCAAACACATCTCTTGGTTCAAATGATTCTGCATCAATTGTATACATCATACCCTTTCTATATTTTCCTCCATTTTATATTAATATGTTTCTACAACATTAATCTCAAACTTGCCTGATTTTATTTTCTCATCTTGTTTAATTATAACATCAACATCATACATTTCTTTTAACTTCTCTATATTCTGCTTTTTATGTCCAATAACATTATTTACATCACTTGGATTAACTACAATTTCAACTTCTTTGACTTTTGTATTAATCTTTTTTATTTTTTCTGCAACACTATCATACCACATACTTGACTCAACAAGTTGTCTAAATGCCGGATGATATGGACCTGCCACAACTTCACTTCCATTTTGCTTAGGATCAGTTATCTCATCAGTATTTTGTAATCCAATTCGAATTACATTTATGTGTTTTTTTCTAAATAGATATGTAACTTCCTTAGACCTCTCAACCGCCTGCTCAACAGTTAATGGTTTGTATTCTCCATTTTTGTATTCTTGCTCTAGTTCTGTTCCTTTTATCACAAGCACAGGGTATATTCTAACTATTTTAGGCTTTAATTTTATCAAATCTTTAGCTGTATTTAGCTCATCAATTTCTGTACTGTCTGGCATTCCAATCATCATCTGATGTCCTAATGTAAATCCATAAAATCTTATCAATTTAGACGCTTTTATTACATCTGCAAAAGTATGATTTCTTCTACTTTTCTGCAATATGTAGTCATTTGATGATTGAACTCCAAGTTCTATTGTTTTTACATTATATTTTTTTAGCATTTTTAATATTTTTCTGTTTATATAATCCGGTCTTGTAGAAATTCTTATACTATTTACTTTTCCTTTTTTGATATATTCATTTGCAGCCTCTAATAATTCTTTTTGAACACCTTCATCAATTCCTGTAAAACTTCCGCCAAAAAAGGCTACTTCAACATATTTACTACTATCTTTAAAATTTTCCAAATAATATTCAATAGTTTTCTTTACATCATCAGGAGTAACATTTGTTTGTTGGCCACTAATCTTTTTTTGATTGCAGAAAGTGCAATCATTAGGGCATCCTAGGTTTGGTACAAATATTGGTATGATATACTCTTTTTTCATTCTAACCTCCACTAAAATTTAATTATCATCATTAGTGAATCTATTATAAGTTTTCTATTCTTTTAAAGCCTTTTTGGCTGCTTGCATTTCAGCTAATTTTTTACTCCTTCCAGTTCCGTTAGCTAATACCTTGCCATTCAAAATTACTTCTGCTGTAAATGTCTTGTCATGATCAGGACCTGATTCTTTTATTATCTTATATTCAATATGCACTGGGCCAGATTTCTGATATTTTTCTTGTAGTACTGTCTTGTAATCCTTTTTACCAACATTCTTACTAGCTTGCTCCATTGCTTCTTCTAAATTATCTATTATGAATTTATCAGCTTCTTCAATTCCTCCATCAAAGAATATTGCAGCAATTATAGCTTCAATACTATCTGCCAAAATTGTTGTTTTTAAGTTTCCTCCGTGGGCTCTCTCACTGTGACCAACTCTAATATATTCTGATATATTATGCTTTTTAGCCACTTGATATAAACTATCTTCACACACAACAGTTGCACGAAGTTTTGTAAGCTCTCCCTCATTTAGCTTAGGAAATTTAACATACAAGTATTTACTTGAAACAAATTCTAAAATGCTATCTCCTAAAAACTCTAATTTTTCGTTACTATGAACATTATTTTCATTTGCATACGATGTATGTGTTAATGCTTCCCATAACAATCCTTTATTTTTAAATGTATAACCTATACTTTCTTCTACATTCATTGTCAAAATTTTACCTTTCTCTTAATCTAACTACTGTAGTAAATTATACTATAAAGCCTGTCTTTTTTCAAGGTTTTAACAATAAAAAAGACTTGATATATGGCATATCTATTTTACTAAAATAGCCAATTATCACGTCTTTTCTATCATTATTTCTTTTTTACTACATTTTTAAGTTTTGACCACAAACGTTTATACCATTTTTCTTCGAATTTTATTAATGCTGTTCCAGTACCATTTTCGTCATGATTTATTTCTGATTTTATTGTCGGTTCATCATCTTTCTTAGACATATCAGTTAATTTTATTTCTTTATTAATGTCTTTTAATACCTGCTCATCTCTTTCAACTAATTTTTCTCTTTCCTCTTTTGTCGTCAAAAAATCTCTATACATTAATCCAAGTAATTCTTTGGCTTCCATTGAAATTGGTTGAGACATTAGTTCCTCTCCTGGTATCACATTTGGTATAAATTCCGTATCCATATTTTGTTTTACAAATTCAAAAAATTTTTGCGGTATTTTCTCTAGTACAGAATAATCTGTATATTTTAATATTTCATTAACCTCAGTTAATGCTCTTCTCATTTTTATATCCATTGTATATTTCCTTCCTTAGTCATTTGTTTCTATAATTCTAGCTGTTCATTACTTTTTACATCTTTCCCTTCAGATTTCTTCATACCTTGCTGATTAATTTGCTTCATTCTCCAATCCATTCCTCTATATAAATTGCTAAATGATGTTGTGTCCCATTTTTCGAATCCAGATACATCCTGATTTTGCTCATATCTTCTTTCATACACCAGTCTATATCTTTCCTCTGGAAATAATAATTCCATTAAGTTCTTAAATTTTTCACCATTGTTTATAGAATTTCTAACAGCATTAGCCTTAAATGCTAGCTTAGCTTCTTCAGCAGACCTTTCTTCTGGTGATTTATTATCTATTTTTCCAAGAGTCTCTGACACTTGAACAAAACGCCCTACAAGCCTAATATTTTCAATCCATGTGCTAGCATCTAGTGTTCCATTAGCAATTCTAAACTCTAGCGTATTTTTTCTATCCCTTAAATTTGCGAAATTTAGTGTATGTCTTCTATCAAATGAACCACTTTTTCGTAATACTTCTCTAAAATCTTCTAAGCTTATTCCCTCTTTATATAGTCTTGTTATATCTCCAAGTGGCTTAGCTTCTTTTATAAAAGCACTATTTCTCTCGTCCTGACCTGGTTTGTTACATATTCTATATAATATTTCCTCTGAGTTTGTCCATAGTTCAATTAATCTCATATATGACTGAATAGTTGTCAAATAGTCTGAACCTATGTGAATATGTCCTCCACATTGTGATGTTGTATGCATATATAAACTACTTAACATCTCATTTACTTGATAAATTTCATTAACATCTTTTTCACAATCATGCAATATAGGTGATGTTACTTCTATTCCCATTCCATCACTTACACTATATTCAGCTTTAGTATCCCATCTTCTTAAAATCTTAGGAAAAGATTTTAATATCCATGCATATTCACCATCTGCTTCTATTTCAATTCCATAAGTTATATCTTGTGAAATGCCTATCTTACTATATTCGGCTTTAACAGGCATTTTGAAATCAGGCTCATTTGATTTTCTTGCCATATCAATATATTTTCTACCAATATCATAAAAAGTATTTACAATAGCATCATTTGATACATCTCTTAATTCTATTATAACTTTCTTTCTGTTCTCTGGACTTCTTAAATATTGCAAATAATGTAACTTTATATCATCTGAGCTTATTCCTTCAATTATTGTAACAACATTATCTTCTCCAAATTCATCTATTTTTTTGCTTTCTATTAACCTGTCTAATATACCAACCTTTTTTCTTTGGTCCTGCATACTAGCAATAAGATACGCTCTATCTCTATTGGGAAACATATTTAATATCTGTAATTTTATCTCATCACTTTTTAGGCTTGTAGCTACTGTTCGTGGATATACTTTATTTGATTTCATCCATTTTAATTTTTCTTCATCTGATTTAAAACTTGCAACAATCTCATACATCTTTAACTGATCTTTAGGATTATTGAATTCTTCAAGATATTTTTTCTTTAAAGAGTCATGACTAAATGTCATTATTATTCTTTTTCTATAATCTTTCTCATTTTCTGATTGTAAAAATTTTTCTTTGTATTCATCTGATTTAAATGAACCAATTACTACATCTGCACAAGCATTTGCAAACTCAGTATTTTCAATTTCTTTTTGTAATAATTGTGCTTTAATTTCATCATCACTTAATGATGCTATAATATTCATTCTTGCTCTAACATTATTGGTTGCCATCATCCTATTTATCTTACGATTTTCATCTTTCATATAAGGCAAATCAGAGAGTTCTGCATGACTGTATAAATAATCTATATCGTCAACTTTATCCTCAACAAAGCTAACAATTTTTCCTAAAGCTTCTTCTTGATTAATTCCTCCTTCAAATTGAACAACACCTAATTTTATTGTTGCTACCATATCCGAATATCCAATTTCTTGACACAAACTATTTATCATATTAACTGCTAATTCAACATTGCTTTCTCTATCAATTAAGTTTAGTCTATCAAGTATATATTTCGCACTTAGTTTTCCTTTGTTCATTAAATTCACCTCTTATATTACTATGCATGTAACCGTATTTAAAACACAAGAAAATAGAAAAGCATACATATATGCCATACGTATTTTCTCCTGCCTTTTATAAAATTCTACACTTTCATTTATTGCACATAATTTATCTGCTATAGTTATGATATAGGTTTCAATATGTCTTGGAAGAGCTATGGTTACAGGCCACATGTGTTTTAATATCATTTCTTGCTCTAGCTCATTTAATTCAAATTCATCTTTTGCGTTTTTTAGTGCAATCTTTGGATGAGAAAAAGCATGTAATCTTAAATATCTCTTTAGGAATTCTGGTTTTTTCGTATTTTCTATATAATCTAATTTATATTTATGTTGCTTTCCATGCCAATCATATAAAAATAAATCATGTAACATTCCTGCTCTAGCTGCTGATATATAATCTAACCTTAATTTTTTACAAATTACATAACACATATATGATACATGTATGCAGTGTTCGTAAGTTGATACATCATAGTGTTGTTTATATCTTTTCATTTCATTTACTTTTTCGTTATTTGTAATTTCTTTTATAATATTTGCAAATTCTTTATCTATTCTTTTGCGATACGTCATATTATTTCAGGTTCTCCTTTTATCACCAATACTAATATTATATTACAATATAATATTATATGCAATAATTTGGAATAAGAAAAAAAGAAGGTTAATTCCTTCTTTTCATTAGTTCATTATCTTATGCAACATGTTCTTTAATATAATCAACAACATCTCCAACTGTTGCAACTTTTTCAGCATCATTATCTGGAATTTCAATATCAAATTCCTCTTCTAAAGCCATTATTAATTCTACTATGTCTAGAGAATCAGCTCCTAAATCATCTATAAAAGATGCTTCTAAAGTAATAGCTGAATCGCTAACACCTAATTGTTCCATAATAACTTTCTTTACTTTCTCAAAAATTTCTTCTGAACCCATTACCGCAGTTCACCTCCCCTCAATGGCTATTTTTTATTTTAATAAACATACTTTTCACATATAGTTTATATCATTATACATAATCCTATAAAGTACATTATTTTTTTATACACATACAATAATACATTGTTATTTAATTGTCAAGATTTTTATGCAAAATATTTGTCTATCGTTTTTATTTTGATTCTAATTCTGCAATAAATTGTTTTATTTCTGCCATTTTCTCTTTATTTATTTCTGATTCATAAACCTCGGTCAAATGGTCAACTGCCTTATTTTTTACAAATTGTTCAGCTTGCTTTATAGTAAATTTGAATAATTTTTCATCACTACTTCCATGCGCTTTTACAACAGGTTTCTGCACTCCTAAGAACAATGCTCCACCATATTCTTTATAATCAACAGTTTTAGCAAATCTCTTTATTGCAGGTAAAGTTGGTACACTTCCTATCTTGCTCCATATATTATGCATTAAAGATTCTTTTAGTGATTTTTTTACAAACTTTCCTAATCCTTCAACTGATTTTAAGAAAACATTTCCAGTAAATCCATCAGCAATTATTACATCTACATCACCTAAAAAAGCTTCTCTTCCTTCTACATTTCCAATAAAGTTAATGTTTAGATCATCTGAATATTTTTTTAATAATTGATATGAATTTTTTACTAGTTCATTTCCTTTAGTTTCTTCTGTTCCTATATTTAGTAATCCTATCTTAGGTCTTTCTATTCCTAAAGTATTGTGCATATATATGCTTGACATTTGAGCAAATTGTAATAAATTTATTGGTTTACAATTTGTATTTGCTCCACAGTCCATTAGCACAAGTCTTCCGTGATATGCAGGCAAAATTCCAGCTAATGCTGGTCTATCAACACCTTTAATTCTTCCTACTAGCAATGTTGCTCCTGTTAATAATGCTCCAGAATTACCAGCAGATATAAATACATCTCCTTCATCTTTTTTTAGTAAGTTAAATCCTACTACCATAGATGAATCTTTTTTAGTTTTTATTGCCTGAGTAGGTATATCTTCCATCTCAATCTTTTCTTTAGCATTATATACAGATAGTCTTGGAGATATTTTCTGCAATGTTTTACCATAAAATTCTTGTGCTTTTGCATTTATAACAGCTTCCTGTCCAATTAATACAAGTTCAGCTTCTATCTCATTTATTGCACTTACAGCTCCTCTTATTGTGGCATCTGGCGCATTGTCTCCACCCATTGCATCTAGTAATATTCTCATTTTGTTTTCTCCCTTAATAAACATATATGTTGATTATACTTTCATTTATACAGATTGTCAATAAATTTCGAAATTTATTTTTTATAACGATTGGTCATTATTTATAGTCAGAAAAAGAATTCTAATTGCATTATAACAATTAGAATTCTCTTATTTTCAAAAGATTATTGAATATATGAATTATTGTAATTCAACTGTTGCTCCAACATCTTCTAATTTCTTCTTTAATTCTTCAGCAGCATCTTTTGCTACGTTTTCTTTAACTGTCTTAGGAGCTCCATCAACTAGATCCTTAGCTTCTTTTAATCCTAATCCTGTTGCATCTCTAACAACTTTGATAACTTGGATTTTTTGTGCTCCAGCATCTTTTAATACAACATTGAAGCTTGATTTTTCTTCAGCTGCTCCAGCTGCAGCTCCTGCTGCAGGTGCTGCAACTGCTGCTGCAGATACTCCGTATTTTTCTTCTATTTTCTTAACTAATTCAGCTAATTCAACTACTGTTAAGCTGTCAATTGATTCTAATATTTCATCAACTTTTGCCATTTTAAATTCCTCCTTCTTCATTGTAAACATGGCCGTTTACAATAATATATAAATTATATTTTGTCCTTATGGACATCTGTTCTTAATTATACTAATTAAGCTTCAGCTCCTTCTTCTTTCTTAATTCTAACTTGATCAATTGCAACAGCAACCTTTGCGATTGTTTGTAATAATGATCCAGCAAGTTTTGAAAGAAGTTCTTCTCTTGATGGTAATTGAGCTAATGTTAATAATTCATCAACACTCATAACTTTTCCATCAATCATTCCACCTTTAATTTTGTAGTTTTCATGAGTTTTTGAGAACTTGTAAACTACTTTTAAAGATGTTAGATAATCTTCCATTGAAGAAACTATTGCTGTTGGTCCTTCAAGAACATCATCTAATGCAGATTCACCATTTAAATCTAATGCTCTTTTGATTATGTTGTTCTTTGTGATTTTGCACATTCCGTTAGCTTCTCTTAATTCTTTTCTTAATTTAGTATCATCTTCAACAGTTGTTCCTCTATAATCAACTAAAAGAATAAGTTTAGCTCCTTTCATATGCTCTGCTAAATCCTTAACTTGTGCTTCTTTTCCTGCGATAACATTTTTATTTGCCATTTTTCTTTTTTCACCTCCTAGACTTTTGTTCTATCTTAACTTTTATTGTTTACAACAATAAAAAGAAAATTCAACCTACATAGCCATTCGAGGCTAAATAGATTGAATTTGCATTCTCTCGTATTTGCCTCGGTAGGACTTATTGTATGCCTACTGTCTATGGCTTATATAAATTATTTTTGGTCTATATACAAACCAGGTCCCATTGTAGTAGCTATTGATACACTCTTGATGTATTGTCCTTTAGCTGCTGCTGGCTTAGCCTTTATAATTGCAGCTATAATTGCATCATAGTTTTCAACTAACTTATCAGCGCCAAATGAAACTTTACCAAATCCTAAGTGAATAATGTTATTTTTGTCTAGTCTGTATTCAACTTTACCAGATTTAATTTCTGATATAGCTTTTGTAACATCCATTGTTACTGTTCCAGATTTAGGGTTAGGCATTAATCCTTTTGGTCCTAATACTTTTCCTAATCTTCCAACAACACCCATCATATCTGGTGTTGCAACTATAACATCATAATCAAACCAGTTTTCTTTTTCGATCTTTGGAATTAATTCTTCTGCTCCAACAAAGTCTGCTCCAGCTGCTTTAGCTTCTTCAGCTTTTGCACCTTTAGCAAATACTAAAACTTTTAAAGTTTTACCTGTACCATTTGGAAGTACTACTGTACCTCTTACTTGTTGGTCAGCATGCTTAGAATCAACACCTAATTTAACATGTAATTCAACTGTTTGGTCAAATTTTGTTTTTGGCATTTTTTCAATAACGCTTATTGCTTCTTTAGCTGAATATAATTTCTTAGAATCAACTAATTTAGCACTTTCTTGGTATCTCTTACCTCTCTTCATATTACCCTCCTTTGGTTTTATCGAAGCTTTAACTTCTCCCAATATTTTATTTGCTCAATTTAAGTGGTATATAGAATTAGTCTTCTACAGTTACACCCATTGAACGAGCTGTACCAGCAACCATGCTCATTGCAGCTTCTAATGAAGCAGCATTTAGGTCTGGCATCTTCATCTTTGCGATTTCTTCTACTTGAGCCTTTGTAAGTTTTGCAACTTTTTCTCTATTTGGCTTACCTGAACCTTTTTCAATCTTAGCTGTTTTCTTTATTAGAACAGCCATAGGTGGTTCTTTAGTAATGAAATCAAAAGATTTGTCTTTGTGAACAGTGATAACAACTGGGATTATTAATCCAGCTTGCTTTGCTGTTCTATCATTAAATTGCTTTACGAAGTCCATGATGTTTACACCACTACCTCCTAATGCTGGTCCAACTGGTGGAGCTGGTGTTGCCTTTCCTGCTGGAATTTGTAATTTAATGATAACTTCTTTTGCTTCTGGCTTTTTGCTATCTTTTCCTGCCATTTTTAGCACCTCCTTTGGTTTGTGTATATTAAAAATAATTTATATAAAAGAATTAGTTTCCTAATTCATTTTATCTATATTTATTAGCTAAACTTTTTCTACTTCTGAGAAATCAAGTTCAACTGGAGTTTCTCTTCCGAACATTGATACTAATACCTTTACTTTATGCTTATCTTTATTAATTTCTGTAACAGTTCCAGTAAAGTTAGCGAATGGTCCATTGATAACTCTTATTTGGTCATTTACATCATAATCAACTGTAATTGATTGAATGTCAAATCCCATTTTTCTAATTTCAGACTCTGTTAATGGAATAGGGTCAGTTCCTGAACCAACAAATCCAGTTACACCTCTTGTATTTCTTACGATATACCAAGTTTCCTCTGTAACAATCATCTTAACTAAAACATATCCAGGGAATACTTTTTTTAGATTAGTTTTTCTTTTTCCATCTTTAATTTCAATTTGTTCTTCCATAGGAACAATTATATCAAAGAAATAATCTTGTAATTCTCTGTTCTTAATTGTTTTTTCAAGGTCTGTTTTTACTTTATTTTCATATCCTGAATAGGTATGAACAACATACCATCTTGGTTTCAAATCATAGTCTTTTTGAGACATGTTCTAGCCTCCCTTTAATCAACATTATCTGTATTGTTAGAATCTATATTTGTAAGATCTGTTTCTGTAGCATTTTTTTCATTATTATCTATTGTATTCTCTGATTTAGATGTTGTATTTTCTTCAACATCATTTTCAGTAGAATTTGCAGATATATGATTTTGAATCTTTTCAATTTCTCTTACTTCTAATTTGTTTAATTCACCAAAAATCAAGTCCAATACAAATATTAAAACTGATACAACTACTACAACAGCTAATACAACTGCTGTATTACTAAATAATTCTTTTCCAGTTGGCCAAATTACTTTTTTAAGTTCTGCCTTAAAATCTTTGAACCAATGTCTCTTATTTTTACTTGCTTTAGCACTCTTAGATTCTTTTTTATCAGCTTTCTTATTTTTATTAGCCTTATTATTAGTTTCTTTAGATTCTACTTTTTCTTCTGCCTTATTGTCTACTACAGCATCAGTAACATCTTGTGCTACCTCTACTTTAGTCTCTTCTGCAGGTGTAGTCTTTGCTACTTGTTTACTGCTTTTTACTTGCTTCTTCTTATTATTTTTAGGCATTACTTTTTCCTCCCTCTTATAAAGGACTATTTTGTTTCTTTATGTGCTGTTGTTTTTTTGCAGAATTTACAGTATTTCTTTAATTCTAATCTTTCAGAATTATTCTTTTTATTTTTTTCTGTAACATATGTTCTATTGTGGCACTCTGTGCACTCTAGTGTTATATGTTCTCTTGCTCCTTTTGCTGCCATTTTATACACCTCCAGCGTAAAATCTTTTCTAGCGTATGGAGTTCTCACTACATACGCTAGATTATTTTATCATAAAAAGATATATGTGTCAACCCCAATTTAGAGGTTTTACCTAATTTTATGTCAAATTTGTTTTTGTTTTATATTATATGATTTCATTTTTTCTATTTTTTACTTTATCAAGTACTTATCTTCCTAAAGTAACCTCACTTAAAGTTGCTAGTGCTTTCTTTTCGCCATTAGCTCTATTCATGTTTATTTGACTTATCATATCATCTACTCTGCCTTCTGTAATATGTCCCAAAATTACAGGTGAACTTTGAGAAAGCTTTGCCATTCCATTATTTATTTCCTTTATTCCATTTACATATTCTAAAAGTTCATTTGCATGAGTAAATGCTTTTTCATCATCTCCATTACTTATTATATAAGAAGATAACTCTTTTGAACCTCCATTACTTTTCTCCATGTCTGAAAGCATTTGTGCAAAGCTGCTTATCTTGCTATGTTGAAATTCATTCATAATTGTTGGTAAATGTGTTATTACATATGGTTCCCCTACATTTAATAACATTATCATTATTGACTCATATTTGTTAGGAACTCTTTTTTCTCCTTTTTCAAGTAGATCTCCAAGTTGAAAAGGCTCATCATAATTATTATAATATTTGTTTCTAATTATTTCATTTATTTGGTCAATATGTTGTCCTTTTTTACAATTAGATGCTATTACCTCTTCTGGTGTTATTACAATTACACCAGCATCTCCTATGTTTATTGGATCTTTTCTTGAATTTCCATATAATATATTAGCCAAGTCAAATTTTCTATATCTTTCAAACATTTCTTTATTAGTTTTGAATGATTCATTGTCTCTTATCTCTTCAATTTTATCTTCTAAAAATAGCTTTATCTTATTTCCAAATTCAGAAGCAACTTTTTCTTTTGAATTTGGCGTTATTATATTACTTATTTTTTCAAATGCTTTACCAGTCTTATCTGTTACTCTATTGTGAAATGCTAATTCATTTATTTCTCCACTGTTCACAATTCTAGTATACATTTTTAATAATAAATTAGCATCCTCTAGACTTGTTGTCTCAGGCGCAAAAATATTCATTTTTTCCTTACCATCAAATTCTTTTGTTACTTTTATTGCATAAAATCCACTATCAATAAGCATTTCATATGCATTTTCATCTTCATATTTTTGCATTGCTTCTTCTTCTGTATACAATTTTCCAGTAAGACTCGCTAAAAGCTCCATCTCAGTAGCACTTCGTGGATATCTCATTCCATTAGGGACAGCCATTTCCAGTTGCAGTACTCGTACTTTTCCACCTTTTATAATATACAATACATTTCTCTTATCAAAGTCTAGAGAATCTACACCTTGATCTTCACTTTTGCTTTGTTCACTCATTTACTCTTTACCTTCCTACTATTTTACAATAATTTTATTCTGTCTCATTGACTATATGTATATGATATAACATTTTATAAAAATTGTCTAGTGGTTTTGCTAAAGTTTTCCATATATTTTTTATAAAAAAATACTAACCTGTTTTTACAGATTAGTATCATATTTATTATTGTAATTGTTTTGCAACTTCTTCAGCAAAGTTTTCTTCTTTTTTCTCAATTCCTTCGCCTTTTTCAAATCTTGCAAATTTAATTACTTTTCCGTTCTTTTCTGTTACCATTTGTCCAACTTTTTTGTTTGGATCTTTAACAAATTCTTGATCTAATAAGCAGATTTCTCCATAGAATTTTCCTAATCTACCCATAACTATCTTTTCTGCTATATTTTCTGGTCTACCTTCATTGATAACTTGAGCTTTCAAAATTTCTTTTTCTTTCTCTAATCTATCTGCTGGTACATCACTTTCTTGTAAGAATTCTGGTTTAGCAGCTGCTATTTGCATGCAAACATCTTTTGCAACGGTTTCATCAGCGCCTTCCATTTCAACTAATACTCCAATTTTTCCTTCACCATGAACATAGCTTGTTACAAATCCATTAGCTGATTCAAATCTTACGAATCTACGAATATGCATGTTTTCACCAATTGTAGCAATTTTGTTTGTTAAAACTTCTTGAACTGTTAAGTTGCTATCTTCAATAGATTTTTCTGCTAATAATGCATCAACATCCTTTGGATTATTCATAGCTATTTGTTTTACAACATTCTTAACAAATTCTTGAAATTCTGCATTTTTTGCAACGAAGTCTGTTTCTGCATTTACTTCAACTAATGCTCCAACTTTTTTGTCATCAGAAATATATGTTTCAACTAATCCTTCAGCAGCAATTCTGTCTGATTTCTTAGCAGCTTTTAATATTCCTCTTTCACGTAATAATTCAATTGCTTTTTCTTGGTTTCCTTCTGTTTCTGTTAAAACTTTCTTGCACTCCATCATTCCAGCGCCTGTTTTTTCTCTTAATTCCTTAACTTGAGCAGCAGTTATCATTATTGGTTCCTCCTTTATATTTTTATTTTAAGAAATTATATGACCTCATTATTTATAATAATGAAATCATATAATCTACATTATAAAACTATTTATAATTATTCTTCTTCACTTGCTACAACTTCTTCAATTGAGTTGTTTTCTTCAGCTGGAGCTTCTTGCTCTACATCAGTATCACTTTCTAAGCTTTCACCTTGTTTTCCTTCAATGATTGCATTTGCCATAACATCTGTAATTAATTTTACAGCTCTTATTGCATCATCATTTCCTGGGATAACATAATCAACGTCGTTTGGATCGCAGTTTGTATCAACTAATCCTACAACTGGTATATTTAATTTTCTTGCTTCTTGAATAGCAATATGTTCTTTCTTAGGGTCAACAACAAACATAACTCCTGGAATTTCAGTCATTTCTTTAATTCCACCCAAGTTTTTGTTTAATTTGTCCATTTCTTTTCTTAATAGAACAACTTCTTTTTTAGGTAATACATCAAATGTTCCATCTTGTTCCATTTGCTCTAATTGAGTTAATCTCTCAATTCTCTTTCTTATTGTTTTAAAGTTTGTTAAAGTTCCACCTAACCATCTTTGGTTAACATAGTACATTCCTGTTTTCTCAGCTGCTTCTTTTACACAGTCTTGAGCTTGTTTCTTTGTTCCTATAAATAGGACTGTCTTTCCTTCTTCAGCTTGTTCTTTCATAAATTCATAAGCTTCATCTAATTTCTTTGATGTCTTTTGTAAATCGATGATGTGAATACCATTTCTAGCTTGGAATATATATTCAGCCATTCTTGGATCCCATCTTCTTGTTTGATGTCCAAAATGAACACCAGCTTCTAGTAATTGTTTCATTGCAACTACTGCCATTTTTTGTTCCTCCTTTAAGTTAATTCCTCCACAAATATCAACATTTAAAGCAAACTAAATTCCATGAAAAATTTTAAAATCTAGCACTTACTTTAAACTACTTTTGTGTGTGTATTTTTCAACGTAGTTTATTATATCAAAAAAAAAGCCCCTTGACAAGGCTTTTTGAAAATTTAATTTACATTTCTTAGAATTATATTTTTATTTTTCTTGATTTTCATCATCTTTTTTCTTCTTTTTTCTATGTTTTTGAATTGCTTCTTCGCTTTTTTTAGCTATTTTTCCTGCTTCTTTTTGAACAGCCTTAGCTTTATTTTCTATTTTAGTCGTACTTTCTTTTACTGCTTTTTTTACTTTTACTTTTATAGCTTGCCATTTAGGGAAAGCATTTAAAAGTCTATTACTAATTGCACTTTCCTTTAGTTCTTCTCTAACTTTTGCAGTAATTTCATTTGTATTATCTTTTGTATTTTCTCTTCTTATCTTTTTAGCGGTTTCTGTTACTTTTGATACCACATGGAATGACACAATTGTATCTAATATTAATATTCCAGCAAGAACACAAGCAATAATAATTAGTACATTTGATTCCACATTTGAAAAACATTTCGCTAATATTGGATTTAAAACATAAATAACTACTAATCCTAATATTCCAAACGGAAATAGAGTTTCCAAACAAATTCGTCCATTTATATTGAATTTCTTATCTGAATAATCCCACCATCTTGCCTTAAATATCTTCTCCATAAAATAGCTTGTTGAATATTCTAGGATTGCACATAAAAATACTGCCATTACAAATACAACAACTGGATATTGTGAAAATCTTGTAAGAGCTAATGTTATAAAAAGTCCTCCCCATCCATATATAGGGCATACTGGACCTATTAAGAATCCTCTATCTACTAACTTTTTTTCACTTATTGAACATGTTATTTCTTCGCAAATCCAACCACCAAAGGCATAACATAATGCTAGTAAAAAATAATTTGCAATTATCTCCATCTTTTATCTCCCATTTCTCTATTTTTATAAATTATACTAGCCATTCTATAAAAAGTAAATATCTTAAATTATTTTTATAAAATTATTTCCTTTTTCGACAAAGTGTGATATTATGTGACTAAATAATGCATAATCAGTTTTACTGATTAATAGGAAGGAATCAATTATGAAATTTAATAAATGTGTACGTTGTGGATGTTTCTTTACATCCGAAGATTCAGTTTGTCCTAATTGCAAAGCAAAAGATGAAATTGATAAAAGGACATTAAAAAATTTTATTGCAAATAATGATATTCCAGAGAATGCCGAAAGCTTATCTTTTTATTCTGGAGTTTCTTTAAAAAATATTAATCGATATATGCAAACCAAAGAATTTTCTTCTTTAAAAAAGAGTTTTAATAATAGTTTGCCAGAAATCAGATTATAATAAAAATCAGAATATAGAGTATTTTTAGTGAGGATCATTCTTATTAAAAATGCTCTAATTAATTATGTATATAAAAAGATTTACATTATATAGGATTATTGAATATGCATAATTTTAAGAAATTAAAAAATGATAAAATCATAGAACTGCTAAAAGGATGAGTAAAATTTACTCACCCTTTTTAATTTGCAACATTTATTATTTTCACATACCCTATTTCAGATTCACTCACTTTTTTTAATGTACCATATACATTTTTACTCTTGATTTCAGTCATGTGTCCGCCATTTGTTATCTCATGATATTCTGATTCCACTTTTATTTTTTCTTGTGTTTCACATTCTTCTGGTAATTCAAATGAAACAGTATATGCATCTTTATCAGTGACATCTTCTATTTTCCCAAAAATAACTCTGTCAAATTCCATAAATTCTTTTGCAGTATCATAAGAGCTATCTCCTGATACAGCAAAGTTCAAGTTATACTTTCTTGAATATTCGTCTGCTTTTTCTCTAATTCTAGAAACAATTTGTATTCCTAACTCTTGAGATTTTTTACTTTGTGCATGATTATGTCCTGTTAAAACAATAAGACATTCATTTAAGCCTGTAAATTCAATTTTCATTATTCCTTGTTTCAAAGGTTTCTTAACCTTATCATCGCTCTTTAATTTCTCTGAATCAATCCATATCATTTCCTTCATTAATAAAGGAAAATTAAATACCTTTTTACTTCCTTGTATCTCAAATCTCTCAATTAGCTGGTCTTTCACCATTTCTATTTTCTGGTCTAATTCACCCCAAAATGCTTCAATATTATTTTTATGTTTTAATGCTATTCTAGGCAAATTAATAGTTGTACTTGACAATACTCCTCTTTCAGCGACTTGTTCTTTGTCTTTATCAACAAAATTGTCTGCTATTCTTGTGCCATCTTCTAAATAAGCTATTTCTGTTCCAAAATCGCCTTCTTTATAAAATTCGCTATTAGCTTGGCTATCTAGCATTGCAAATGTTATATTTTTATCTTTTAAAACTAAGTCACATGCTATTTTTAATAAGTCATAATTAGGAGTATTAGGTTCAAAATTGATTCCTTTTTTTACTTTAAATGATATTATTGGAGATACAGCTTCTTTATTATTTCCCACTCCCTCTTCAATAGCAAGTAATAAATTCTTAATTACCATTCTACCTTCTGCCGAAGTATCTGTTCCAATATTTATTGTGACAAGATTATTATTGCATAAACTATTTAAATCATGTACAAATGCTTCCATTGCTTGATATGTTTCTTTATTAGTCTTTTCAAGAGCTTTACTATACACTATTCTGAACATTCTTTTAAGCTCTTCTGCATCTCTAGTAAATTTATAAAAATTTTCTATATTAAAGTCAATTGTATTTAATTTTTCTATTTCTCTTTCTATACCGTTTATTGCAATGAATTTGTCATAATCAGTATATTCCAATATATCATAAATTGTTTGTCTAAATTCTTTTTTGAAAGTTTTCAAAACTCCTGGTGCCATATAATAATCAAATGCAGGTATTCCTTGCTCTCCTGATTGATCTTTTTGAACTCCTGCAATCGCAATAATTGTAAGCATTGCATACGACATTATTGTCTGTGGCTCTCTCATCATACTATTCTCTGTTGAAAAACCATCATCAAATAATTTCTCTACATTTATTTGTACACTCTCTGTAGTTCCCATTGGATAATATTCCAACTTATTTATGTGAATATCTCCATTTTCGTGGTATTCTGAAAATTTCTTCTTTATTAAATATGATGTTGCAAATTCTCCAGAAACAGTTTTTCCATATGCCTCCATAGTTTGCATAGCATTTCTATTTTCGATAACTGCCTCTGCACTTTCTTTTGTTTTTAGTCCTAATTTTTCTAATGCTTTTAAAAATTTATGTTTTCTTTTTTCTTCAAAAAATATTTCCCTTGATTGAGCCCTATTTTCTCTATATTCGGCAAATGACTTACATACATCTATATAACCATTATTTCTTAGTTCTATTTCAATTAAATCTTGAATTTCTTCAATCTTTATCCTATCTTTGTCCATCTTCATTATTTGAGCTATTACTTGATTATATATTAAATTAATATCGTCTTCATTATACTTACCTTCAATGCTGTCAAAACCTTTTTTTATCGCTATTGCAATCTTTGTTCCATCAAAATTAACTTTTTTGCCATCCCTTTTTATAACAATCCTATTAGTAATTTTGTCTTCTCTCATAATCGCTCCTTCATTATTTTTTTACAGTATAACACAAGCATAGAAAAATTGCTAGATATAATTTTAGTCAGCTTGACATAATCTGTTATTCATTATATAATAATCACTATATTTTAACATACATTCGTATGTACCACGCACATTGACACGTTTTATAATGAGAAAGGATATAGCTATGAGATATTTACTAACTGGTAATGAAGCCATTGCTCTAGCTTTCTATATTAATGGAGGGCAGTTTGCTTCTGGTTACCCTGGAACACCGAGTACTGAAATCTTAGAAAACCTGTCCAAATATTCTAATAACATTCATTCTGAATGGGCACCTAATGAAAAAGTAGCTGTTGAATCCGCAATTGGAGCTTCTTACGCTGGTGTACGTTCAATCGCTGTCATGAAACATGTTGGAGTAAATGTTGCAGCAGATCCCATTTTTACAGTCGCATACACAGGAATCAATGCAGGACTTATCATTATTACTGCTGATGATCCAGGTATTCACTCTTCGCAAAATGAACAAGATAATCGTCACTATGCAAAGTCGGCCAAAATTCCTATGTTTGAGCCTGCAAATTCTCAAGAATGTTTTGATTTTGTAAGCCATGCTTTTAAATTTAGCGAACAATATCAACTTCCTGTATTTATCAGGTTAACAACTCGCGTATGTCATTCTAAATCTATTGTTATAACCAGTAAGCACCTCAGTTCTATTCACTTAAGTATCGATAAGAGTTCTCGGTTTGACCCAATTCCTTCAATTTCTATCAAGCTTCATGAATCACTTGAGCATAAGCTATTAGATATTGCAAACTCAAACTCTTACTATTGCGAGGAATTAATAAATTCGCAGATTGGAATTATAACATCTGGAATGTCTTACAATTATGTGAAAGAAGTTTTAGGAAATTCTGTATCAATATTAAAACTTAATTTAATCTTTCCGCTTCCGATCAATAAAGTTAAGCAGTTTTGCTCTAAAGTAGAAAGGATTTTTATAGTAGAAGAATTAGATCCTTTTATCGAAGAATCCGTTAAAGCTTTAGGAATTAACTGCATTGGAAAAGATTATATTAAATGCTCCTCTGAATTAAACCCGCACATTATCCGTAAGGCTTTCTTTCCTATAATTGAAAATGAGCTTAGCTCTAATGTACCAGCTACCACTTCAAAGCCATTCTGCCCTGGATGTTTTTACAATACCTTTTTCGATGTTCTTTCTAGTTGCAAGAATGTAATCATAAGTAGTGACATTGGTTGTTATTCAATGAGTGGCCAAGAACCATACAAAGCCAAAGACATTGCGATTTGCATGGGTGCTGGCTTTTCTATTGCACATGGGATTCAAAAGTCGCTTGACATGTTGCATTCTGACCAAAGAGTAATTGGACTGATGGGTGATTCAACTTTTTTCCACTCTGGAATTACAAGTTTAATAAACTGCATTTATAATAACAGTAACCCTATTCTGATTATTCTTGATAACCAAAGTACTTCGATGACTGGTATGCAGGACAATCCTGGAACAGGCTATACTTTAGACCATAATCCGACTACCAAAATAGATTTGGTTAAATTATTAGATTCTTTGAATGTTAAAAATATTCGGACATTTAATCCTTTTAACAAAAATCAGACCATTCAGGCATTGGATTATGCTCTTTCTCTTAATGAACTTGTAGTTTTAATTGCACAAGGTTATTGCACTTTAAAACTAGCCAAATCCACTAAAAAGGAGGCATCTGATAATGCTTAACATTCTTTTTTGTGGCAAAGGTGGACAGGGAATTATCTATGCTTCCAAGATTTTCACTGAGTGCATTTTCTATAATTCCAACTTTGAAATCTGCTCTTCTGAAACTCACGGCATAGTGCGACGTGGAGGCCCTGTACAGACGCAAATTAGAATTAACCAATCCACAATTTATTCACCTGTCTTTGAAACAGCAGACTATATTGTAGATTTTGACGGAGAAGAAGCTATACGTTATTCAAATCTTACTTCTTCCTGTACCAAAATCATAAGCATTTATGACACATCACTTCAGCACAAGTTAATAAGTGAAAAACTTCCTCGTTATACGTCCAACCTATTCTTACTTGGACATTTTGTGCACACCATTGGAATGGATGATTATACGTGGGCAAATTATATCAAGTCCTCTGATAATCAGAAAGCATTCAATTTAGGCTGCATATTATAGTGTCAAAACACCGCCAGCTATATAGCTAGCGGTGTTTTTTATATATTATACATTTCTTTTAACTGCATATTTTCATCAAATATTAGTTTAGTAATACTTGGTGATTCAATTTTAATTATATTTCCCTTATATTCAATATCTTTTCCTATTAATTCACACCAATTCATTAAATAAAATTTAATAGCAGCACCATGACTTACAATGGCAAGTCTTTTTCCTAAATTATTATTAATTACTTCATTTATTTTTTCTTCAAATCTATTTTTAGTATCATTCATGCTTTCGCCATTAGTGCATTTTAAATCTCTATCAATAATTTGTTCTATCGTATATGGATTCTTTTTTACTTTTCCTAATTCAGCAAGTTCATCTAAATCTCCGTAATTTTCTTTCTCCAAAATTATCACTAATATTTATTAATAAATTATTTTTTTCTGCTATATACTTTGCTGTACCCACTGCTCTTGAATATGAGCTGCTCCATAGTTCATCGATATTTTGTAATTCTGCATTATTACTTAATTCTTCTGCTAATCTTTCTCCATTAATAGATAGCACTATTTTTTCATTTTGCTGTTGACTATTATACTTTTCTTTATATCCTCTAAATTGTTCTGAATGCCTTATTAAATAAACTATTGTATCCATAAATCTTCTCCCTTTTCAAAATTATATATATTATAGCAAAATGCTAGCCAAACCACAAGTGTGATCTAACTAGCATTTTACATATTGTTATTTATTCGATAATTCCTTCGTAAATATCCTTAAGCGTCTCCTTCCAATCTTCGCTTGCGCATTTCACATAAATTGTGGGCTTTACCGAAAAGCTATTTACATATCTGATGAAATAGGCAACATCTGCAATATTGTTGCCCACCTCGATGTAAATCTTCTCATATCCTTTCTTAAGGACATCCACCGCCAGCTTCTCAATGTCAACCAGCCTTCTTCTTTTTTCGAAAGAAATCTCGCAGCACTCCTCATGAGAAATAGTATACTTAAAGTATATCTTATTTCCATCTCCTGTGTCACGTTTCTTCAAATCATAGATTTCAAAGCCCAGCCGAATAGCCAGAATGAGCATGTGCGGTCTTTTATTCGAGCTTGCAAGAGTTATACTATTATAGTTCCCTTCCTTTGCAAACTGAATAAGCTCTTCCAGAAATTTTCTGTTAATCCCTCTATTTTGGTATTTCGGATGAACACCTCCATACCACGCATACAGGTTATTGATTTCCTTCTGTTCTACAATAATGCTATAACCGACTTTTTCCCCATATTCATAGTATACGAAAATAAAAATCCGGTTATCTTTCATTTTTTTGTAGTAACTGTTGATAGGAAAATCATTTCCGAAAATTTCTTTGTGAAGCTCCAGAATCTCTTCAATCGAGTCTGTAGGTTTAATCTCCACATAGATCACCCCATTTCGTTTTTAAAAGATTAACTTGTTCGGTACCATCGCATTCGGGATCAATCACCTGAGTTTCAATAATACATACTTTACACTTATCAAACTTTAAAGTGCAAAGCTGCGAAAAATCTAATTGTCCAGTTCCTAAATTTAAGTGATCATGTCCTTGAATATAATTATGAATATGAATTTCAAGTACCTGATTTCTAAAACTTTCCTGTCCTTTTAGATGCCGTATCGCACTCGTTTGATTAATTCCTTCAAGTAAGCACCCTGACAGATAATGCCCAATATCAAAGCATATTCCGCACCGCTTATCAGCTTTAGTAAAGTTCTTCAAAGATTCTAAATACTTATAATTTTCTCTAGAAACCTTTGCATTTTCAAGAAGTAACATACTTTCACTAGGCAAAGCATCAGCAATCATAGCGATTTTCTTACGAGCATAGCTACAATCACCAGAAAAATGAGTAACAAAGAATATATTGCTTGCCCCCACTTTTTTCAGCTCAGTAAGTAGCAATATGGTACTCTTAAATGCTTCTTCATTATATAAAGCATCTTTTTCAAGGTGAATTGAATATTGACTATTCGGAATATTTTGCAAGTATTTCAATACTGATGCACTACTAGATTTTCCTTTTACTTTGCACTCTAAGAATTGAAAATATTCAAAATACATACATGCAAATTCAGGAACTACGTAGTCATACGGAACTCTGAAACCAATTTTCATTTGATTGCACCTTTTTTCTTCAGCTGTTCAAGCAAATCTTGCAAACTGTATTTAGGCTCCAGACCACATTCTACAATGCATGCATTGTACGCTTTCTGAGTATTTTCAGGTAAAAGCGGAACAATTTCCTTATACACTTTTTCACAAATGTAGCATGCACCTGCATCAGCATCTTTCACATCATCAGTCAAGAATTTAGCTCTTGCTCTGCATCCACTATTGCAAACCAAGCAGTATTTGCATTTTGCACAATGTTTCAGATCCTTCATACTAATCTGATATTCTTCGACAGGACTGAGCTCGGCAATAGCTTTATCAACATCAAATCCAGCCTCTTTGAAATCAAACATCGTATTGTGGAAATACTGGCACAATGTAGCTTTTCCATTACTTCTGACAGAAATCTGATGATCTGCAACATAGTCGCACGGAGACTTTTCAAGTCTCTCTCTCAGATTTGCCATAACATCATAGTCATCACTCGGAACTGCATGCAGCATTATTGTCCTGAAAATGTTGTTAATCTCGATATCAAGCCTGTCTTGATATCCATGTTTCAAGTAATCCTGAATGATTTTCTTACTTACTTCGATCAGCTTCTGATAATAGCTCTCAAAGTCGTAAGAACTCATATTTTTCAGCAAATTGCCCTGGAAACCAACATCAAAGACTCGCCATCTTGCAGCTCCACTTTCGATTACCTTCTTATAAACATCAAAAAGCATGTCTACATTATAGGGCGAGCAAACAGTATGAATACAAACTTCAATATCAGAAAACTCTCTTACCATTTGAACCTTCTGCCACAGCATTTGAGAATGCGATCCGTGTCTTAAAGATTCCTCAGCTCCTACATCGTCAATGCTAATCCGGATTCTTTTAAGACCTGCACTTTCAAGTTTCTTCACCATATCTTCAGTAAGAAGTGTAGCATTCGTAACCATATCAGCCTTAATTCCCAAACCTGTGATATAGCTAATAATCCCACAGATATTAGGATTAGTTAAAGGCTCACCACCGGTAATCAAAATCTTATTGATTTTATAATGCTTCTTGAGGTTGCCAATCAATTCGATAATTTCACCATACGACATGTCATCTTCTCTGTTGCTGTATTCGGCATTATGGCAGTATTCACATTTCATGTTGCAATGCGAAGTTACCTCTAACCGGATAGACGAATACTCTTTCGATTTCATAACAATACCATTCCTTTCAATATTACGAAAGATGGCTGACATGAAGTCAGCCATCTTTTATGTGCAACTATCAGTTGCCGGCCGTACGCATATCCATGGTATGCTCTCCTTTCAGCTTTATTATATCAGATGAGCTGATTTCTCAGTCTCTAATACCTTAACCTTTAGTCGCTTTTTTGGGTCAAGAGACCCAATGTTTTTCTGCTTTTGTAACATGCATTATAATATATCACATTCTCCAAAAATTGTCAAGCCTTTATTTGATTTTCCAGAACTTATTGTTTAAAACTTCATTCGCTTTATCAATATCATCTGCATAAATTGTACCAATTACATCTCCTTCATTTACAATGTCTCCAACTTTTTTGTTAAAAACAAATCCTACTCGTGGATCTATACTATCCTCTTTTCTCATTCTTCCTGCCCCAAGCATACATGATAATTTTCCTATACTTAATGCATCAAGCTTTACTAGTTCGCCACTTTTATCTGCAAAAATTTTCACCTCAAATTTAGCCTTTTCAAATTTATCTGGATTCTCAATATAAGATATATCTCCACCTTGGCTTTGAACAAGTTCTGCAAACTTTTCATATGCTTTTCCATTTTTGATATTCTCGATAATCATTTTTTTAGCATCTTCAAGGTTCTCAGCTTTCCCAGCCAATAAAAGCATATTTCCACCAAGCTCACATATTATGTCTTTTACGTCATCTGGAATGTATTCATTTTTTAATATAGAAATTGCCTCTTTAACTTCTAATATATTCCCAACAGCATATCCAACTGGCTCATCCATATTAGTTATGATACATCTTGTTTCTTTATGAGCAAGTTCCCCAATCTTTGTCATAATAGCTGCTAAATGTTCTGCATCTGTTCTATTTTTCATAAAAGCTCCTCTTCCACAAGTTACATCTATTACAATCTTGTTTGCACCAGCAGCAATCTTTTTGCTCATAATACTAGATGCAATAAGAGGTATGCTTTCAGTACAACTTATAGTGTCTCTTAAAGCATATATCTTTTTATCAGCTGGAGCTAAATTTAAAGTCTGTCCCATTAAACTAATTCCATGCTTTCTCACATTTTCCATAAAAGTGTCAATATCTATCTGTGTATTATATCCAGGAATAGACTCGAGTTTGTCAATCGTTCCTCCTGTAAAACCTAGTCCTCTTCCTGACATTTTAGCAACTGGTATACCAAGAGAAGCAACTATTGGCATTAATACAAGAGTTATCTTGTCTCCTACTCCTCCAGTACTGTGTTTATCAACAACTTCTCCAAGTGATGATAAATCAAGAACATCTCCCGAGTACGCCATCGCTAATGTTAGATTGGTTATCTCCTCATCATTCATGCCATTTATATAAATAGCCATTACTAAGGCTGCAGCCTGATAATCTGTTATTTCATTATTTGTATAGGATTGTATAAAATACTCAATTTCTTCTTTCGCTAATTCTTTTTTATCTCTCTTTTTTGCAATTATATCTAAAATATTCATCTGTATTCCTTCCTTAATCTTTTTTCTAATTGTATTAGACATTTACAAAATGCTTTATAAATGTACGTCTATGTATTGGACATGGTCCATACTGTTTTAATGCTTTAATATGCTCAGCCGTTCCATATCCTTTGTTTTTCTCAAAATCATACATTGGATATACTTCATTCCATTCTCTCATTATTCTGTCCCTTGTAACTTTAGCCAATATTGATGCACATGATATTGAATAACATGTTGCGTCACCTTTTATTATTGATTGATATGGAATTTCAAAAGTATCTATCTCTCTTAAAGCATCTACAATTACTATATCAGGCTTTTGTTTTAATTTTTCAATTACCTCTCCAAGTGCTAAATGAAGTCCCTTTTTGGTAGCATTTAAAATATTAAGTTCGTCAATTTCTTTTTCCGAAATAATTCCTACCCCCCAAGCTAATGCTTCTTCTGTAATTCTATCATATAATATTTCTCTTCTTTTTTCTGTAACTTTTTTTGAATCATTTACCCATTCTAGTTTTGAATCACGTGGCATAACCGCAGCTCCAACAACAACAGGTCCAGCAAGTGGTCCTCTTCCCGCTTCATCTATTCCACATATAAATTTATATCCTTCATTATATAAGTTTTCTTCGTATTTCTTTAGATTATCAAGTCTTTCTTCTTCTTTTTCTTTCAACTTTTGTTACCTCTTTTCCACATTTTATCCGCATTTACATCATTTCAGATAATTTATATTTTCCATCATATCCTTTAGTAATATACACTTCATTATCATCATAATTTACAATATAATATGAATCTTTTTCATTTTGCACTTCTATATTCAAATTTTTTAAATCTTCATTACTTAATACAAAATATTTACCATAATTTGATTCATCTATTATATTTTTAGCCTTAAATTCATTTATAACACTGTCTTCCGTCATTTCCGACATTTTATTTCCAATTAATATACTGTCATTTTTTTTCACTATCGAATTTTGTTTTAGAACTTTACAGGCACCTTGAATTAACAACATATTTGCTTTTATATCTGCATTTTCTTCATTTTTTATAAATTTTTTTGTTGCATAATATGCTCCTGAAATAATCATAATAATTAATATAATTATAAAAAATATTCCTACAACTCCCAGTCCACTCTCTTTATTCATCTATCTAACCTCTTTTCTAGGCTATTATATATTCTTAAGTGTAATCTGTCAATCAAATTCGATTTGTAACTAAAATGTAACAGCCTCTTCACATTCCTTTCACAAAAGAGTTGTATATTATAACTATATTACGATAGATTTGTATTTTAGAAAGGATTATTAATCATGGAAAACAATAACGATTTCGTAGAAGTAAATTCTACTGAAAAAAAATCAAATAATAATTTTACAGCACCTAAAAAGGAGAAAAAAACTTCTGGATTTGCCAAAGCAGTATTTGTTCCATTTGTAAGTGGAATTGTTGGTGCAAGTTTAGTAGTTGGATTATGTGCAGGCGTACCTTCTGTAAAGAAAGCCCTTATTGGCTCTACATCACAAAGTTCATCTGTGCAAGATCCATCATCTTCAATTAATTATAATGATGTAAACTTAAATTTAGTATCTTTATCAAGTATATCAGACACAGGAGTTGCTGTTGCACAAAAAGTACTTCCTTCAATCGTTGGAATTAAAGTAGAATATTCTGTTAGTACAATATTCTCAAGATCAACATCTACTGCAACTGCAGAAGGTTCAGGAGTAATTATTAGCAAAGATGGATATATTTTAACAAATAACCACGTAATAAGTTCTTCAAGCTCTTCAAGTTCATCAAGCTCATATTATTCAGTTGGTGAAGCTTCAAAAATAACTGTTAGTTTATATAATGATGACACTGAATATGAAGCAAAAGTAATTGGTACTGATTCTCAAACTGATTTAGCTGTTATTAAAATCAATAAAAGTGATTTAACTGCTGCTGAACTTGGTAACTCTGACACAGTTCAAGTTGGTGAATGGTGTATGGCTATTGGAAATCCTCTTGGAATGCAAAGCAGTGTTACAACAGGTACTGTTAGTGCTTTAAATAGAAACATTACAGACAGTGATGGAAAAACATATACTCTTATTCAAACTGATACAGCTATAAATGAAGGAAACAGTGGTGGTGCTTTAGTTAATTCAAATGGTCAAGTAATTGGTATTAACACTTTAAAAGCATCTGGAACTGGTGTTGAAGGTCTTGGATTCGCAATTCCTATCAATTCAACAAAATCTATATATTCTGATTTAATTCAATATAATAAGGTTAAACGTCCTTACATTGGATTTACTGGAAGCAATATAACTGAAACAACTATTAAGCAAAACCCAACAGCAAAATTAGTTGTAGGTGCTTATGTAAGAAGTATTGAAGATTACTCTCCTGCCGAAAAAGCTGGATTAAAAGTTGGCGATATTATTATAAAAGCTGACGGTCAAGAAATTAAAACAATGAATGAATTAAATGAAATTAAAAATAAACATAAAATTGGTGATACAATTACCCTTACAATTAATAGAGATGGCACTGAAAAAGAATTAACTGTTACTTTAGCAGAGCAACCATAATTCAATAATTATGAATAATAAATTCCTTTTGAAGTAGTAGAAAAATATACATTTTCTACTACTTTTTATTAAAAATTGAATTATTAATTATGTTAATTTATAACAATTGTTTTTTTATTTTATTTGCAATTATATCACATCCAGTTCACACAATGGACAAATTCTGTTATTATAATATAAACATAATCAGTAATTAATGTTACTCCAATTACTGGTTAGAGCAAAAAAACATCCCCTTTTATTTTCGAAGAAAGCTTCTTGAGAAGAAGCTTTCTTTTTTTTTTCCAATTAACTTTGCAGATAAAAACACTTTAATAGAAAATTAAATTCCTATTAAAGTGTTTTTATTAATCCTAACTTTTGTATTTATATTAGATTCATTTTTGTTAACAATATTCTTATTTTCCTATTTCATACGGATTACTTTCTGTTCCACTTCCACTTTTTACTTGGATTCCAGAACCGAAAGAAACTACAGGGGCTACACAGCCAGGGTATTGACTACTGCCACCATCCGAACAAGCCAAGGATGTACCTGCCAAATCACTACCATACACGCGGCAGTGGACATCTCCAGATTCAATGGTTCGAAGCCCAAATCCAGCTCTCGATAAATTAGAATCAATGGCAACAAAGCGTGATGCAAGCCAGAAAGTATTGTCAGCTCTAAATACCATACTATAGAAATTTTTATCAAAATATGAACTAGGGCTACTCATATAATAGTATGTTTGTGTACATGTTAAACTTGTTGCATCTGTTTTGTAAGTATCTGTCGTTGGATCCATATATACATCTTCACTTTGTTTTTTTCCTTTAGGATTCATTTTTCCCAACGCAGTCTCATCAATTTCTCCTAATATAATTTGTGTTCCATCTGTTACATCACTTATATTTACTCCTGAATATTTTTCTTGTGCATATATTGCCGGATATTTTATATTACTTCCTGTAAAAGTTTTTGTCGTTCCATATTGCGTTGTTTGGGTTTTATATGCATTTCTTGCTGCTATTCCTGCAGCATTCATTCTTGATTCTATATCTTCTATCGTCATATTCCTTGCTATTGCTCCCAAACTTGCATTTCCATATCTACTTTTGCATATATCATTACCAAGGCTTTCAGCTTCTACTTTTTTCATATTTGTACCTCTTCTTTCGTCTTTAACTTCTGTTTTTTAGTTTTCTTAATTGATTTCTAGTATATCAAAACACATATCTTTTTCAATGATATTTTATCCGAGTTTTTGCTTTTTTATTCCACAATTCAGCTTTTAAAATATATTTTAAATTAAACATAACAAAAACATACCCTACGTAAGCTTATTTTAGGTATGTTTTTATCAAATTTATCTATTCCAATTAACTATTTTCAATCCTTTCGGTGCTCCCCAAGGTGCTCCGATAATCGAATCTCTTTTGTTATTCACATTGATATTTGATAAATTATTACAATTACCAAAAGCTGATTCTGAAATATTAGTTACTGAACCAGGAATATTTATTCCTGTTAATGCATAACAAAATCCAAAACTATTTCCTATTTTTTTTAATGTTTCTGGAAATTCTATTTCGCTGAGTTTATATTGTCCATGAAATGCACTATCTGCAATTTCTTCTACACCATTAATTACAGAGAAAATTCCGTTAATTTCATATAACACTGTATATAGTTTCGTTTTTTCCTTATTATATAAAATATTATTTTCAATTATATAATATGGGTTTTGACTATCTATTATTACACTTCCTGTATAATTATATTTAAACATTGATTCTATAAATTTTACTTTTCTTCCAATCTTTATCGTTTCTATTTTTTTACAATTTTGAAATACAAAATTACTTATAGCTGTTAGTGAATTTGGTAATATTATATTTTTTGCGTTTGTTGCTTGCTGAAAAGATGAATCATATAAACTTAGTATTCCCAATTCATTATTTTCGTCCTTTAAATCAATGTTTTCCTCTTTTGAAAAACAAATATTTATCATTTTGGTATCTATGGTGTATAAAAGCTTTTTATCTTTATCAAGTTGAAATGTTGTGTTTCCTTTTTCCACTTCTATATCAGCAATAGTGTATGGTAATGCTCTTGGCAATAGTGGCTCATTTAAACTTGTTGGTATAATCAATTTTATTATATTAGTATATCCTGATATATCTAACCCAAATTTTTTTATTCCTTCTGGTATCTTTAATATTGTTATGCTTTTCAAATATGCATCTGAAATAAAAAGTATATCATTTTTATTTCTTGTCATAAGCATTCCGTTTTGATAAATATAATTTCCTTCATTATTTTCTATTTGAATATCATTTAAGTTTTTATTATTATCAAATACATTTTTTCCTATTTTTTTAACTGTACTTGGTATTGTTATTGTTCTAAATATTGTACCTACAAAAGCCCCTCCTCCAATGCTTTCTAATCCATTTGATAAAATCACTTCTTTTAACTTAGCACATGCTGTAAATGCTGAGCCTCCAATTTCTTTTACACCACCTGGAATAACTATTCTTTCTAATGAGTCATTTCTATTAAACGCGTCTCCATATATATTTGTTAAACTCAATGGAAGTTCTATTTTTTTTAATTTTGTACAATTAGAAAAAGCCTTATTTCCTATAACTTCTACCCCTTCTTGCATTATTACTGTCTCCAATGTTGAATTATATGCAAAGGCATTTGTACCTATTTCTTTTACCGTTCCTGGGATTATTATTGTTTTTAATCCTTCTAAATTGGCAAACGCTCCTTCACCTATTTTTGTTACACTATCAGGAATTGTCAATGTTCCTGTTTCATCCATTAGCAATAGATTTCCATTTGATGATAGTAATTCTCCATTTACTATGTCATATGGGTTTGCTGCTATTCCCAAGCTTTTTGCTATTTCTATCTCATTTTTATCTTGAGTATTTATTAATAGTGAACCTTTTATTATTTCTACTTTATCTATATACTCATCTTTTATATTTGGTATTACTGTTTTTATATTTCCTGTTTCTCCCTCAGGTTGTGTATTATATGTTAGACTTTCTTTTCCTACAGTTAATGTGCTTTCTAAAAAATCTCTATTTTCAGAAAGTTTTTCTGTTTTATATAATTCTAATTGTTCTTTATAACTTGATAATTCTGTTGATAGCTTTGCTTTTTGTGCTTGTGTTAGTATTCCATTAGTTCCTGTTAGCATTGGAATACTTACTCCTGCCAAAATTAACAATATTACTATCGTAACAACGAGTGCTACCAAAGTAATTGCTTTTTCACTACCAACTTTCCTTAGTGTTCTCATTTTTCAAAAATTTCCTCCTTATCTCATTTTTTATAATATTATTAGTTAATATTATTTTTTTATACAAATTATAATTTTATCTTAGCATTCTTTCACACCAGTGTCAATATATTTAATTATCAAACAATATATAATTAAATTTAAGATTATAATTGATTGAAGGAGCTTTCCATGAAAAATTGCAGTAAATATGAAGATAATTTAAACCTTATTGGTCCAATATTAAAAGAAAAAAGATTAGAAAAAGGACTATCTTTAGAAAAACTTTCTGCTGAATTATTACTCCTTGGAATAAATATCCCAGTCACAAGTTTACATCGAATAGAAAACAATCAAAGAACAGTTAGAGATTATGAAATATGCGCATTTGCAGTTGTTTTAGGAATAAATGTTACAGATTTACTTGATCCAATCACTAAAAGATTTAAAGTTTCATAAAAAAAGCACACTATATATTTTACATATACAGTGTGTTTTTATTAATAAATATATTTTTGAGGGTTAACTGTTGAACCATTAATTCTAATTTCAAAATGTAAATGGTTACCCGTCGAATTACCTGTTGAACCAACTTTAGCAATTACATCACCTGCTGTTACTGATTTACCAACATATGTTGTCAATGAACTACAATGTCCATAATAAGTTTCAACACCATTCCCGTGTGAAATTATAACTAAATTTCCATACCCACTCATCCAGCCAGCATACTTAATAGTTCCATCTGCTGCTGCTTTTATCTCAGTACCATATCTAGCTGCTATGTCTAACCCTGCATGAGCATGGTTTCTGATGCTTTCCCTACTTCCGTATCTTGATGATATTGTTCCATTTGATACGGGAATACATGCTAAATATATACCATTAACTGTTCGTTTATCTTTTTCTTGCTTTTCTTGAAGTTTTGCGTTCATCTCTTCAGTAATCTTGTTTTTGGCCTCTTGAATTGACTCTTCACTCACTTCTTCTTCCAAATATAAAGTTGTTATCTTTAAATCTGGTTCAATTTCACTATAATCCTGTTTTAGTTCTTCTACTAAATTTTCCGCTTCATCTAAAGTATTAACATATACGATATTATCTGAATTATTATCTGCTATTTCATATACTCTGTAAATTTTGCTTGAATTTCCTTTTAAAATATCAAATGTTTCGTCTTCATTGACATTAGATCTACTAACAAACTGAAAATCGTAGCTTACATTATCTAAAGCTACAAACGCTACATTGTCTTCATCAACATTTAAAATTTCATTTTCTATTTTATTTTGAAATTCATCTTTATTATTTACAAAACCAATTTGTTTTCCTGCTAAACTTACAGCATAAGCAGGCTTAAATTTTACTGCTATTGTTACTATTAATAATATTATTGCCATAGCTATTACTTGCAAGATTCTTATCTTTCGTGTCATATAATGTGCTATTGCATTTTCGCTTAAAATATATATTCACACTCCTTTTTTGTGCAGCGTAATTTCAATTATAACATATATTCTTTACAAATTCAAGCAAATTATGCAAAAAATGCTACATTTGCCAGCTAATTGCTCAATATTTCTACATTTTTTAGCATAATTCCATCTCTAAAAACATAAGCCATATTAGGAAAAATCCATTCCAAAGCCTCATTAGAAATCCAGCTACTATCATTATAAATTCCTTTATTATATGCCAGAGACACCCTTTCCATATATTTTTCAAGTTCAATATGAGTAACAATTGCATTTATTATCATATATATAATAAGAATATAATCTGTAATTTTTTGCTTTTCTAAATTTTGAGGTTCAATATATTTAATAAATCTATCTGCTATTGGTTTCATTATATATATTAATAACACTGATAATATTCCCCATGATATTGCAAAATAAAAACAAGTTCTCCCATTTATATTTAAAAACTTCCCTGCATAATCCCAGAACTTTGCTCCATACATTGCTTGAATATAATAACTTGATATATATTCAAATGCACTCCCAATTATTCCTCCTAGTATAAAAACAACAATTATCTCAATAACTTTATTCGCAGAAATCTCATTTCTCATCCATTGCATACATATAATTAGAATAATAGCTCCTACCCCATAAATAGGGCAAAATGGTCCAAATATGAATCCCTTCCTACTTTCTAGTTTTCCAGCAGTTATCAAACAAAATAAATTCTCTACAATCATTCCTAAAAAACTAAAAATAAAGAAATACCATACAATTTGGTGAATTGTTGGTATCTCCTTATCTTCTATATATTTATAATCTATTTTCATATAATCACCTGAAAATATTATAAACAATATTCAATTTTTTATACTATATTTCAATTATATCCATCTCTGATGTAAAAGCGACATTACCATAAGCATAGATAATATATAGCTCTCCACTAGGTCCTTGAATAAAATTCGTTACATTTTTTACATCATACATTGAATTTGATAAATCTCTTTCATATATATTGTATCCCGTACTTTGTACAGATCTTGCCTCATCAGCAGCTTCTTGAACTACTAATTTAATTTTTTTATTAACTGCATTTGAATCAAGACCTCTAGCATTTAATATATCTGTAATTGCAACATCTGAATCTGTTTTTAAATTGTAATTATATGCTTGTACTAGCAATCTCTGAGCATTATCTCCTTCTTTGATAGACGCCATTATTGCAACAGATAAAATATCATTATTTATATATGCTGTATAACTTACTTCACATATAGTGTATATTGAAGCATTAGTCATTATGCTGTTTAGTTTATTTACAAATACGCTTTCAGTTGTATCATTATATTTCTTAACTACTTCACTATCAATATTTATATATGGTAATGTAGCTTTTATATTGTATTTTCCTTCTTCTTGTTTTGAAAATCCATCAATTGAACTATAAACAATCTTTTGCTCATTTATAACTTTCTTTATATTAGTATCATCATATTCACTACCATTAAATTTATTAGTAAATAAGTCTTTGAATTGATCTTTTACAGATTCTTGATCATCTGTTGAATTTACTGAATTTTCAATATATATATTCTCTCTTTTTCCTTCTTTTCCATGTAGCTCATAATAAACTCCTATGAAGACAGAAGCAATGCACAAAAATATTGTGATTCCATAAAGTACATATCTAACTTTTTTACTCATATTAATCACTCTCTTTCATTTGTATTTCGACTAAATTATATCATGAATAATTTTCTAAAACAAGCTTTGGTCATACAAAAATCACATTTCTTTTATTGACTTAATAGTAAATATAGAGTAAAATATTAGCTAGAATGGAGACTTTATAATATGTTATGTTCAATTTGTAAAAAGAATACAGCAGTTATTTTTGTTAATCAACAAAATAGCTCTGGTGAAACAGAAACAATAGGATATTGTTATGAATGTGCTAAGAAAAAAGGTGTTAATCCTTTAAATACATTTTCAAACAACAATTCTAACTTATCTAATGAAGATATAAATAATATGACAAATCAATTAAATGAAATGTTTAAAGATTTGTCATCTAACCTATCATTACAAGGATTAAATCCTGATGATTTAGATGATAATTCAGATACATTAAATGATGAAGATTCTGAAAATAAACCTATGGGATTTGCTATCCCTCTTGGCTCAATTTTTTCAGGAATGTTCGGTTCTAAAGATGGTTCAGATAATACATCAAATGGTACTTCTTCTGAAAGAAAATCTGTAAAAACTGAAAAGAAACAAGATAAAAAAAGACGTACTTTAAATGCTTATGGAACTAATCTTACAGAAAAAGCTAAGAATGGTCAGATTGATGCAGTTATTGGACGTGATAAAGAAATATCAAGAATGATTCAAATTTTAAACAGACGTACTAAAAATAATCCTTGTTTAATTGGTGAACCTGGTGTTGGAAAAACAGCAATTGCTCAAGGTTTGGCACTTAGAATTGCTAGTGGTGATGTTCCAGCTAAACTTTTAAATAAAGAAGTATATTTGCTAGATATGACAGCAATTGTAGCTGGCACACAATTTAGAGGTCAATTCGAAGCAAGAATGAAAAATATTATTGAAGAATGCAAATCTGCCGGAAATATTATATTGGTTATTGATGAAATTCACAATATAATCGGTGCAGGAGATGCAGATCATTCAATGAATGCAGCTAATATTCTTAAACCTTCACTTGCTGATGGTACTATCCAACTTATTGGAACTACTACCCTAACTGAGTATAGAAAATATATTGAAAAAGACACTGCTCTTGAACGTAGATTTCAACCAATAATGATTGAAGAGCCTTCTGTTGAAGATAGTATTTCAATATTACAAGGAATTAAAGGATATTACGAAAATTATCATAAAGTAAAAATTTCAAATGATGTAATTAGAAAACTTGTTATATTATCTGAAAAATATATACATGATAGATTTCTTCCAGATAAAGCAATCGATGTATTAGACGAAGCTTGCTCTAGAATAAATCTTGATAACAAGGATTTATATAATCTTGAAATTTTGAAAAATAAACTTGCTGATGTTCAAGCTAAAAAAGAAGAAGCTGCATCTGCTGACATGGCTGATGATTATAAAAAAGCAGCTGAATTAAAAATGCAAGAATGTAAATTAACTGATGAAATTAATAATCTAGAATCTAAAATGACTCCTAAAGAGCTTACTGTAGAAGATATTGCAAAAGTTATTGAAAACTGGACTAAAATTCCTGTTCAAAAAATCACTGAAGAAGAAACTCGTGCCCTATTATCTCTTGAAGATAATCTTCATAAAAGAGTAATTGGTCAAAATGAAGCAGTTGCCTCTGTTGCAAGAGCTATTAGAAGAAATCGTGCAGGATTAAAAAGTACTAGAAGACCACCATCTTTTATATTTGTAGGACCTACTGGTGTTGGAAAAACTGAGTTAGCCAAAGCTCTTTCATCAGAAGTCTTTGGAAGTGAAGATAGTATAATCAGAATAGATATGTCTGAGTACATGGAAAGCAATTCAACAGCTAAACTTATAGGCGCTCCTCCTGGATATGTAGGATACGACGACGCTGGCCAGCTTACTGAAAAGGTAAAAAGACATCCTTATTCAATAGTATTGCTTGATGAAATTGAAAAAGCTCATCCTGATGTATTTAATTTACTTCTTCAAGTGTTAGATGATGGACGTCTTACTGACAGTCAAGGAAATACTGTAAACTTTGAAAACACTATCATAATAATGACATCTAATGTCGGTTCTAATCAAAATCTGAACTCAATTGGATTTGGAGCTACTTCTGAATTTAGAAAAGCCAAAATTCAAGAAAGTTTACGTGAAACTTTTAGACCAGAATTTTTAAATAGAGTTGACGAAATTGTTGTATTTGATTCATTAAATCATGATGAACTAATTCAAATTGTAGATTTAATGTTAAAAGATACTCAAAATGTATTAAATGATAGAAATATAAAAATGTATGTTTCTGATGAAGCTAAATCATTTTTATTAGAAAAAGGAACTGATTTAAAATATGGAGCTAGACCATTAAGAAGAGCTGTTCAAAGATATATTGAAGATGAGCTTTCTGACATGATATTAAAATCAGAATTATTAAACGGTCAAATTATTTTTATTGATGCAAAAGATAATAATTTAACTTTTAAAGTTGAATCAGAAAAAAAATAATTTCTTTATACTATTAAAGACACTTTAGGGGGATTAAAAAATGAAGTATATAAAACATATTCCAAATATCTTAACAATAATAAGATTCATATTCGTACCATTTATCATAGTTGCTCTTGCATTAAATAATTACATACTTGCATTTGTTCTATTCACTTTATCATCTATCTCAGATATACTTGATGGATATATTGCAAGAAAATATAATGCAATATCTGACTTTGGAAAATTAATGGATCCATTAGCTGATAAACTTACGCAATTATCAATATTAGTTACACTTTCATTAAAGCATATAATTCCATTATGGATTGCTATAATTTTAATTTGCAAAGAATTAGTTTTAATTTGCGGTGCATCATTCTTATATGGAAAGCAACTAGTTGTATCAAGCAAATGGTATGGTAAACTTACAACAGTGTTATTGTATTTAGCAGTAGTAAGTTCATTTATGATACACATTTTTAACTTACCTCATTTTGATATTTATATATATATATTAGCTGTAATTCTAGCTATCTTTTCTCTAATAAGTTATATAACATACTTTTATGGAAAAGGATATTTGCCAAATAAAGAGGAACTTAAAAAAAATACTCCCCCTACAAACAGTAATAAATCAAAATAATCTAAAACCGATATATAGAATTTCCCTATATATCGGCTTTTTTCTATTCATAATCACTTAATCTTTCAAGTAACTCATTATCTCCGTGAGCTTTTATTCCTTTTTTTAATAATTCTACATCTTCTTCCGGCAAATATTTAGTTTCTATATCTGTAGTTTCTTTTAACTCCATATTTCCATTAGAGTCCACATTATATATCACAATTACACCATCATTTTCCTTTATTATATAATGATAATCACACATATCATTCTTTTCTTTATAAAACTCTACTTTTTCACTTGAAAAACTTTTTATTTTCCAGTCAGGATATGATTTGCTAAAATATTCTTCATTTTGATTAACATCTCCAGATGGAATCTTCTTCTTACTTATCACATCTTGACCACATCCATTGTAATATGTTTCAAATATTAGATATGCATTAGGAGATGTCTTTATTTCATTTGAAGAAGTAACAATTATGTTAGTTTCATTTCTCTTTGCTATCTTATTTACATTTTCAACTTCATCTATCATTCCCTGTTCCATAGATGTATCATTAAATACATGTACAATAATTCCTAAAGTTATACCAGCTATAATAGCTATAAAAAAATATCCTATTAAGATTGATTTTTTCATCATTTCACCTCAATAGGATTATTTCCATAATATATAAATTTATTCTAAAAAATTCCAAATATTATTCATGTGAATACCAAAGTCCCTTGCTCTTTAAATCAGAAACAATTGCTTGATGCTTTGAAAGTGTTTCAGCAAAATAAGTTTTCCCATTCTTATCTGCAACAAAATATAAATAATTTGTTTCCTCTGGTTCTAATGCTGCAATTATTGATTCTAAACCAACTGATGCTATCGGTCCAACAGGTAGCTTTCCTTCCATTCTTGGTCCTCGTGTATTATATGGATTATATTTATCAAGTTCGCTCTGATATAAATCTCTTTCTGACATGTCCACTTTTATACCATAATATGTTGTTACGTCACTTCCAAGTGACATATTTTTCTTTAATCTGTTGTAAATTACACTGGCAACTCCTGCTCTATCTCCACCGTCAGATACTTCAAGCTCAACAATTGAAGCAACTGTAAGTAGCTTATGAACTGATATTTCTTTTTCTTGTATTTCAGCTTTATATGGTTCTAGCTTTTTTTCCATTTCATCCAACATTGTTTTAAATATATCTTCAACAGTTACACTTGTATTTAAGAAATTATAAGTGTCTGGGAATAGATATCCTTCTAGTGGATAATATATATTTTTATCTAAAATGTCATCACTTATAAACCAGTATTTATCTATTAATGTGTTTAAGTAATCTTTGTCTTCTAATTTAGCATATACATCATTTTCAGAGTTATTAGTTTTCGCAGCAATAGTCTTTGCTATCCATCTCATATTTTTACCTTCTAAAAATGTGATATCTATTGTTTCTGGATAGTAGCTACTTCCATTCTTTAAAGCATCAATTATTTGCTTTGCATCCATATTTTTATTCAACTTATATGTTCCTGCTTGCATACCTGAAACTTTGTTTAATTTAGTATAGATTTTAAAAGTAAACGCATTATTAATAAGTCCTTTTTCCTTCAATTGTTCCGCTATTTCTGAGTTTGACCAACCTTTTTTTATCTCTATTACAATTTCTTCTGATTTATTACTAACTGATTTTAAAGATACATTATAATATATCACAGCTGATACAGCAATTATTATAATTATAAATAATACAATTAAAATCGGTATTAGAATTTTATTTTTCTTTTTCATATTTTTAGCTCCATTCTTATTTATTATTTCATGTTCTTTATCATCTATGCAAATTTTATCATATTACAATTTAAAATTCAACAAAATACACTTTATTCATATGTGTGTATTAATTTTTATTTTTCCATTTTTATCTATAATAACAGAGATTTCACCCATTTCATCAGTTCTATAGATTTGTATATTTTTTTCTTCTAATCTTTTTATCACATCTTCATTTGGATGTCCAAATTTATTATTTTGTCCAACTCCAATAAGTGCAACCGACGGATTAATTAAATCTAGAAATTCTTTTGTTGTTGATGTTTTTGATCCATGATGTCCGACTTTTAATATATCAGCTTTTAATCCATTAGTATATTCTTTAACCATCTCATTTTCTGCAACTTTTTCAATATCTCCTGTAAATAAAATCCTTCTATTTTTATATTTTACCATACACACTATTGCATTATTATTTAGCGGATTCTCAGATATTTGATTCTCTTTACTTTTTGGATGTAATATTTTAAAAGCTAAGTCTTTTATTCGTATTTCATCTCCTGATTTTACATATATTATTTGTATATTCTGCTTTTTACAAATCTGTTTAAATTGTTCATAGATTGAACTTGTTTTATATTGTTCTGATATTATTACATTTTTTACTTTCATATTTTTTAGCAAAAATACGAATCCTTGGCTGTGATCTTCATCAAAATGAGATGCCATTATATAATCCAATCTCGTAATTCCTCTATTTAATAAATAATTATTTAATACATTTTCTCCTATATCATAAGATTTCCCATCTTTATTTTTTGATAAACTACCTCCACTATCTATCATTATATTTGTGCCTTTATATCTAATTAAACAACTGTCACCTTGTCCAACATCTATAAAATTAATTCTCATTCTATCCTGATAAACATCTGTAAAATTTACAATTAGCAATATGCTAACTCCAATAGTTAAAAATGAATATACGTATTTTCTACATTTTAACTTTCTGCAAAATATAAGTATATATATTACTATTACAAAAAATATAGCATACCTCGGAACATACATTTGTGCGAATGGAATATTGGCACAAATTTCGGCTATTTTTCTTAGCATCATTATCAATAAATCCAGTATCATATATAGTAATTTTATTGGAATACATAGCGAAATAAATTCTAATATAATAATTATTCCAAGTAACCATGAAGCACATATATTTGAAATAATAAAACTTCCTGAAATTGTATGAAAATTATATATCATTATTGGAATTATAAATATATTAGCTGATATTGTTAGAGCTATACTTTTAAAATGTATATGCTCTGATATTTTTTTGTAAAATAATATTATTCCCAATACTCCTAAATATGATAGCATAAAGCCACTATCAAAAATTATATATGGATTATTTATTATCTGAATAATTGCTGATATTGCAATATTGTTTAAACTATCGTTCTGCCTTTTACATATACTCGAACCAATTAACAGTATACTCATTATCCCTGCTCGCACAACTGAAGCTGTATTTCCTGTAAGATTCATAAAAAATATTATTGCTATAATTTGAATTAGTTGTCCCAGTCTCTTATGTTGCAATCTATTAGAAATAAATGTTGCTATTAATATTACATAAGAAAAATGAGCTCCAGATATCGCAAGCATGTGCATCAAATTAGCCTTTTTGAAATTATCTTCTACTTCGCTTGATATGTGCGATCTATCTCCTACAATCAGAGAGATTGCTAGTTCACTATTTTCTTTTTTTAATTTTTCTCTTAATTTAGATTTAATATATTTACGTAATTTGATTATTATATTGTCACTTCCATTTTTTACAATTTCAACATTTTCTACGTTAAATATCCCATATATTTTTTTAGTACGCAAATACGTTTTATAATTAAATCCTCCATAATTTCTATCTCGTGTCGCTTCTGTATATTGCGCATTAATCTTAATAATTGACCCATATTCTAATTTTTCTACATCCTTTGAAATATATAAAATAAATTTTTTATTATCTATCTCAGCTTGATATGAATATACATAGTTTTTTTCCTCTGCTTCTGAGATAACTTTTGCATAAAAAACTCCTTCTTTTTTTCCTTCATACTTTCCAAATTCATATCCAATTTTATTTAATATGATAGTCAATATAACAAGAAAAATTGCGAAAACACATATAATTCTATTTTTCATAAAACCTTTCCGTGTCCCCGCAATATTTGCAATTATTTTGATAAAAATTGTTTCATTACATAACCTTTTCCATCACTAACCTCAACTTTGTACCAATCTCCTGACTCTCCTGTAACTCTAACAGGTGTACCTTTTCCAATACTAGTTACTGCTTTTGAGTCTTTTGTTGCACTTTCTCTAACATATACAGCTTCAACATTAACATACATTTGTACTGGATAAGATGTGTTTGATTCACTAGTTTTTTCATCTACTGTGTTTGAAACAGTTGTATTAACTTCATTTACAATATTATTTCCTGTTTGATTAGGTGTTGTAATATCATTTACCTGTTCTACAACATTTACTTCATTTTCAACATTATTATTAGAAACTGTATTATTTACTACATTAGTAATTTCTGCAGATGTATCTCCTGTATTCTTTTTCTTTCCTGTAATTTTTGATGCCATAACCCAACCTGATACATCATCGTTTTGAATGTAGCACCAATTTCCAGCCTCTGAAATTATGTCTATAATTGTATTTTGATCTATTGTAGCAATTTTCGTAGAATTAAGTAATGGTAATACATATACTGTTGTAGTCTCTTTTATTTTACTAACATCATTAATCATATCAGGATTAGTATTAACTGTTCCTTTATTTGAATCTACTGTTACAGTTTCTTCTTTTTTATCAATATATTTTTTGTTAACATATCCTGTAATATTATTTACAGAAATTTGATACCATTCGCCTTCTTCTGATAATATATTTACTTCTGTTCCTTTAGCAAGTTGCTTTATTACATTTTTACTTGTACTTGCTCCCTCTCTCATATTCAAGTCTTGTGTATTGACTGTACCCGTAGCTGCCCATGCTACTGTTGCTATCATTGTCATTATTATTATCATTATAATTGTTGTAGCAATCTTTTTCATAAAATCTCCTTTTACGCATTTCCGTAATAATTCTATCTTTGTAAAGTATATAATGAACCTATTAAAAAGTCAAGGTATACTCAGTTAAATTCACACTTTATACACAAATTTAATCTCTTTATCTTTTCTTTAAATATTATTTATCGTTTTACAGCAATATAAAAAGCCTTATACTTAAAATAGTATAAGACCTTCTACATTATTGGTTATTATTTGAATCATTATTTTCTGTATTTTCTTGCATAATTTGCTCATCATTATACACCGCTTGTATTGGTTGTTCTTGTACATTATTATTCATTGGTTGTGCTGGTTGTTGTGGCATACTATTGTACATTTGTTGCTGGTTGTTGTGGCATATTATTGTACATTGGTTGTGCTGGTTGTTGTGGCATATTATTGTACATTGGTTGTGCTGGTTGTTGTGGCATATTATTGTACATTGGTTGTGCTGGTTGTTGTGGCATATTATTGTACATTGGTTGCACTGGTTGTTGTGGTATGTTATTGTACATTGGTTGCACTGGTTGTTGTGGCATACTTTCCAATTTATAATAATCATAAAATTCTAATAAAGAAATTTGGATATAAGGAATTAATACAAGCATTCCTACACTTCCAGCTATATTAGATATTACTGGAATAAAGCTTAATATTCCACCTGATATTCCTCCAACTATACCTGCTAAAAATCCCCATCCTATAAATGTAAGAGTTAAATAAAAATACTTTCCTCTTTTACCAGTCATAATTTCTCTACTTTTTTCTACTGCTTGTTTTGTTGTCATATTAGGATTTTCAATAGCTATAAATGTTGATAGAGAATAATATAGCCCCTTTATTGCAGCTAAAATAGCTATTACTATTATAGCTATCACACCAACTACAGTTAATATTATTAGTCCTATATTTGAATCAACACTTGAAACTGATGAACTATATAGCACTACTGATGCTATAACATTATATAATGTACTAAAGAAAATTAAACAAAATGCAACTACTTCAGCAACAAAGTACCATATAAGTTTTAAAAAGATATTCCATGATACTCCCCAAGCTCTTCCAAAATTACTAAAACCATAATTTAAAAAGTCAAATGGATGTACTTTTTCTCCATTTTTTAATTTCATATATGAATATGTTAATCCATACTTAATTGCTGGCATTACAATCATACTAAAAAGTCCTGCCATTGAAGCTATAGATAATAATCGTGCATTTTCTCCTAATGATCCTAACCATTCTACTATTGCTGTGAATGCAACAAATACAAGTGTTAGAACTATTGCATCACTCCATTTTCCTTTTAATTTTTCTCTAGCTCTTTTTCTAAAGTCTCTAGCTTCCATAAAAAGTTCCCCTTTCTAAATTTATTATCTTATGTATTGTTTCTATTCTATTATACAGTTATATATTCCATATATCAATAAATTTAGTGAAATTAAATAAACTATTTAAGCAAAAAATAACAGAACTACCATAAGGTAATTCTGCTATTTTTTTATTCCACTTTTTATTACTAAAAAGAGATTACTCAATAACTTCTGAAACAACTCCAGATCCAACTGTCTTTCCACCTTCACGAATAGCGAATCTTAATCCTTGCTCAATAGCAATTGGAGTAATTAATTCGATTGTCATGTCAATGTTATCACCAGGCATAACCATTTCTGTTCCTTCTGGTAAATCAATTAAACCTGTAACGTCTGTTGTTCTAAAATAGAATTGTGGTCTATATCCATTGAAGAATGGTGTATGACGTCCACCTTCGTCCTTTGTTAGAACGTATACTTGAGCTTTGAATTTTGTATGAGGATGAATTGTTCCTGGTTTTGCAAGAACTTGACCTCTCTCAACTTCTTCTCTTTGAACACCTCTTAATAGAACACCGATGTTATCTCCTGCTTCAGCATAATCAAGTGTTTTTCTGAACATTTCAACACCTGTTACAACTGTCTTTTTCTTCTCATTTGATAATCCAACGATTTCAACTTCGTCTTGTAATTTTAAAGATCCTCTTTCTACTCTACCTGTTACAACAGTTCCTCTTCCTGAAATTGTCATAACGTCTTCGATAGGCATTAAGAATGGTTGATCTACTGGTCTTTCTGGTGTTGGGATATAGCTATCAACAGCATCCATAAGTTCCTTAATGCATTGATATTCTGGTGCATCTGGATCTTTTGATGTTGACTCTAAAGCTTTTAATGAAGATCCTTTTATAACTGGAATATCGTCTCCAGGGAAT
>HF993645.1:0-77572 GCA_000433915.1 Clostridium sp. CAG:793
AAAAAACAAAAAAATTAATAAATTTTAAATAAAAAAATAAAAAAATTAATTAAAATTCAATTTAAGACTATTTAAAAAAATAAAAATATAATTACACAAAATAATAAAAAAAATAAAATAAAGCAAATTTGAAAAGAAAAATAAATAAAAAATATAAAAAAAAACTAAAAAACGTTAAAAAATATAAAAAATTTATTAAAAATCGCTCAAAAAAATAAAAAAAACATTAAATTTTATAAAAAAAGGGCCAAAAAAATAAAATTTAATTAAAAAGCTTGACAAAAACAAAAAATAAAAATAAACTTATAACTGGAGGATAGAATAAACATGGAAAAATATAACCACGCATACGGTGCAAATCAAATACAAGTATTAGAAGGACTCGAAGCAGTTAGAAAAAGACCAGGAATGTATATTGGAAGTGTATCAATTAGAGGATTACATCACTTGGTATATGAAATTGTAGATAACTGTGTAGATGAAGCTTTAGCAGGATATTGTGACCGCATAGAAGTAAAAATTGAACCAGGTAACATAATATCTGTTGAAGATGATGGAAGAGGAATTCCAGTTGACATACATCCTAAAACTCACATCTCAGCCGCAGAAACAGTTTATACAGTATTGCATGCCGGTGGAAAATTTGGAGGAGATAGTGGATATAAAGTATCTGGTGGACTTCATGGAGTTGGAGCATCCGTAGTAAATGCATTATCAGAATGGACTGAAGTAACAATACAAAGAGATGGCGGAATCTTCCAAATGAAATTTGAAAGAGGAAAAACAGTAGAGAAACTAACAAAAATAGGAGAATCAAATAAAACTGGAACTCGTGTTAGATTTTTGGCTGATGGAACTATATTTGAAACATTAAACTATGATTATGACACTTTAGAAGACAGATTCAGAGAAATGGCATTTTTAACTAAAGGATTATATATTAGCATTGAAGACTTAAGAGGTGAAACACCTAAAAAAGCAGAATTTTGCTTTGAAGGAGGATTACGTTCTTTTGTTGAATATTTAAATAAAAATAAAGAAAAAATAAATCCAGAGCCTATATATATTGAAAAAACAAATGCAGAAATACCAGTAGAAATTGCACTACAATATACAACTGCATATAATGAAAATATATATTCATTTGTCAATAATATAAATACAATAGAGGGTGGAACACACCTAGAAGGATTTAAAAGAGCATTAACAAAAGTATTTAATGATTATGCAAGATCACATGGAATATTAAAAGAAAAAGACAATAATTTACAAGGTGAGGATATCAGAGAAGGACTTACAGCTGTTATTTCCGTAAAGGTTAAAGAACCACAATTTGAAGGACAGACAAAAACAAAACTTGGAAATAGTAATGTCACAGGAATTGTACAATCAATAGTAGTGGATGCATTAAGCACATATTTAGAAGAAAATCCTACTGTTGCAAAATCAATATTAGAAAAATGCGTTAGTGCATCACACGCACGTGAAGCAGCAAGAAAAGCAAGAGAACTAGTTAGAAAGAAAAGCTCACTAGAAGTAACAACATTACCAGGAAAATTAGCAGATTGTAGTAGTAAAAATGCAGATGAGTGTGAAGTTTATATCGTAGAGGGAGACTCTGCTGGAGGAAGTGCAAAGCAAGGAAGAAATAGAAAATATCAAGCAATTTTACCGTTATGGGGAAAAATGCTTAATGTTGAAAAATCAAGAGCTGATAAAATCTATAATAATGATAAATTAAAACCAGTTATACAAGCTATTGGAGCAGGAATAGGAGCTGACTTTGATGTAACTAAAATACGTTATGGTAAAGTTGTAATTATGGCAGATGCCGATGTTGATGGAGCACATATTAGAACATTATTATTAACATTCTTCTTTAGATATATGAGACCTCTAATAGAACAGGGACATGTATTTTTAGCACAACCCCCTTTATATAAAGTATCAAAAAAAGGAATAAAAGATGTATACTGCTATACAGATGAAGAATTAGATGAAGAACTTGAAAAAATAGGAAGAGATAATGTATCAATACAAAGATATAAAGGACTTGGAGAAATGAATCCAGAACAACTATGGGAAACAACTATGGATCCAGAAAATAGAATATTTGTAAAAGTTACAATGGATGATGCAATAAAAGCTGATCAAATATTTACTATTCTTATGGGAGATGAAATTGAACCTAGGAGACAATTTATAGAAAAAAACGCAAAATTTGTAAAAAACTTAGATGTATAGAAATAATGTTTTTGACAAAAAAAGACATTATTCGACAAACACAAATTTAAATGAAAGACTTAGAACTGTAACGAAAAATATAAAAAACAAACAGCATGTAATAGTAGTATTACATGCTGTTTTGTCGATTTATGTCGAACGATTTTTGTTGACATCTTATGGAAACCGTAGTATCATAAAAACAAGAAAGGAGAAAAATGAAACTTGAACAAATCCATTCTGTTCAAAATTGGCTTCCATTCGAAAAGATTTTAGAGAAAGGAATAGTAAAATTAAAAGACAACTCCTATATAAAAATATTAAATATAAGTCCAATAAATTATATACTAAAATCAGATTTAGAAAAAGAAGCGATTTTAAATTCATATAACAATATTTTTAAAAATTGTAATTTTAATATGCAAATATTAGTGCAAAGCAAAAAAATAGATTTATCTAATCATATAAAAAAAATAAAAAGTAATTCCTTCCAACAGAACTTAAAAGAAAAATATATAGATTATATAAATCAATATGTATCAACAAAAAAATCATCAAACAAAAAATTTTATTTAATAATAAAAAGTCCAAAAGAAGAACAAGAAGAATCAGTAATTTTACAAAATTTGCAAGAAAATTACATAAAAGTCAGAGATTTATTTTCAAGATGTGGAAACTTGGTATCTGAATATACAGAAGAAAAACAAATTTATGAGATTTTACACTCATTCTTTTATTCAACAAAAAATTAAAATAATAACAAAAGAGGTGGAAATATAGATAATTATATAGGAGGAACATTTTCAAAAAGGGATTATTTAAGTCCGTCATATATTAACTTGAATAATCCCAAATATATTGAAATTGACGGAACATATTATTCAAGTCTAATAATAGTAAACTATGTAAGAGAACAAAATGATTTAATATTTCAAAATATTATTGATACAGATGAAAATATTTATTTATCAATATTTTACGAAAAACAGGACACTTACAAAGTAATAAAAGATTTAACATATAATATTGGAAATGTAGGAGTTGATCTGGAAAACATAGGAAAAAGTAGACAAGACTATGAAATTGCAGCATTTACGTATAATGACGCAAAATACATAAGAAAACAACTACAAATTGATAATGAAGAATTATACTACATATACACGTATGTTACAGTATTTTCAAACAATAAAAAAGATCTAGAATATAAAACAAATAAAATTGAAGGATTATTAAGAAGTAGAGGAATGCAAACTAAAAAAGCATATTTTAGACAAGAACAAGTGTATCAGGCAAGTCTTCCATTATTAATAAATAGTAAAGATATAAAAGAAGTATCAAAAAGAAACATTTTAACTAGCTCTATATCAGCGACTTATCCTTTAATATCATCATCATTATTTGATGAAAATGGAATATTTATAGGAACTAATGTATATAACAATTCATTAATTTTCATAGATAAATATAACAGAAATAAATATAAAAATTCAAACATGTGTATATTTGGAACAAGTGGTTCAGGAAAATCATTTTTTACAAAATTAATGATATTAAGAAACAGTTTAATGGGATTGGAACAATATATAATTGATCCAGATAGAGAATATAATAAACTAGCAGAAGAATTAAATGCATCTATTATAAAATTAGGAGCAAGCTCAGAAAGTTATATTAATATTTTTGATATTAGAGAAGAAAGCTTAGAAGAAGATCAAAAAGGTTATCTAGCAACAAAAATAAATAAATTAATTAATTTTTTCAATTTAATTTTTAATTCAATGACAGAAATAGAAAAATCAATATTAGAAGAAAAAATAATACAAATATATGAAGAAAAGGGGATAACTTTTAATGATAAAACACTATACAAAAATAAAAAATTCAAAACCACAAAAGATATGCCAATACTTGAAGATCTATATAATAAACTCGAAGGAAATTTAAAAACAAGATTAAAACCATTTGTTTATGGGTCACTAAGCTATCTAAACAAACATACAAATGTAGAATTAAATAATTCAATAATAATTGCAGATATTTATGAACTAGGAGAAGAAAACATTAAATTTGGAATGTATATTTTTATAGAATTATTTTGGGATAAAATAAAAAAAGATAGAAAAATAAAAAAATCAATTTATTTAGATGAAATATGGAAACTAATTGGGGTAACGTCAAACAAAGACGTAGCAAGCTTTATTTACAAAATTTTTAAAACAATAAGAAAATATGGAGGTAGTGCAGTTGCAATAACACAAGACATATCAGACTTATTTAGCTTAGAAAATGGAACCTATGGAAAAAGTATATTAAACAACTCAGAAATAAAAACATTTTTTTATCTTGAAGAAGAAAATATAAAAATATTAGAAAAATATTTAAATATTTCACAAAAAGAAAAATTAGAAATAAATTCATTAAAGAGAGGAGAATGTGTAATGTTTGTAGGAAAAGAACACATATTAGCAAAAATTGAATCTGCAGATTTTGAAAAAGAAATAATAGGAGGTGAAAATAATTAAGAACGTTATAACTGCAATAGGAAACCAAAAATTAATAAAGGATTTAAAAGAAAATCAAATAAATGTATTATGCAATGATATTTCATATAGAGAAGGAATATTAGAATTCTTAGAAGTAAATAAAAATATTGATTATATTATAATAAACGAAAAAATAGAAGGAGAAATACCAATAGAAGAATTAATTGAAAAAATAAAAGAATCAAATAGAAAAATAAAAATAATTTTAATAAGTGATAGTAAAAGAAGATATAATAAAATTCATTATAAAATGAATAAAATTGATGAAAGAAAAATAGTAGAAATTATAAATAATAATGTAATGAGTAAAAAGACTATACCAATAAATAATTTTTTTTCAGAAGAAACTAAAGATGGAAAAATACTCACAATATTAGGCGCAAATGGAATAGGAAAAAGTATATTTTCAGTAACATTTGCAGCAAACATTAAAGATAAAAAGGTATTAATAATAGACTTTGATATTTTAAATAATAGTTTACAATATTTATTAGCGGTAAAAAATTATGATAAAGATATAAAAAATAAAATAATGAAAAATAATTTAAATTCAAATATCAATATAAATGACTATGTAATAAAAACAAAATATAATGTTGACCTAATATCAGGAGTAAATTTAATTTTTAATAATGCAAAACAATCAAGTATTACAAAAATAAAAAATACAATAAAACAAGCAAAAAAATTATATGATTTAATAATAGTAGATACTTCATCAGAATGCTTTATGGATTATACAAAAGAAATGATAAAGATGTCAAATCAATCAATATTAATATCAGGGGCTAATTCATTAGAAATAAAGAAAGCAAAAAAATTATTACAAATATATACTGAAGAATGGAACATTGCAAAAGAACAACTAAATATTATATTTAATAAATGCACAAAATATTCAATTGACGATGAGATTTTAAAAGGAGTATTTAAAGGATATAATATTTTAGGAAAAATAAAGTTAGATGATTATTATGATTTAGTAATTAATAAACAATCAAATCAAGAAAAAGTAATAAAAGAAGAACTATCATATATAAGAGAAAAAATATTAAATAAAAAGATTAAAGAACAAATGAAAAGGAGGTAATTAAATAGAAGCAATATTAACAAATCAATTAGACAATACCATGCAAAATGAGATAACAAACACCATACAAATAGCAAAAGAACAAAACAATTTTTTAGAAACAACAATAGGAAAATTAATAAATACAGGAATAAATACTGGATTAAGAGTATTATTACCAGATTTAATAGAAGACCAGATTATATCAATTAAAGATGAAATAATAAAAAACGGATTTAAAGCAGGAATACAGCAAACTGTCTCATCAGCAATAGAATTAGGAAAAAGTGTAGTAGGTATGGTGACTGGTAAATTTGATAATATAAATCAAGCACAAACTGTAATAAAATCAGGAGGTCTAATAGATACAGTATCAAATTTACTTGACAAGGGAATAAATACAACAATAAAAAATAATATAATTTCTACAAATGTAGGCAAAGTAATAAAAAGAGGAAAAAATACCATATTAAATACCATAAGCAATAATATAGAAAATAATTTTACAAGCCAAATAAATAGTATAGAAAAAATTAATAAATATTCAAACAATTGGAATAATTATTATAAAAATAAAGACCTAGATGGAATGGAAAGAGAATATAAAAAAATCAAAGAAAAATTAAAAGAAACAATGCCATTAGAAAAAACAATAATAGATGCTAGAAAAATTGAAAATATACATAAACTAATAAAAAACAATGGAGGAAATTTTAATTTAAGTGCAGAAGAAATTGGACTGGCTCAAAAATTAATATACTAAATTTCAATAAAATTAATACTCTCAAATATGCTGTAAATTAATAAAAAAAGCAATTTTTCCTTGCAATTTTAAAAGGACTTTAGTATAATAAAGAAGTAAAAAATAGCTAGGAAAGAGGTAAACAAATGGACAAGAAAGAAGAACCAGAGTTCAAAGAAGGAAAGATAATTAATAGAGACATTGAAGAAGAAATGAAAACTGCCTATATTGATTATGCGATGAGCGTAATTGTTCAACGTGCTCTTCCAGATGTAAGAGATGGTTTGAAACCAGTACATAGAAGAATTTTATATACAATGTATGAAGATGGATTAACTACTGAAAAGCCATACAGAAAATCAGCTACAACAGTAGGAGATGTTTTAGGTAGATATCATCCACATGGAGATTCATCTGTTTATGATGCAATGGTTAGACTAGCACAAGATTTCTCACTTAGATATCCTTTAATTGATGGACATGGAAATTTTGGATCAATTGATGGAGATGGAGCAGCTGCATACCGTTATACAGAAGCAAGAATGTCAAAAATAGCAGAAACAATGCTAACAGACATAGAAAAAAATACTGTAGACTTTATGCCAAACTTTGATGGTATAAGACAGGAACCAACTGTTTTACCAGCTAAATTACCAGCTTTGTTAGTAAATGGATCATCAGGAATAGCAGTAGGAATGGCAACAAATGTTCCACCACATAATTTAACAGAAATATTAAATGCTGTTATTAGAATGGTTGAGCTAAAAGAAAAATCAGAAGAAATAACTGACGAAGAATTATTGAAAATAGTAAAAGGTCCAGATTTTCCAACAGGAGCAACAATTTTAGGAAGAGAAGGAATAAAACAAGCATATTTAACAGGAAGAGGAAAAATATTATTAAGAGCTGAAGCTGAAATTGAAGAAATGTCAGGAAATAGACAAAGAATAGTAGTATCTTCACTTCCTTATCAAGTTAATAAAGCAAAATTAATAGTAGACATAAATCAATTAGTAAGAGACAAGAGAATAGAAGGTATATCAGAAGTTAGAGACGAATCTGATAGAGAAGAAAAAGTAAGAGTTGTTATAGAATTAAAGAGAGATGTAAATGCTAAAGTAATATTAAACCAATTATACAAAAACACTCAATTACAAGATTCTTTTGGAATAATAATGCTTGCTTTAGTTGATGGTGTTCCAAGAATCCTTACATTAAGACAATGCTTAGATTATTATATAGAACATAGAAAAAATGTAATAGTACGTAGAACTAAATTTGACTTAGATAAAGCACTTGCAAGAGCTCATATATTAGAGGGATTAAGAATTGCAATTGATAATATTGATGAAGTAATCAGAATAATTAGAAATTCTTATGATGATCCAAAAGAACAATTAATGAAGAGATTTGGATTAGATGATATACAAGCCCAATCAATATTGGATATGAGATTAAAGACTTTATCAGGTTTACAAAGAGAAAAGATAGAAGAAGAATATCAAGCTCTTATGAAACTAATAGCTCATTTAAGAGAAATATTGGCAAACGATAATTTAGTTGATGACATTGTAAAAGAAGAATCTCTAGAAATGAAAGAAAAATATGGAGATGAAAGAAAAACTAAGATTGTTGCTGCAGCAGATGAATTTGAAGATGAGGATTTAATTGCAGAAGAACAATCAATTATAGCATTAACTAGATTTGGATATATTAAAAGAATGCCATTAGACACATATAAAAGCCAGAAACGTGGAGGAAAAGGAATTACAGGAATTACAACAAGAGAAGATGATTTTGTAAAACAAATATTTACAGCATCAACACATGATATAATTCTATTCTTTAGCAATAAAGGTAAGCTATATAAACTAAGAGGATTTGAAGTTCCAGAAGCAGGAAGAACTGCAAAGGGAACAGCAATAGTTAACTTGCTATCATTAGATGGTGGAGAAAAAATTACAGCAGTAATTCCAATTAAAGAATTTTCAGAAAATCAATTTTTATTAATGGGTACAAAAAATGGATTAATTAAAAAGACACCTTTAAAAGAATATGATTCTGGAAAGAAAACGGGGTTAATGTCAATTAACTTAAAAGAAGACGATGAATTAATTGATGTAAGACTAACAGAAGGTGAAAATAACATTGTAATGGTAACAAGAAAAGGCCTATGTATTACATTTAATGAAAAAGATGTTCGCCCAATAGGAAGAACATCACAAGGTGTTCTTGGAATAAGAATAGATAAAGACGATAGTGTTATCGGAATGGAAACAATTAATGCTAATAGCAAAGGAACATTACTTGCAATAACAGAAAACGGATTTGGAAAAAGAACTGAATTAGACGAATACCGTGTACAAGCAAGAGGTGGAAGAGGAGTAGTTACATACAAAATCACATCTAAGACCGGAGAAATTGTAGGAATAAGAATTACTGGAGAAGACGACGATATATTAATGATTACAGATACAGGAACAGTAATAAGAATAAAAGCTTCGGAAATAAGTGTACTAGGAAGAAATACTCAAGGAATAACATTAATGAGAACGAGCGATGGAGGAAAAGTAGTTAGCATTGAAAAAGTAAACGATAATGACACAGAAGAAATAGAAAAAGAAGACGAAAAAAATAAATAAAATAAAAAACTTATACACATAATGTAAACAAAATGTGTATAAGTTTTTTTAATTTCATCAATTTAAACTTTTAATTTTTTCTTAATACGAATATCATCTCCGAAAAAATAACAAGCATTATAATTACCAATGATTCTAGAAACTATTCTTTCTTCATAAGTATTATATAAATCTTGCAAAGATAAATTCGTAGAAATAATAGTCTTAGTTATTTTATTATTTTGATTCAATAAACGAGTATTGATAATATTAAACAATTCAGTAATTTTTAAATTGTTTTTAGATTCAGTTCCTAAATCATCTATAATTAATAAATCAACAGAATTAATTGAACTTATAATATTATTACTACTTTTTCCAAATTTATAATCAATTATATTATCTAGCATCATAGGAGCAGTTTGATATAATACAGTCTTTCCACGCTTTATCATCTCATTAGCAATGCATGAAGAAAGAAAAGTTTTACCTAAACCAGGACTGCCACAAAATAATAAATTGCTTTCATCAGGATCATCAAAATGATCGATAAAATGCTGACAAATCTTCTTTATAGATATAATATTATCTCTAGGAGATATATTTTTACCATATTTATATTCATCAACTAAATCAGAATAAAAACTTAGTCTGAAATTATCAAAATTTTGATTTTGCAAATCATAAATATTTGAATGATTATATTCAATATTATATAACTTTTGCTTTATACAATTACAAAGAACATTATTATTATTTTGCTTAACAAATCCAGTATCTTTACAAATTGGACAATCGAATTTAGGCAAGAAATCATCTTGAGAAAGATTATGCTTTTTTAAAATATCCAATTTTTGAGACTTTAAACATGCAATTTGCTTATTTAAATTGTCAATTAAAGATTTATCACGAGTAGTTAAAATTAATTTAATAGCTTTAATTGATAAAGAATTTATATCATTTTCAACTTTTTCTAATTCCGGAATAGAAGAAATAATCTTCTCTTTTTTTAAATTTGCATCGGCAATTTTTGAATTTCTCTTTCTTTCATAATTGGCTAACAAAGACTTTAAATTATCATTATTCATAACATCACCTCGCTTTCATAAAAAGACATTAAATATTACTGTAAAAACTATTTAAATTATTATAATTTCTTTGAGGATAATTTGCAGAAGCATTGCCAGAGTTAGTAGAACTACTAGAATTCTTTTGAACTGGAATATTTTTCTGCTTTTCAATATATTCTAATACTTGAGAAGAAGTCTTTAAACCTCTTTCGTGCCAATCAGAAATTAACTTATCAAGGTATTCAAAACTAGGATTAAACTTAGAAGTAGTCTTTTTCAAAGCAATATCAATAATATCTAAACCATATCCGTAAGTCAAATTCCATTTTTCAATATATGCTTCTTCATAAACAGATAAATTACGAGCAATACGCATCTTCTTTCTAATAGAATTACCAATAGACTTTAATTTTTCTTCTTTCTGATAATATAAATCTAAGTCACTAAAAGTTTTAATTTTATTTTTATTCCAAGCCTCAGCGACAGTTGAAATATAAGATCTATGTAAAGCTGATTTATTAAAACAATATCTAAATAGTGCAATCATAACCTCTTCGTCAAAACCATATTTCTTGAACCATAAATCAATATCGCCATACCAAGATGGAGACATAACGCCTTGAAAGAATTCATTATTAATTGTATCAATAGCTTTAGCTCTGTACTTGTTTTCAGCTACTTTCTTAACGTCTTGAGCAGACATAGAAATTCTAGGCTTATAAACCTTATTCAATTCTATTTCTTGTAAATTAGCAACAATAAAGCCTTGATTTTTACGAATCAAAAGACCTGCTTCTTCCCAATACTTAACTGCATCTTGAATTATTTTAAGAGGCAATTCCAATTTTTTAGATAAATCATTTATCTTCACATCTTTATTATATTTAGACAAAAAATAAAGATATAAATAAACTTTTACAAAGTCACCACTAGCCTGTGAAAGATACTCTGTAAAAAAAACATCTGGAATACTAGTCTGTGAAAAAATTAAAGATACATCATTTTGCTCTAGTTTCATAATTACCTCCTAACAAAGCGAATTATATCATTGTTTATACTTTTTTACAACTATTAAAAAGATAAAAAATGATGGTAATAGATAACATACAGTTAAAAATAAAGATATATTTTAGGCTTAATTAAAAACTTTAAAATATAAAAAAGCGAATATAGAATATTTTCATGATTAAAACCAACAATACTAAAAAGAAAAATTGGAAAATAAAAAACAATAATAAAAATAATTCTAATATTTATACTAGAGAAAAGTAAATAATTAATACCAAAAATAATTAAAAAATATATAACATTAAAAATTGCAGTAGGATAATCTATAATACCAAGCAATTTATTCTTAAAAGAATAATTAGAAGGAAAAATAAAATTCAAAAAATCACCTCACTATTTCTTAAAAAACGAAAGAACATTACCAAATTGATTAGAAACATCTATTCCAACACCACCAAACAACTCTCGAACATAACTATTAATTTTAGTCAAAGCATAAATTCCTCCAATAAACAAAATTTTATTCGAAAAATCAATTGAGAAAATAACTATTAAAACAATAGGAATAAAACATTGAATTATCAATAAAGAAAACATACACTTAAACCATGATCTAAAAATCCAAGAAGTAGAAGAAACAATAAGACTTAGAAGAGCAAAAGGTGTAAACAATAAAAATACTTGTAAAATAATGTATCTTAAAGAATATGAAAAAAGTAAATTCATTAAGCCAACACTTACAAAACTCTTGATTATTCCAGAGATAGAAAACAGATCAAAGGAAGATTCACCAACAGAAACAGTACGGTTAAGCTGAGTAATCAATTCAGAAAAAGAAATATCAATTCCTAAAATATTCTTACCAATTTCCTGAATAGAAGAAGAGAACAATAAGTTAATATTAAGAACTTGCTCGCATAAAAAATATGAAAAATTAACTAAAAAAGTAAAAATAATAAGCTTAAAAATAAACTGGCTAGGTTTTTCAATATTAGTTTCAACATAATTAGCATAAAAAAATTTAACACAATAAAACATAGAAATAGCAACAAGCATTGCATCAGCCAAATAAATAAGTCCATATTTTCCATTAGCACCAAGCAATTTTTCAAAAGAAGAATTTTTAATAATATCTGGCCCAATAAAAATAACACTATCAAGACTAGAATACATACTATTATCAATTGAGGAAATAATATTACCTAATATAGTATTTATAGTATCAATAATTATATTAACAATTTCACCTTTTTCCACAAAATCTCCATAAATATAAATTTAGATTCTAAAGAAGAACCTATAAGACTTTTATTAAAATCTGTACACCTGTAATAGGTGTACAGCATTATATTAAAGACTCAATTGCTGATAGAATTAAATCAAGAGCAAGGAATAAAGCATAGGCAACAAAAGAGCCTCTAATAATTTTCTTTGACATACGAATACGCTCTTCATCTCCAAAACTAAATTTTTTCATAAAAAGACCTGCTCCAACAGCAACAGCAGCTGCTGGAGTTGCCAGCTTTAAAAGCCAACTTTTAATATCCTTAAAAGCAGAAGAAAGTTTAGTAACCAATTTAGGCGTAGCTGCAAAAGAAAATGGCATAAAAATAGAAAATAAAAAACAAACAATAAAAACAAATACACAAATTTTTATTAGTCGTTTTTTTCTCAAAATAAACCTCCAATCTATTTAATAAAATAAGGAATCATCTGCAATTCTGTAGGAGGTAAAATCTTATTACCATCAGATAAAAAAGATAAACAATGAAAAGTAGATAACTCCTGAGTAAAAAAATGATAATCATATTTAAATTCTAATTGAGAATAAGAATTTAAACTCTCAGAATAACTTGAATCACTACTAATAAACTTTTTAGAAAGAGGATTATAAGAACTATGCTTAGAATTTTCAGAAAAAGATCTTGAAAAATGTTCACGTTCTTCTTTGCCAATTTGCTTCTGAATATCTTCAATAGTAAAAATATCATCACTTCTAAACCATAACTTATTAACCAAGCTCTGAATAATTACTTTAGAAGCATATTGATTATTAAGACTATTAAGTATAGAAGTATAGCTTTGAGTGGCAACAATATTAATACATTTTGCTTCTCTACTTTGAGAAAAAAATGATGCATCAGATGAAGTAACATATTCTTGATATTCATCAGAAATAAACACAGAAGGTCTAATTAAATTACAGGAATGATTAGACAACTGCTCCAAAACATCAGATTGAAAATCTAACTTCAAATATGCTGCAATAATCTTAGATAAATTCTTATACTTTGCAATATTCATATTCAAAATAACGATTTTTCCAGAATGTAAAGCATCATGAAAACCACAAAAATTTTCATCTTCTTTAGAAGGACAAAAAGTATTTTTAACATCTAAATTAGACACAAAACAATTTGTGATTCTAGTAATTTCTGACTGAAGTATATGCAAATTTCTATCATCAAGAGAATAAAAATCATTCTCAAGAAAACTAATAGATCTGTATAAATTAAATATATCAACATCCGAAAGTTTACGAGAAATAAAATAATCTCGAACAATAGAAAGTTTGGATAAATAATAAGAATGATCAGTAATCAAATTATGCAATTCATCGAAAGAGACATATCCATCATTATAAATTCTACAAAAACTAATACATGCTTCAATAACTTGTTCAGACTTATCAATCCAAAAAGACTCAGAATTATTAGGCGAGAACAATAGTAAAATCTCTTTAAGCCTATTAGCCAAGACAGATGGTAAGAGCGAAGGCTTGTCTAAAGGATTGTAGCGATATTTACCATTAATCTCAATAACAATTACATCATTTAATCTGTTACAATCATGTGCAAACTCAAGTACTTTAGAATAATAATTTCCTTTAACATCAAGTATTAGAAGAAATAATTTGCTATCAAAATCATTATCAAAATAATCAATCAATTGTCTTGTAAAAGGGTACAAAGCAGACGCAGTTTTACCAGATCCAATAGTACCAGTAACAAGAAAATTTTGATACAATCCACTTTCTGGAACAAACACAGGATTATCATTCATATCATTTCCAATATATAAGCCGAAAAGTAGGAGCTTTATAAATAAGTAAATTATTCTTATTATAGTTAAGAAAATAAGAAAAAACAAATTTAAGAATTATAAAATTGGCAATAAATGAAAATAATATAAATAAACCTCTTGTGAATAACCATAAAGTAGGATTAGTAATAAGAAAATTAAAAATTCTAAAATTACTATAATAATTAATAGCCTTAGAAAAAAGTATAGGCTTAAAAAGCAAAATTATTAACACCTGGGTTAAGCACAGTAAAAAAGCAAAAAGAATATTAATCCTCCTTTCTAAATTTTAGTTTTAACTTGGAACCTAAAAGATTATGAAAAATTGATATTTGTAAAAAACTATAAAAAGAATAAATACAAATAAGAAAATTAATAATAAAAATTATAAAAAATAAATCAAGTAAAGTCAAAATATGACATCACTCCTTCCAACACTTGGCATTATACAATATAATTTTAAATTTGTCTATACTTTTTTGAAAAAATATGATAAAATAATATAGATATGACAAAAAAGGACAAGAAGATACAAAAAGTGACATATGCACTTCTTGGGAAAGGAAAAGAAAAATGGAATTCAACAAAGACACAAAAATCGGAGAATTACTAGAGAAAGCTCCAGAAAAAGCAGACATTTTATTAGAAGCAGGAATGCATTGCCTAGGATGCCCAGCATCACAAGCAGAAACGCTTGAAGAAGCATGCATGGTACATGGAATAGATGTTGAAGAAGTATTAAAAGAATTAAATAAATAAAATAATTCCCCTATTACAAAAATAATAGGGGATTAATTATTACTATTGCAAATTAATTGCTACCACCAATCAATATCAACTTTATGTCTATTGCAAATTCCAACCACCAGTAACTTGAATAACCTGTCCCGTAATATAGCTGTTTTTGTCAAGAAATAAAACCGTATCAGCCACATCAGAAGGAAGTCCAATACGTTCAAGTGGAATATCATTAACAATTTCACTTAATTCCTCTTTAGAAAGAAAAGAATTCATATCAGTATCAATAATTCCAGGTGCAATACTATTAACTCTAATATTAGAAGGACCAAGTTCTTTTGCAAGAGACTTAGTCATAGCATCAAGACCAGCCTTGCTAACCGAATACGCCATTTCACAAGAAGCTCCGACAATTCCCCATATAGAAGAAATATTAATAATCAATCCAGATTTAGCATTAATCATATAAGGAGAAACTTCTTTAGATAAATAAAAAGCTGAATATAAATTATTTCTCAAAACCGTATCAAAGTCAGAATCAGAAGTATCAGACAAAGTATTAATAAAATCAATACCTGCATTATTAACTAATAAATCAATGCGCCCAAACTTACTAATAGTAAAGTCAACTAAAGACTTAACTTGAGCATGATCTGAAACGTCTGCTTGAAAAGTAACAACATTAGAAAACTTAGAAGCAATATCATTAGCCTTATTGGCAGAAAATCTATAATTAAGAACAACATCAAAGCCTGAGCTAGCAAGAGTTTCAACAATAGAAGCTCCAATTCCTCTAGAACCACCAGAAACAATAGCAACTTTATTCATAATAAAACCTCTCAAATATAAAAAAATAAAAGCCAGTAATAATAGCAACTCTAAAATTACAGACCTTTAAAAATGGAGCCACTTGTCCGATTTGAACGGACGACCTACTGATTACAAGTCAGTTGCTCTACCAGCTGAGCTAAAGTGGCATATATGGTGACCCCGACGGGAATCGAACCCATGTCTCCGCCGTGAAAGGGNNCCCATGTCTCCGCCGTGAAAGGGCGATGTCTTAACCGCTTGACCACGGGGCCATAAAATATATTAAGGATTTAAGCAACTCTTAAATCCTTAAGAGTGGTGAGCCATCGGGGAATCGAACCCCGGACAACTTGATTAAAAGTCAAGTGCTCTACCAACTGAGCTAATGACTCGTGTCAAAGCATACAACATAAGTTGGACACATTCCTTATTCTACTACAAGAATATCAATTTGTCAACTATTTTTTTAATAAAAATTAATAAAATTTAAAATAAATTAAAAATATGCATGAAAATGCATATTTTATAACAAATTATAATAAAGAGAAAATTAATCCTCTACAGATTGTCTTTTCTTGTAGTCACCAGACAACAATTTAGGAAGATATTTAACAAACTTGTAAAAAGCAAGTTTAACCTTTTTACTCCAAATATAAGACTTTCTTAATCTTTTTGGATAAACCAAAGATTGATTTTCAATAGTAATCAATGCAGCTGGAGCTTTTTCAATATCGAAAGAATAATTCTTACCTTCATTATTGTCCCATAAATTATTAGAAGATCTAAAGCATAAATTCAAAGGTTCATTGCTAACAAGCTTGATTTCAGCTTGAAAACCAAGTTCAGTCTTATGCATTTCAACATCACTTAAATAAGCCCACTCATTACCAAAACCATAATGAGCAAAAACCTTATCACAATTATTTTGAAACAATTCGCCAGTATAAGAAATCTTAACTGTAGAATTTTCAACTAATTTATCTGTATTAAAAAATATGTTTTTTATCAGTTCCATTATTATCTCCTAAAAATATAACTAATTATATTATAATAATTAGGATAACAATATTCAAGCTCTTAACCAAAATGTATCAAAAATGTAAAATTTGTAACATAAGAAACAAAAATAAACCAGAAATCGACAAATTACAACTGGTAAACCTTAAGAACTTTGCCAATAACAGAAAAATTTGAATTCTTAGTAAGAACAATATCATCGATAAATTCACTATAAGCCCTAAGAACAATGTCATTTTTACGAACAATAAACTTGCGAATAATAATTCTACCACCAACTTCAAAAATACCAATATCTTTGCTGTTAAGAGGAGCATTAAGCTCAACATAAACAAAAGAACCATTAGGAAGTTTTGGAGCCATATCATTGCCATTAACCCTAAGAACAAAAGTTGCATTTCTCACGTCAGAAGAACAATGAGCAAAACCATCAATAGACGAAATAATAGGAATAGAATCATATCTAACATGAAAAGGAGCATTGTATTTTACTTGATCATCAGAAAGCTCTCTGTCATAAGTATACATCAAAGGCTGGTAAGGCACATCAAGAGCTTGGCATAAGCTACGCAAAGCCTTGTGACTAGGATTACGCTCACCCTTCTCAATATGAGTAAGATGTCCAACATTAATATTGGTAGCCTTAGACAAATCAGTCTTAGAAACATTTTTATCACTTCTAATTCTAGCAATCAAATCACCAATCATATACATACACTCCTAAAAATAATTTAAACTAATTATAATATAAATAGCAAAAAAAAGTCTAGTATAAATAAAAAAAATATGATAATATACATATAAAAAAGAACCAAAGAATATAAAATAAAAGAAGGAAAATATTATGGAAAAAACCACAATAATCAAAATATCCATATTAGTAGGGATAATAATATTAATATCAACAATATTCAGCATAATAAACATGGGAAACAACAAAATATACAATAATATATCAGTCCAAGGAAGCACAGTATCAGGGAAAACAGAACAAGAAGCAATCGAACAAATTACAAAACAATATAGAGAAAAAAGCCTAAAAGGGATCATACTAAAACATGGAGAATTTGAGATACAAATATCATACGATCAATTAAATATAGAAACAAACATAAACGATACAGTTCAAAAAGCATATAGTGTAGGAAGAAAAGGCAATATACTAACAAATAATTATGCAATATTATCAACATTAATAATTCATAGAAACATAGAAATGCAATATGCCATAAATGAAACAAGCCTAGAGCAGATAATACAAGACACAGAATCAAAATTGCCAGACGTAGCAAAAGACAATAGCTATGAAATAGATGGAAACAACTTAATAATATCAAAAGGAAAATCAGGAGTCATAATAGATAAAGAAGAACTAAAAAGAAAAATACAAGAGAACATAAGAAATCTAACAGATACTGAAAATACAATAGAAATACCAACCAAAAATAAAGAGCCTGAAGCAATAGATATAGAAAAAATAGCAAAAGAAATAACCAAAGAGCCACAAGATGCGTATATAACCAAAGACCCACTAGTAGTTCATGCAGACGAAAACGGTATAGAGCTAGGGAAAACAATAGATGAAGCAAAAGAAATTTTAAAAGAAGACAAAGAAGAATACACAATACCACTAAAAATAACCTCAGCAAATAAAAAAGTAATAGACCTCGGAGAAGACGCATTCCCTAACCTTTTAGCCACATTTACAACAAATTATGACTCAAGCAATACAAATAGAGACAACAACATCACACTAGCAACAGCCAAACTAAATGGAGCAATAGTAAACCCAGGCGAAGAATTTTCATACAACAAGCAAGTAGGAAAAAGAACAATAGAAGCAGGATTCAAAGAAGCCAAAGCCTATGCAGGAGGAAAAGTAGTATTAGATGTAGGAGGCGGAATATGCCAAGTATCATCAACACTATATAATACCGCACTGCTTGCAAATCTTGATATAACAGAAAGACATAATCATTATTTTAGAACATCCTATGTAGCAGACGGAAGAGATGCAACCGTATCATGGGGAACACTAGATTTCAAATTCAAGAACACTAGAAAATATCCAATAAAAATAGTAGCACAAGCAGGTGATGGAGTAGTAAAAATAGACATATATGGCATAAAACAAGAAGAAGATTATACAGTAGAAATAGAATCAGTAATAACAAATATAATCGAGTCAAAAACAGAATATATAACAGACACAAGCCTTACTCCAGGTACAGAAAAAGTAACTCAAAAAGGAGCAAACGGAAGCACAAGCGAAGCGTACAAAAAGCTAATAAAAAATGGTGTAATAGTATCAAGAACATTACTATCAAAAGACACATATAACGCATTACCAACAATAATAAAAAGAAATTCCTAATGTATAAGCATTAGGAATTTTTGCACTACAAGAAAAACTTAGCAATGCCAATTATAATAAGTAGAAATCCAGACAAAATAGAATATACCCAACTAGGCAAAAACTGAGAATTTCCTAGGAAAGAACCAATAAACATACCAAGCTGTAAAAAAACAAATTGAAATATAGCAACAGCAAAAGGAAAAATAAAAAAGCACGACCCAATCAAACAGTAACTAAAACCAATTCCAAAACAATCAGCAGAAAGAGCAAATCCAAGAGCAATAGACTCCTTAGAATCAATTAAACTAGAACTATCAAAATCAAAGCATGCATCATCATTTTTACTAAAAATACATTTAAAAACAACACTAATACCAATAATACACAAAATGCTACTTCCAATAGTAGAAGAAACATTAGGGGAAATAAAACTATTAACAAAATTTCCGATAATAGTAGAAAAGAACGATACAGCAAGTGAAATTATAAAAATAATAAACATACTAAAACGTGAAATACAAGTATGTCTAAATCCATAAACCATGCCAACCCCAAGAGAATCAATGCTACTTGAGATAGCCAATAACAAGATTTGAATCAACATAATAAACTCCTATAATACAATATGAGAAAAACAAAATAAATGCTACAAAAAAGTAATAAAATAACAACTTGTACATACACTCTAATAAAACAAAAAACAAGGAGATAAAATTATGTGGTATACATTAAGAAAAGAAGAAATTATAAGAAAACTAGAAACAAATGAAAAGACAGGCCTAACTCAAAATCAAGTAGAAAAAAAACAGAAAGATATAGGAAAAAACGTAATAATAGAAGGAAAAAGTGAAACAATATTTACAAAATTTATAAAACAATTTAAAGACGCAATGATAATAATACTAATAGCCGCATCAGTAATATCAGCGATAATGTCATATGTGCAAGGAGAGAACAATTATATAGACTCAATAATAATAATAGCAATAGTAATCGCAAATGCACTAATGGGAGTAATCCAAGAATCAAAAGCAGAAAAAGCGATAGAATCATTAAAACAGCTAACACCTCCAAAAGCTAAAGTAATAAGAGATGGAGAAATAAAAACAATAAATGCTCAAGAATTAGTTCCAGGAGACATCGTAAAATTAGAGGCTGGAAACAATGTCCCCGCAGACTGTAGAATAATAAAATGCACAAATTTAAAAATAGAAGAATCAAGCTTAACGGGAGAAAACTTGCCAGTAGAAAAACAATCAGAAGTAATAAACAAAACAAAGATTCCACTAGGGGATATACACAACATGGCATTTATGGGAAGCAATGTAATAACAGGACATGCTACAGCAATAGTAACAGAAACAGGAATGAACACAAAAGTAGGTCAAATAGCAAATCTAATGAAAAACAACGAAACACCAGAAACGCCTATACAAAAGAAGCTAGGAGAAGTAGGCAAGATATTAGGAATAGCATGTTTAGCAATATGCTTTATAATATTTATAATAGGAATAATAAAGAAAATAAACCCAATAGAAATGTTTATGACATCAGTAGGATTAGCAGTTGCAGCAATTCCAGAAGGATTACCAGCAATAGTAACAATAGTATTATCAATAGGTGTATCAAAAATGGCAAAACAAAGAAGTATAATAAGAAAGTTACCAGCAGTGGAAACACTAGGGAGCAGTAGCGTTATATGTTCAGACAAAACAGGAACACTAACGCAAAACAATATGCAAGTACAAAAAATATATGCAAATAGTACAAAGCAAATATTAGAACTAGCAGCAATGTGCAATGATTGCGAATTGCAGTCTCTCCCTAAGAATAAAGAGCCTAAAATAATAGGAGAACCAACAGAAACAGCAATAGTAAGAGAAGCAATAAGACAAGGAATAGACAAAAAACAATTATACGAAGAAATGCCAAGAATAGCAGATATTCCATTTGATAGTACAAGAAAAATGATGACAACAATTCACAAAACATCGGACGGTTATAGAATAATAACAAAAGGTGCGCCAGATGTTATATTTAAGCATTGTGCAAAAATAGACATAAATCAAGCACAAAAGCAAAATGAAGAAATGGCGCAAAACGCACTTCGCGTAATAGCAGTGGCATATAAAGACATATCGGGAGAAAACATAAAAATAACAGAAGACTTAGAGAAAAATTTAAAATTTGTAGGATTAATAGGAATGATAGATCCACCAAGACCAGGAGTAAAAGAAGCAATAGATACATGTAAAAAAGCAGGAATAAGAACCGTAATGATAACAGGTGATCATATTCTAACAGCAACCGCAATAGCTAAGGAAATAGGCATAATAGAATCAAAAGAAGATAATGTCAAACACGCTATAACAGGAGAGGAACTAGATAAACTTTCAGACAAGCAGCTAGAAAAAACAATAAAACAATATTCAGTATATGCACGAGTAACTCCAGAGCATAAAGTAAGGATAGTGAAAGCATGGCAAAATACAGGAGCAGTAGTAGCCATGACAGGAGATGGCGTAAATGATAGCCCAGCATTAAAAAAAGCAGATATAGGAATAGCCATGGGAAAGAACGGAACAGATGTAGCAAAAAATGCATCAGATATGATATTAACAGATGACAACTTTGTAACAATAGTAGAAGCAATAAAAGAAGGAAGAACAATATATGACAATATAAAAAAAGCAATACACTTCCTAATAGCCACAAATATAGGAGAAATCGTAACAATATTTGTAGGATTAATATTAGGACTAAAAACACCTCTCTTAGCAATCCAATTATTATGGATAAACATGGTTACCGATTCATTCCCAGCAATAGCACTTGGACTAGAGCAACCAGAAAAAGAAATAATGAATAGACCTCCGAACAAATCGAATCAAGGAATATTTTCAGATGGATTATGGAGCAAAATAATCACTGAAGGAATAATGATAGGAATGCTAACAATAGTAACATTCAGCATAGGAATAAAATATTACGGAATAGAAGTAGCAAGAACAATGACATTCTTCGCATTAGGAACACTAGAACTAATCCACAGTTTTAATATAAAAAGTGAACAATCAATACTAGAAAACAGCATATTAGAGAATAAATATCTAGTAATGAGCCTAATAGCAGGAATAATAATGCAAATAGTAGTTATAATAATTCCACAACTAGCAAAAATATTTGAGTTAACAACATTAACAATGCAGCAATGGATAATAACAGCAGTAATATCAATTCTGCCAATACCAATAATAGAAATACAAAAATCAATAAACAAAATAAATGAAGAAAAAAGTTACACAAAAAATAACATAGTAAAAAGAACAAAATATAATTATTAAAAATTTGTAATAGATAAAAGTTAATAAAAAATAGTTGACATATAACAAAAAGCGTTGTATAATAATCAAGTAATCAAAAAATGTCAACTATATAAATGCACCTCTAGCTCAGTTGGTAGAGCAGCTGACTCTTAATCAGAAGGTCCGGGGTTCGACCCCCCGGAGGTGCACCAAATCAAAATCAGTACAGAAATGTACTGATTTTTTGCGTTAAGCCCCAAAATACAAAATTGAATAATAATAAACAAATCTGGAAAAATAACAGTAAAGAAAAATAAAAAAACATATACAATAGAAAATTACGAAATATAAATATCTCAAGTAAAATAAAAACAAACCCAAATTGTTAGACAAAAAAGTTTAACAAGGAGGGTTTATTTTTATGTCAAAAATATCCCATAAAACATAAAATACAATAAGATAAAAATGCATTGGAAAACAAAAGAAAAAGAATAAAAAAAGAAAGGAAAAAACAATGGAACAAGATAATAAAATTGAAAAAAAGCCATTAAAAAAGCAACCACCAATAATATTAGAAGCAAAAAACATAAGCAAAACATATCAAGCAAAAAATGGAGAAATACAAGCATTAAAAGATATAAACTTCAAAGTAAAACAAGGCGAATACATCAGTATAATAGGACCAAGTGGGTGCGGTAAATCAACACTATTATCAATAATAGCAGGACTAGAAAGTAAAAGCCAAGGAACAATAATCAAAAGAGGAAAAATAGGATATATGTTACAAAAAGACAACTTGCTAGAATGGAGAACAATTTACAAAAACGTCTTATTAGGATTAGAAATACAAAAAAATAATACTAAAGAAAATAGCGAATATGCAATAAATCTACTAAAAAAATATGGATTATATGAATTTAAAGATAAATATCCAATGCAATTATCTGGAGGGATGAGACAAAGAGTTGCACTAATTAGAACATTAGCAATAAGGCCACAAATACTATTGCTAGACGAAGCATTTTCAGCCTTAGACTATCAAACAAGACTAATGGTAACAGATGATATATACAAAATATTAAAACAAGAAGGAATAACAGCAATAATGGTTACACATGACATATCAGAAGCAATAAGTATGTCAGACAGAGTAATAGTATTAAGCCAGAGACCAGCCACAGTAAAAAACATCTACAATATAGAATTTGACATAGAACATAGAACACCGCTAAATTGTAGAGAAAGTCCACAATTCAGTAAATACTTTAATACTATGTGGAAGGAGCTAGAAGAATATGATAAAGAAGCAGAAAAAAAGTAAAGACAATCAACCAATATCAGAAGAACGAAAACAATACTTAAAGAAAATAAAAAGAAATAAAATAGCCATATTAATAACGCAAATATCAATAATAGTGGCATTTATTGCAATATGGGAAATAGCCGCAAAATTAGGCGCAATAGACAGTTTCATAACAAGTAAACCAAGTCAGATAATAAAAACATTCATAAATCTATCAAATAACGACTTACTAGAACACCTAAAAATAACACTAACAGAAACATTTGCAGGATTCACTTTAGGAACATTTATGGGAGTAATAATAGCAATAATACTATGGTGGTCACCATTCATATCAAAAGTATCAGAACCATTTCTAGTAGTATTAAACAGTTTGCCAAAAGTAGCATTAGGTCCAGTAATAATAATATGGGTAGGAGCAGGAATGCCAGCAATAATAGTAATGGCACTTGCAATATCATTAATAGTAACAATACTAGACATACTAAATGGACTAATTCATACAGACAGCGAAAAAATAAAAATGGCACAAACATTTAATGCAAACAAAACGCAAATACTGACAAAAATAGTATTACCAGCCAACATCTCAACACTATTTAACACATTAAAAGTAAACATAGGCCTATCACTAGTAGGAGTAATATCAGGAGAATTTTTAGTATCAAAAGGAGGATTAGGATACTTAATAGTATATGGAGGTCAAGTATTTAAGCTAGATCTTGTAATGACAAGTGTAATAATATTAGGAATCGTTGCAGCTCTAATGTACGAAGGAATAGAAATAATACAAAAGAAAGTAATAAAACAAACGATAAAATAATAAAAAAGAGAGAAAGGAAATCAAAATGAAGAAAAAGATTATAGCAGCAGTAATTGCTGCGGTTTTAGTTGTAGTCATTATAGTAGCAGTAATGATATCAAAGAAAGCAAACCAAAATCAAGAAAAGGACACAAAAACAATAAAGTTAAATGAAGTAACAAGGTCAGTATTCTATGCACCACAATATGCAGCAATAACACAAGGATTCTTTAAAGAAGAAGGAATAGAGCTAGAGATAACAACTGGTCAGGGCGCAGACAATGTAATGACATCAATATTAGCAGGTCAAAGCGATATAGGATTATGTGGTCCAGAAGCCTCAATATATGTTTATAATGAAGGAAAAGAAGACTACGTCCAAGTATTTGCACAGCTAACCAAAAGAGATGGCTCATTCTTAGTAAGCAAAAATCCTACACAAAACTTCTCATGGAGTGATTTAAAAGGAAAAACAGTAATCCCAGGAAGAAAAGGTGGAGTACCATACATGACTCTAGAATATGTATTAAAACAAAATGGTATAAATCCACAAACAGATTTAAACTTAGATGACAGTATAAAATTCGATTTAATGGCAGGAGCATTCACAGGTGGAAATGCAGAATATGTAACCTTGTTCGAACCAACTGCTTCAATGACACAAGATGCAGGAAAAGGTTATATAGTAGCATCAGTTGGAGAAGCAGCAGGAGAAGTACCATATACAGCATATTGTGCGAAAAAGAGCTATATAGAGAAAAATCAAGATATAATAGAAGGCTTTACACGAGCAACATATAAAGGACAGCAATGGGTAAAAACACATTCAGCAAAAGAAGTAGCAGAAGCAGTACAAAGTTTCTTCCCAGCAACAAGTTTAGAATCATTAGAAAAATCAGTTCAAAGTTATAAAGACATAGATGCTTGGAATGAAACGCCAGTACTAAAAAAAGAAGCATTTGATAAACTACAACTAATAATGACAGAAGCAGGAGAATTAAAACAACAAGCACCTTATGAAAAAATAGTAAACAACACATTTGCAGAAAAAGTAATAAAATAAAATATCAAACCGCCATATTTTTTGAATATGGCGGAATATTAAAAAATCATTAGACAACATAAGAAATATGTGGTAAAATACTAAAGAGGAGGTCTGACATGGCAAACATTAATGATTATTTAAAGTGGAGAGGAGAACTAACATTAGATCAATCACCACTAAATGAAGTAGATAAAATGATATTATCAAGATTTTCGTATATCCCATTTAGGAAAATAAAAATGCAAGAAAAAGAAACAATTGGAAGCATATGTGAGAAATTAAAAAAATTTAAAGAAGAAGACTTCAATATAGCAGGGGACATGCCATTAGTACATAACTTAATAAATAGCAATAGATTCAAAGACATGGAAATCACAGACTACGAAGAAAATACAGATCCATCGGCAGAAAAACAATTTGCTGCAATAACAATCCATTTAGGTAATGGCGAGATGTTTGTATCATTTTGTGGAACAGACAATAGCCTTGTAGGATGGAAAGAAGACTTTAATCTAAGCTTCATGCAACATATACCTGCACAAATAGAGGGAATGGAATATCTAAAAAGAATATCAGAAAAATATAATGAAAAGATACATGTAGGTGGACATTCAAAAGGTGGAAATGTAGCCGTATACGCAGCAGTATTTGCAGGAGAAAAATGTCAAGACAAAATAATAGATGTAACCAATCATGACGGACCAGGATTTGACGAAGAAATAATCGAAAGAGATGAATACAAAAGAATATTAAACAAGATATACACATATATTCCACAATCATCAATAATAGGAAGACTACTAGAGCATGAAGAAAAATATAAAGTAGTAGAGAGCGTAGAAAAAGGAATAATGCAACACGATATATATTCATGGCAAGTACTAGGAACCAAAATTGTGCAAATGGAAGAACTAACAAATGGAAGCGAATTTATAAACAAAACAATTAGAAATTGGCTAAAAGAAACAACACCAGAACAAAGAAAAAATGTCATAGACATATTGTACAATGTTGTAGAATCAACAGAAGCACAAACAATGCATGAAATATCAACAACCAAAATGAAAAGTATCGCTAAAATGTTAAAATCATATAAAGAAATAGACCCGGAAGACAAGAAAATGATAAATCAAGTATTTCTAGGACTAGGACAAGCAGCAAAAGAAAGCTTAAAGAACAGTTTTACAAATACAGAGAAAAAAGAAATAGAACAATAAGGAGGGGCATAATGCTACAAACAACAGGAGTTTCAGTAAGATTCGGAAAAAGAGTCTTATATGAAGATGTAAATATCAAATTCAACAAAGGATGCTGCTATGGTATAATAGGAGCGAACGGAACAGGAAAATCAACATTTCTAAAAGTTTTATCAGGAGAACTAGAACCAAGCAAAGGTGAAGTATCAAAAGAAAAACAAGAAAGAATATCAGTATTAAATCAGAACCACTTTGCATTTGAAGAATACACAGTAATAGACACTGTAATAATGGGAAATAAAGAGCTATATAGCATAAAAGAAGAAAAAGATAAAATCTATGCAAAGCCAGATTTCAACGAAGAAGATGGAATGAGAGCTGCAAAATTAGAAGAAAGATTTGCAGAATTAGACGGATGGAACGCAGAATCAGATGCGGAAAGTTTATTAAATGACTTAGGAATATCACCAGAAAAACACTATAAACTAATGTCAGACCTAGAAGCAAAGGACAAAGTAAAAGTATTATTAGCACAAGCACTATTCGGAAATCCAGACATATTGCTACTAGATGAACCAACTAATGATTTAGACTTAAAAACAATCTCATGGCTAGAAGAATTTTTAATAAACTTTGAAAATACAGTAATAGTAGTATCACACGATAGATATTTCCTAAACAAAGTATGTACACACATCTGCGATGTTGACTTTGGAGAAATAAAAGTATATCCAGGAAACTACGACTTCTGGTATGAATCAAGTCAATTAATACAAAAACAAATGAGAGAACAAAACAAAAAGAAAGAAGAGAAGATAAAAGAACTTCAAGACTTTATAGCAAGATTCAGTGCAAATGCATCAAAATCAAAACAAGCAACATCAAGAAAAAAATCATTAGAAAAAATTCAATTAGATGAAATCAAACCATCAGCAAGAAAATACCCATACATTGATTTCAAGCCAGATAGACTACCAGGAAATGAAATCCTAGAAATAAAAAATATATCAAAAACAATAAATGGAGAAAAAATACTAGACAATGTATCCTTTAAAGTAAAAGACAAAGACAAAATAGCAGTATTAGCAGAAAATGAAAATGCAATAACAGTACTATTTAAAATATTATCAGGAGAGCTAGAGCCGGATGAAGGAGAGATAAAATGGGGAACAACAATAACAACAAGCTATTTCCCTAAAGATAACAACTATCTATTTTCAGGAACAGAAAGCATTACAGATTGGTTAAGACAATATTCAAAAGACCCAGATGAAACCTATGTAAGAAGCTTTTTAGGAAGAATGTTATTCTCAGGAGAAGAAGCATTAAAATCAGTAAATGTTCTATCAGGAGGAGAAAAAGTACGTTGTGTATTATCAAAAATAATGCTATCAGGAGCTAATTTCCTAATACTAGACGAACCAACAAACCATCTAGACATGGAATCAATAACAGCATTAAATGAAGGAATGAAGAAATTCCAAGGAAATATGATATTTACATCACATGACCATCAATTAACACAAACAGTAGCAAATAGAATAATAGACATAAAAAAAGATGGATTAGTAGATAAAGAAGTAACATACAATGAATATTTAGGAATAGAATAAAACAAAAGGGACTGTAAAAAGTCCCTTTATTTTAATCCCATCTAAATTCTTCTTGAATATCAGTTATAGCTTTGTAATTATTGCGTAAAATTCCAAGGAATGCATTTGCAACATTAGGATCAAATTGAGATCCAGAACATCTTTCAATTTCTGCAATAACATTATCAAGAGGAAGAGCATCTCTGTATGGTCTTCTTGAAGTCATAGCATCAAAAGTATCAGCAACAGCAGCAATTCTAGCAATAAGAGGAATATCTTCACCACTTAATTGACTAGGATATCCTTTACCATCAAATCTTTCGTGATGATGAAGAACAATAGGAATAATATCCTTAAAAATCTCAGCATCACCAAGAATATGAGCACCAATATCAGGATGTTTCTTAATCTCAGCATATTCCACATCAGTAAGCTTGCCATTCTTAGTAAGAATATTATCAGGAACGCCAATTTTACCAATGTCATGGAATAAACCACCAATCTTCAAAGTATGTAAAGTAGCATCATCCAATCCCATAGACTGTCCAATAAGAACAGAATAAGCAGAAACCCTATCAGAATGACCACGAGTATATGGATCTTTAGCTTCAACAGTATAACGAACTATACCAACAGTATCAAGATAAGCTTTCTCAATTTCATCATTCTTTTCTTTAAGTTCAGTATTAATTTTAGTAATCAAATGCATTTGCTCAACAGATTTCAAACCTGACTCAATCAAAAGAAGTAACTGATCAAAATTATTGCTCTTCTCACAATAACCTTGAATATCAAGCTCTTTCAAAGTTTGAAGTGGTGGAGCAAGGTCTTTGTGTCCAGTAAGTAATAAAATATAAAGATTTTTATCAAACTTTCTAACCTGTTCAACAACTTCATCTCCATGAATAGGATCCATAATAAAATCAAGTAAAAGCAAATCATAATGACTATTCTTCATAGCTTCAATAGCTTCAAGAGGGTTAGAATAGCAATCAAGATCATAGCCAGATCTCTTAAGCACAACCTTCAAAGAATCAAGTATACCAGCATCGTCATCAACAGCAATAAGCTTGTAAGGGCTAGTAATAACTTCTTGCATATATTTTCTCATAATAAAATCACTCCAATCTAATCACATTAATTATTTATCTTTTTAGTTTGAGGCAATATAATATTAAAAGTAGTACCAACATTAGGAGTAGAAGTAAAATTCATATCGCCGTTAAAATGTCCTTTAATAGTTGAATATGACATAAATAAACCAAGACCAGTACCATTGTGTCCCTTAGTAGTAATCATCTCATTGAAAAGCTTCTTCTGGACATCTTCTGGAATACCGCAACCGTGATCTATAACAGATATTATTACATTTGAACCCTTGTTGTCAATAACTAAATCAATAGTTCCACCATTAGAACTTTCATAAGACTGAATAGCATTAGATATTAGGTTATTAACAACCTGAACCAAACTATTAATATTACCAATAAGAGAGGTAGAACCATTTATCTTCTTAATAATATTCAAAGAAACAAAAGCATTTTTAAGCTCATGCTTCATAAGAATAGTAACTCTATCCAAAAGCTCATCAATAGTAAAAACAGTAGGAGTATCATCATTCATATTAACAGCTTGTCCCTTAACAGCAGTAATAATATCAGACATATATGAGTCATAAGAATTAACCTTAGAAATCCATTCAGACATATCATGAGCAATCGCATGATGGTCAGCTTTAGTAACATCAGGATCATCAATAGACTTATCATATTCTGTAATCAAATCTTGTAATCCCTCCATAGCGCCAGCAATAGACATTATAGGAGTCTTAAGGTTATGAGCAATACCCCCAACCATTTGACCAAGAGTAGCAAGACGCTCACGCTCCATAAGAGTATTCTGATTTTGCTTCAAAGTCTCCATATCATGAACGTGCTGAGTAATATCTTTGAAAAGAATAAGAATACCAACACATTGATTATCAGTAAAAATACCACTGCATTCAATATTAAAGAACTTACTACCATCTTTAAGAGAAGCATCAATTTTATAAGTCTTATCATCAGAAGAAGCTTTCTCTAAATAATTACCAAGATTCTTCTGTTTAATAACAATCTGCTTAGATATAGACAAATCAGAAAACTTTTTACCAATAATAGAATCTCTAGAAACGCCGAAAACTCTTTCAAAAGGTTTATTACAATCAGAGATAATGTAATCCCTAGAAAGAACAAGGTACAAATCAGACATCTGATTAACAATTCTCTTCAAAGCAATAGGAGCAATATCTAAGAAATTATATTTCAATATTGCAACAGCAATTAGAATAATTGATACCATGAATGAGATAGGTGTAACATAAATATTCATATTAAATATAGTCATACCAAGTAAATTAATAGCAACTGGGACTAAAGCACCAAGTGAAATTAGTATAGAAGGCATAGCAAAAGCACCAGCAGTTTTAATCGAATTTTTAAGAAGTATGAAAATATCAACAATAAACAAACCATAAGTATAAGCAGAGTGAACATAGAAATATGCACCAAATACCGTGTTAGTAGGTTCAGTTGAATATACTTCATAAAATAAACCATGCAAATCATTAGTCCAAAGAACAATCATTGTTATAATAGGTATAACAAATAATAAAATATATGACTTCTTAAAAACAAACTTATCATAAGAAGCATACGTTATAGCTACAAAAAACAATGCAACCGGAGTAAGAACAACTGGCAAATAAATAAAATAATCAATATACATAGGATTTATAGTAGTATAATTAATAACAAAAATTTGCACAATTAATCCAATACACCATAAAGTCATACATAATATAGTAAACTTAAAGGACGTAATAACTGGAGTAACACGTTTAGATCTTTTCGTAATAAAAAAGATCATAATAAACTCAACTACAACAGTAATTACCAGACCAATAAGATAATTCAAATACTTAAAATTAGCTAATGAAACCATCATTTCCTCCTTTGTTTATAAAAATAAATCTGTTATTTCATTTTCTATACAATAATATATCATACAGAAAAACAAAATAACAGATAAAAACTACATTTCATTGATATTTTTTAAAATTTTCTCAATATAATCCTTATCAATATCAGGCCAATCAAAACCAATCTTATTAAGAAACTTAAGAGTAAAATCATTAGTAATATGTAAATTAGTTTTATATACTAACTTATTATCCTTATCAAGGTCATTAAGAAGAACCTTAATCTTATCAGCCTTATTATTGTCATATAACCATTTCTTAAGAACAGTTTTAAAAGTATTATCATCAACAATAGTAACATTAAGTCCTAATTGCTCCAAAATATTAAACAAATCACTAATATATAAATGTTTAGAATTATATATATGTAAAATCGAAGTAGGATAAGTATAATATTGCATAGCAGTAACAATAGCTTCAGCAACTTTGTCAACAGGGCTAAATTCAGCATAATTATTAAGCAAACTGCTAGGACACATCTTAAGAGTTAAGAAAGCCTTAAGTCTATTAAGGAAAGCATTATCCTCATAATTTTCTTGAAACTTACCATCAGAGAAACGGTTAGTAATATTACCAATTCTAAAAATAATACCTTTAAGTCTTTGCGAAGCAATCTCTTCTAGGATAATTTTCTCAGCTTCAAACTTACTTCTAACATAAACATTATCAAGAGTTTGGTTAATAAATAACTTATTCTCACCAAAATTTACACTCCTGTTAGGATTAAAACTTGAAGGAAGGCTAGTCATAGTATTACCAGAAACACTGATAGTAGAAGTCTGACAGAACTCCTTATCATATTTCTCGCAGAAAGTGATAATATTCTTAACACCAGTAACATTAACTTTCTCAAAAAGTTGATAATCGCCATAATGTTTAACAATAGCAGCACAATTTATTACAGTAGATATATTGTTACCAAGGAAATCATATTGCTCATTAGAAAGCTTAAAATTATCTTCAGAAATATCACCATTAAATACGAAAAGACGAGTACCAAATAAATTACTTAAATCACTTCCAAAATAATACTTAAACTTATTCTTAAGCTTATTCTCAGGAGAAGTACTTGAATTCTCACGAATAATGCAATAAATCTTAATATCATCATTTTTAAGAAGTTCAGCTAATACATGGATTCCAAGGAAACCAGTAGCACCAACTAAAAGAACATTCTTAAGATTTCTCTTCCTTAGCTTCATACTAAAGAAAGTAGAATTTTTTCTGATAAAAGAATTAATCTTTCTAAAATCTCTTTGATTATATGTAGGAAGCTTAACACTAGCATCTTCGCCAGAAATAAAACTAGCAAGTTCAGCAATAGTATTATGTTTGAAAATATCACCATAATTAACATTATAGCCAGCTTTCATAAGCTCAAGCTGTAACTTCAAAGCACAAAGAGAATCTCCACCAATATCAAAGAAATTATCATAAATGCTAATCTTTTCAATAGAAAGAATAGACTTCCATAAAGTAAGCATATCTTTCTCTAGTTTGCTACGAGGAGCAACAATCTCACGTTCCGTGTACTTAGGGGCAGGAAGAACTTTCCTATCAATCTTACCATTAGGCGTATAGCTGAAAGACTTAATCTGCACTAAATATACAGGAACCATATATGTAGGAAGTAATTGCTGCAAATAATGTTTAAGAAGAGAGATTGAAATCTGACTATTAGCAGTGTAATAAGCACATAACATGTCTCTATCTTGAAAATTCTTAACCGTTACAACAACATCAGTAATATCTTTATATCCACGGATCAAATTCTCAATCTCAAGAAGTTCAATACGTAATCCATGAATCTTAACTTGAAAATCAGATCTTCCAAGACAATCAAGCTCCATATTAGGTAAAATCTTAACAATATCACCAGAATTATATATACGTCTACCATCATAATCAATAAACCTACCAGCAGTAAGCTCAGGTTTATTAATATAACCAATAGCTACTCCAGCCCCACCAATATAAAGATTACCAGGGACTCCAATTGGAACTTGATTCATATCATTATCAAGAACAAGAATCTTAGTATTTTCAAGAGGTGTACCAATAGTAACTTTGGTATCAGAATCAGTAAGCTCTTTAAGAGTAGAGCCAACAGTTGTTTCAGTAGGGCCATACATATTGTATACTCTAGCATTTGAAACCTTTCTAATATTCTTAAATAAATCAAGAGGGAAAGGCTCTCCTGCAAGGGAAATGATTTTCATATTTTTAATATAATCCAAACTATTTGTATCAGACATCAAAAACTTGAATTTTGATGGAGTAGTTTGAATAATTTCAGCACCATTTTCCATGCAAAGTTTATTCAAATTAATAGGATTATTCTGCTCATCATTGTTAGCAAGAACGACTTTCATTCCAGTACATAATGGAAGAATACTCTCAAAAACAAATATATCAAAACACATAGTAGTAATAGAAACAACGCATTTATCTTTAAGAGGCATTCTGTCACACATAGCATATATAAAATTAATTACACTAGACTGCTTTAATAGTACGCCTTTAGGCTTACCAGTTGAACCAGAAGTATATATCATATATCCAACATCTTCAGGTAAACATTCTGTGTCAAAAGATTCATAATCACCATAAGCACTATCATCAACAACAAGAGAGCTAACAGGAATCCTATCTTTAAGCTCTTGCTCAGTAAGTACAAGGTCAACACGGCTGTCTTCCAATATATACTTAACTCTGTCATCTGGATAAGTAGGATCAAGAGGTAAATAACCAGCACCAACTTTAAGAATAGCAAGCATAGATATAATAAGCTCTGCATGTCTATTCATCATAATACCAATAACTCTATACTTATTAGTCAAAATCTTATCTTTATAAACAGGCATATTCTTAATAGTATTAGCCAATCGATTAACCTTATCATCCAATTCTTTATATGTATATGAAACTCTATCACACACAAGTGCCACATTATCAGGAGTCTGAAGAACCTGCTTTTCAAACAAATCAATAATTCTAATATCCTTAGGATAATCAGAAGTAGGATAAATATCAGGCACATCAGAAAGCATCTTAATCTTAGCAATCTGCACATCTGCATCATTTAATACACAGTTAACAATATTCTTATATGAATCCAAGAATGCAGCCATAAAATCTCTAGTAAACAAAGATGTAGCATATTCAAGTCTTAAACTATAAACACCATCATTAGGAGTAACCTCAAGTGAAAAATCAAACTTAGAAGTATCATTTCTAGGAATAACATATTCACTATTAAGACCTTTAAGATTAAGCTTAGGAAGCCCAGAGCTTTCATAAGTAAACATTACGTCAAATAAAGGATTTCTACTAACATCTCTAGGAATAGCAAGGTCTTTAACCAAAGCATCAAAAGGATAATCCTGATGAGCAAAAGCATTAAGGCAATTTCCTTTAACTAAACCAAGGAAATTAGAGAAAGTATTACTTGACTGAATATTCTGCTTCAAAGGAAGAGTATTAACAAACATACCAATAACATTTTGATATCTAGCACTAGTTCTACCAGCAATAGGAGAGCCAATAGTAATATCATTTTGCATAGTATATTTATATAGAAGAATATAGAAGCAAGAAAGCATAAACATATAAGGAGTAACATTATTCTTCTTACAGAAATCTTCAATCTGAGCCATATTATCCAATCTATCATAAATATTGCTACCAGCAAAATTACGAGAACTTGAACGCTCGAACTGTGTAGGCATATTTAACAATGAATAGCCATTACTAAATTGAGAATTCCAATAATTTTTATCACTATCACGTAACTGTTGATTTAATGAATAATCAATATAATCAATTCTATCATCAGCCAACTTAAGGTCAAATTCAGAATTATACAATTCACAAAGTTCTTTAGCAAATACCGATATAGAAACTGCATCACATATAATATGATGAATATCAACTTGTAGTAATGCCTTTCCATCATCAAGTTTATCAAGCTCAAGATGAATAAGAGGAGCTTTATCTAAAGAAAAAGGTTTAACAAAATCATCATTTTTGCCATCAACAATATTTAATTTAAAATCAACATGAGGCAAAAGCTTTTGCACAACATCATTATTCTCATTAACAAAATAAGTACGAAATGCCTCATTTGAATTAATAATAGTGTTTAGCGCATATTCCAATTTCTTAGTATTAGGAACATTATCAAACAAAATACCAAAAGGAGTATTATATACAGTAGAATCACTATCAAGAGAAGATTCATAGAAAATACCTCTTTGAGCATACGACACAGGATAACTATCCATAATATCATGTTTCTTAATCTCAACCAAATCATCTGCTTCATCAGAATAATCTTCAGAACTTACTCTATCAATTTCACTAGCAAGTTCATGTATAGTTGGATATTCAAATATACTATTAACAGAAATTTGAACATGAAGTTTAGTATATATATCAGATACAATTCTGATAGAACATAGAGAATCACCGCCAATATCAAAGAAATTAGCATCAGAACTTATATCATCAAGGTTAAGAACCTTTTTCCAGATTTCCTTAACAGCATCTTCAGTAGGAGAAACAGTATCCTTAAAAGAAGCAGTATTAACAGTAACTTCAGGCAATTTTTTTGTATCAATTTTTCCATTCAAAGTTGTATAAAAACTTTCAACAAAAACAAAATGAGAAGGAACCATATAATTTGGAAGCTCTTTAGATAAATCCTTTCTTATTCTAGCAACTGTAACATCATAATTAGTTTTTATAAAAGCACAAATGCTATCAATATTATTAACTTTTTTAATAACACATACAGCATCGTGAATGTAACTCAAGTTGTATAATTTTTTAGTAATCTCATCAAGCTCAATACGAAGGCCGTGAAACTTAACTTGATTATCACGTCTACCAATATAAACAAGTTCGCCTTTATCATTAAGCATAGCAATATCACCAGTATGATATACGCCATTAAACTTAAACTTATTAATATATCCAATTCCGACACCATCACCTTGAATAACAAGCTCACCAGGTACATTAATAGGTAGAAGATTACCAATATGATTCATAATATACATCTTAACATTAAGAAAAGGTTTACCGATAGTAATGCTAGATGGGTCAGTAATTAACTTATCAGAAGAACAAGCACAACATTCAGAAGGTCCATAACCATTGTGAATCTCAGCAGAAGTATATTTTTTAAGTTTACTAACAACTGAAGACTTCAAAGCTTCACCACCAAGTTGGATAACCTTAAGATACTGCAAGCATTCTGGATTATCCATAAGAAGGGAAACCTTAGATGGAGTCGTTACAAGGAAATCCACTTTATTGGTCTCGATAAGTTTAGAAGTTAGAGAAGGTAATTTCTGCTCATCTTCATCAGCAAGAACAACAGTTTTGCCAGAAAGAATAGCAAGATAATTCTCAACAATAAACATATCGAAAGAAACAGTACTTGTACTAATATACATATTACATCTACTTGTATTAAGTAATCTCTTAAAACTATTAATAAGATTTATAACATTAAGTCTGCTAAGCTCTACACCTTTAGGAAGGCCAGTAGAACCAGATGTATAAAGTACACAGAACCTGCTACTATTAGGCACATTTATAGGATTAAAATGTATATCGTATTTATTAATTTCATTCAAATTAAGAGTTGGCATATTCAAATACAAATTAGTAATTACATAAGAAACATCTGCATTTTGCAACATATATTGAACTCTGTCATCAGGTAAGCTAGGGTCAATAAGCATAAAAGCAGCTCCAATCTTAAGAATACCAAGCATTGCAACATGAATGTCAAAAGAACGATTAAGCATAATACCAACAATTTCATTTTTACCAACGCCATGACTTTTTAAATAATTAGCAAGCTGATTGGATTTCTTTTCAAGCTCAGCATACGACATAGTATGACCTTTAAAAATAACAGCAGTTTTATCCTTATTTTTTCTAACTTGTTTTCTAAATAATTGAATCAAAGATTCAGATTTATTATAATTAAACTTTGTATTGTTATATTTATTAATAAAAGACTTCTCGGTATTAACAACAACAGGTATATCTTTAAGCTGTGGGTCACCAAGGGCAATCTTTATCATATTTAAAATTCTAGCATGAAGGTCACGAATATCTTGCTTGCTAAACTTAGAAGTTTGATAATTATAGAAAATACTAGCCTTTCCCGTATTATCCATATCATAGAAATGAGCCTCAATCGAATTAGCAACTTGACTTCCAGTAATCCAACTAGATGAATAAGGCACATCAGCCTCATTTTTATTATCCTTAGCATTTTGATAAGAAAATACAAAATCATATAAATTCTCGCTAATATCATGAGAACGTTTAACACTCTCAAGAAGTTCTAGATAAGGATATTTCTGATGTCTGAAAATAGCCATTTGCTTAACAGAAATAGACTTAAGATATTCAGAAAAACTTAAACTATAATCAACATCAATCTTAAAAGGTACAGTACTTACAAACATACCAGAAGTTTGCTTCTCAATAGCATTAGTACGATTAAGCACAGGAGTACCAACTAAAGCAGAATTTGTATCATTAATATTAGCAAGATAAAGAGTATAAATTCCCATTAAAAAAGTATAAGGGCTAAAGCCATATTTCTTACAAAAATCAAGAACACGACTATATAAACTTGCATTCAAAACAAAACTTTCTCTGCTTCCAGCAAAGTCATCTGTAGAAGAATGATCATGACTAATATAAGTCAAAGGAAATTCATCTTTAAAATCATTCTCCCAGAACTTTTTATCTTTACTATATTTATTAGAATTTATATATTTAGTTGAGTCAATTACATAACTTGAAAATGAAGGATAATCTTCGATAGATATATCAGCATCTTTGATAAGCAAAGAATAGATATTCATGAGTCTAGAAATAAGCAAGCCCATTGTCCAAGCATCACATACAAGATGATGAAAGATACCAATTAGACCGCCTCTTCCATTAGGAAATTTATAAATTTGAAATTTAAATAAATCGGAATCAATAACACTAAAAGGTGTATTAAGTAACCTGTCGCATAAAGCGTCAAGTTCTTTTTGGTCACTAATAGAAACAACATCTACAGAGAAGTGTTTGTAATCAGATATATATTGAAGAGGGCCATTATCCCCTTGAATAAAGTGACTTCTAATACTGTCCGTATGCTGTACATACAGATTAGCCGTTTTCTCTAAAATTTCTGAATCAATCTTTTGTTCAATGTTTATATAACCGCCAATGTGATTAACTGAACTATTTGGAAAAAACATCTCAGTATTCCAAATATTTTTTTGCTGGTCGGTTAAAATCAAGTAGTTTTGCATAAAACAAAGGCCTCCCAATGGAAAAATTAAATTGTCAAAATTAATTATTATCAGCATGAAAAAAGCTAATAATAAACATCATATACTATGTATTATACTAAAAAAAAGGCAAAAAATCAACCAAAAAGGCAAAAAAATAGTCGAAAAATGTCATAATTTGTAATATAAAACATCAAAACTGATAAAAAAACAAAAATTCTGCTCCAACACAAGGAATGGGACAGATGGGAGAACCACCATCAAATAATGGAAGTCAAACCTAAATTATAATATTTTTTATTAAAAAAATCAATAAAAAAATGAAAATAGTATGTACATGGAAAAATCGTAGTAAAGTTTACGAAAAAAAGTTAAAAAAGTTAAAAAAAATAACGGAAAAGTATTGACTATATCTGGAAGAAATTATATAATAGCGTCGAAAAATAGTTATGTTCATAACAGAAAGGAGCGCTATAGATATGTCAGAAGACAATGAAGAAATCCAAAACGGAACAGAAGAAGAATACGCTGAATACTGGACAAATAAAGGTGCTTTAAAAGCAATGAATACACCAGAATACCAAAAGATTAGCAAAGAAAAAGAACGAAGATTCAAAATGATAGTAGAAATGACTATTCCATGGCAACGAAAACTCATGTCAGAGATAATCGACGAAATAAAAAGTATGGAAAATGCACGCTCATCTATAGAAATGGACAATACATTAAAACTAATATATAATGAACAAAAATAAATAAACTTAGAAACTTAGTAAGATTATAGAAAATAGCATAACACTGATTAACAGGTGCTATGCTATTTTAGTATACTAATAACAAAAAATAATTAGTTGATAGAGTTGGTCTCGTAGCTGACTTTATTTTTTGCATAAAAAAATATGTGTACTCGCAGATACACATACTTCATTAACTTATTCACTGTGATTATAACAAGTTTTTTAACTTACTCGGCAAAACCACGTTTGTGGATTTGTCATTTCAAACACATAAATAAATGGTGCGATTGAAGGGACTCGAACCCCCAACCTTTTGGTTCGTAGCCAAATGCTCAATCCAATTAAGCTACAATCGCATATCCATAATCTATTATACTAGCAAAATAATAAAAATTCAACCCCTATTTAACAACAATTCCTAATAATTTAGAAATATCTACTGCTTGCTCCATATTAAATACAGCTCCAGAAAGCAAATTTTTATCAACAACAAACCCATCAATGCACGAATCAGAAAAATCAATTCCACGCAAATTAGAGCCGAAAAGATTTGATTCAGTAAGATTACATTCAGAAAAACTAAGTTTATGAAACTTTACAGAAGTAAAATTAGAATCATCTAATTTGCAATTAATAAAATCAGTATTGCGAATCAAAGATAAATTAAAATTAGCATAACTACCAATACAATCTCTGAAAGTAACGCCAAGAAAAGAACAGGCAATAAAATTAATACCAATAAATTGACAATCAATAAAAGTGCAATCAACAAAACTAGCATTTTCAAAATTGCAATTAGATAAAACACAATTCTCAAACTTAGACTTAGAAAAACTGCAACCAGAAAAATTACTCTCAGACAAATTACAGCCTTTAAATAAACAACTCTTAAACTCTATAGTATTATTAGAACAATCAATTAAGTCACTAACATTTGCAAAATCCTTACCAACAACATCATCGTTACTGCTTAAACATTGGCTAATAAAATCAAAATTATTCATAGTAGAAAAACCTTTCTAAAAATATATACAAATTATAACATAATCAATCAACAAAATCATCAAAATATTGAATTATATCACAATAATATGATATACTAACACTACAATATAATAAAATAGCAAAAGTAAACATAAGAACAAAGGAGATATAATTTATGAAAAAAAATAAAAAAGTAATTATAATTTTATCAATATTAATAATCATTATAATTCTAATTCTAATTATTGCAGGGATAATCTTCTTTAGAAGCAAAACAAACAATACAAGCGAAAATACAACAATAGTAGAAAAATATGATGTAATCTATGAAGGTGGATTAAAAGTAAACACGAGCGAAGAAGTTGCTAAATCAAAGAAATTCAATACATTAGACATAAGCAATGCACGTTTATCATGCAGAAATGGACTAAGCACATTAATTGCAGATATAACAAATAATACAAATGAAGCCACAGAAGGACAAACTGCGAATATTGAGATACTAGATGAAAACAATAATGTAATAGAGACAATTGCAGCAGAGATCTTACCATTAAAACCAGGAAAAACAACACAACTTAATGTAAATATAACAACAGACATAGCAGGAGCCTATGATTTTAGAATAACAAAAAAATAAAAAAAGGGAGCAAATACGTGAAAAAAGAACAAGAAATAATTGACAAAAATCAAGCAATAGAAACAATAAAGCCAATATTTGAGAAATATAACAGCTTTTCAAAAGACCATGGAATACTAAAAAGCGAATTATCAGAAGAAATAAATGAAGAAAATAAAAAGCAATTTCAAGAACTTTTAAACCATGGAATCATAAAAAAAGCAAAAGGAAAATTTTATTATGATCAGTTAGTGGAAGGAATTCCATGGAATAAGAAAAAAAGCAATAAAAAGATGAAAATAATATTAACAGCAATTATAAGTTTAATAATCATAATTGCAATAGCAATAGCAGTAGCAATAATATTTGCAAAAAAATCTAATAAGGAAGTAACTGATGGAACACTAAAATTCAAAATCAATACATCATGGACACAATATACTAACATGTATAATGGTGGATGGAACTACTATAAATACATAAATACAAAACCGGTAAAAGACGGCAATACGATAGAAAACAACGATTATAGCCATGAACCAGCATATATATCAATAGGGTATCAGCAACTTGAAAGTAGAGACAAAAAAAGCATTGAAGAAAGAAAACAAGACGTAACAGACTCGATAGACAAATTACAAGATAAGCCAAACGAAAGCAGTGTAGAAACAGACAAAACAGCCAAAGAATATGATGTAATAAAGATAAAAATAAAATACAACGAAGATCCTCAAACCGTAGAATATCTATATTATATATACACATCTGATTATGTAATAAGTATAGATGCATACTCATATACATTCCAAGATGAAGAAACTTTACAAAATAATATAGAGAATATAACGAACTCTATTGAAGTAAATGCAGAAAATAAATAAAAGTCATTAAAAAGTCACTTATACAATATATAATATAAAGAATAAAAAGCTCGGAGGAATAAAAGTGGATAATAAAGAAAAAGAGCAGACAATAGAAAATAAAGAGCAAACCAAGAAATCGAACCCAAAGTTGTTAATATTTAATACAATATTTATAATAGCAGTACTCGTAGGCGTATTCATATATATGATGAATGAAGATGGAGCCGAACATATAGGAGAAGTACTTAGCACAGCTAATCATTTGTGGATGGCGATTGGATTTGTATTCTTAATAATGATGTGGCTAGCAGAAACGATGAACTTACACATTCCATTAAAAAAATTATATCCAACACAAAAGTTTACTAATACATTAAAAATAACAATGATAGGACAATTATTTAATAACTTAACACCATTTAGCACAGGTGGTCAAGTAATGCAAGTATATGAAATGAATCGAAGTGGCAAGAGAACAAGTGATTCACTATCAATATTAACAATGAAATTTTTAGTACAACAAATCACAATGATGTTACTTAGCTTAGTATTTATAATATTTCAATTCACATATTTTAGACAAGTATTTCAGAACTATATAGCAATAGGAATAATCGGATTATGTATAAATATTGGAATGATGATAATACTAATATTAATAGGAACTAAAAAAGAACTTATAATGAATGTTGCAAGACCAGTTATAAGATTTATAGCCAAAATAAAAATAGGAAGAATACAGTTTATAAAAAATCCCGAAGAGAAGATCGAAAAATTTGATCAAAGCGTAATAAACTTTAATAAACAATTCAAAATGATGAAAGACCATCCTAAAGTAGTAGCTCAAATGGCTGTGGCAGGAACGATACAAGCAATAATGTATTATGCAATAACATACGCTGTATATAAAACATTTGGAAATAATGGAACAAGCTTACCACAAATAGTAATATTACAAACATTCCTAATGTTACTAGTAAATATAGTACCAACACCGGGAGCAGGACTAGGCGCAGAAGGTGGATTTATATTAATATTTGGTCCGATATTTAGAGAAGGAACAATAAACATAGCAACATTATTTTGGAGAATGTATACATTTTACATGCCAATGTTAATAGGAGTACTATTCATGATACCAACTAAAAGAGATAGAACAGTAAGAAAAGAAAGTTGGGATAAAGAATAATAATCATAAAGCCCTAAAACTAGTTAAATCTAGTAACAGGGCTTTTATTAAAAGTTTACATAGATTTTACAATAAATTATTGATAAAAAAATACTGATATGCCATAATTAAAATAGATAAAAAGATAAAAAGGAGATAGAAATGCCATACATAGAATTCAAAAACGTATGTAAAGAATACAAAATGGGAGAGATTACAATTAAAGCACTTGACAAAGCCAATTTTAGTATAGAAAAAGGTGAACTAGTTGTAATTGTAGGTCCAAGTGGAGCAGGAAAAACCACTACTCTAAACATACTAGGAGGTATGGACTCTGCAACAAGTGGAAAAGTAATAGTAGATAATAAAGAAGTAACACATTTAAAAAACAAAGAATTGATAAAATATAGAAGAGACGACATAGGATTCGTATTTCAGTTCTATAACCTAATTCAAAATCTAACAGCTATTGAAAATGTAGAGATAGCTACACAACTATGTAAAAATGCACTAGATCCAGAAAAAACATTAGAAAAAGTAGGACTAAAGAATAGAAAATCAAATTTTCCAGCTCAATTATCAGGAGGAGAGCAACAAAGAGTTGCGATAGCAAGAGCAATAGCTAAGAATCCTAAGCTATTATTATGTGATGAACCAACAGGTGCATTAGACTACAAAACAGGAAAGCAAATACTAAAACTTTTGCAAGACACTGCAAGAAAAGAAAAAATGACAGTAATAATAATCACACATAATACAGCAATAGCACCAATGGCAGATAAAATAATACATTTCAAAAATGGCAAAGCAGAAGATATACGCATAAACGAAAGTCCAATATCAATAGACGAAATAGAATGGTAAAATAATAGAAAGGAGAGAAAGTGAAAACTAAGCTACTCAAAAATAGTGTAAAAGAAATAAAAGATACATTAAAAAGATTTATATCAATATTGTTAATGTCATTTTTAGGAGTAGGATTTTTTTCTGGACTAGTAGCGTGCGGACCAGATATGAGAGAAGCAATAGATACATATTATGATGCAAGCAATACCTATGACATCGTAATCACATCAACACTAGGACTTACAGACGAAGATATAAAAGCGATACAAAATTTAGACAAATCCTACAATGTGTACGGAGTAAATAGTGTAGATAAAGAAATAACAATAAAAGAAGAAAAATTTAATGCAAAATTCATTGAACTAAAGTCAGAAATTAATGATATAGATTTAGTAAGTGGAAAAAGACCAGAAAATGATAATGAATGTGTGCTAGACAGCCAATTTGCAAAAAGAAATAAGTATGAGATAGGAAACAAAATAAAAACAGAAGAAAATGAATATGAGGTAGTAGGATTAGCCAAAAGTCCATTATACATAACTAGCACAAGAGGAACAACTAATATCGGAACAGGAACTATAAACTGTTTTATATATATAAATAAAATAGAGCAAGACTACTACACAAACATATATGTAACATCAGAAAAAGCAAGAGATGATCAGACATCAAGTAATGAATATAATAAGATAATAACAGAGATAAAAAACAAGATTAACTCGGTAGCAGAAGAAAGAGAAAATGCACGATATAATGAAATAAAAGAACGTGCAAATAGTAAGATAGAAGATGCAAGAAAAGAATTACATAGTAAAAAAGATGACGCTTATAGTCAGATAAATGAAGGAAAAGAAGAAATAAAAAATGCAGAACTTCAAATATCTAAAGCCAAAAAAGAAATAGCAAATAACAAACAAAAACTAACAGAGCAAAAACAATCAGTAGAAAAGCAATTTGAGAGTGCAGAAAATAAAATATCAGAAAGTGAACAACAATTAAATCAAGCAAAACAGGGACTAAAGCAAGCAAACCAAGGTTTAGAAACAATAAAAACAAATATAGAATCATGTAATAATAATTTAACCCAATTACAACAAACAAAACAATTATTACAATCACAAGGAAAAGATACAACTCAGATAGATGCGCAAATAGAACAATTACAATCCACAATTAGTTCATTAAATGTGGAAAAGTCAAACCTAGAAAATCAAATAAGTGTAATAAAAACACAAATACAATCAGGCGAAGAACAGATACAATCAGGTAAACAAGAATTAGAGAAAAATAAAGAAACTGCTAATAGAAATTTTGCAAAAGCAGAAAGTCAAATCAGTCAAGCAGAACAAGAGATAAAAAATAATGCGGAAAAATTAGTAAATAATAAAAAGAAACTAGAAGATAAAGAAAAAGAAGCAGAGCAGGAATTTAATAAAGCAGAAGAAAAAATAAAAGAATCAGAACAAGACATACAAAACATAGAAAAGCCAACATGGTATATACACACAAGAGATGACAATAATGGGTATAACACATTTGTAAGCTCAGTAAAAAGTATGGAAAACATTTCAAAAGTATTTCCTCTAGTATTTTATATAGTAGCAATTCTAATAAGTTTAACATCAATGACAAGAATGGTAGAAGAAGAAAGAACAGAGATCGGAACATTAAAAGCACTAGGATATAACAATGCACAAATACTCGCAAAATACTGCTTATATGCATTATCTGCATGTTTGATAGGTGGACTAATAGGAATGGCAATAGGATTTAAATTTTTGCCAAGCATAGTATGGTATCTATACAAAATGCTATTTGATATAACATATTTCAAAGCACCATTTATAGGATTAATAGGAATATTAGGACTAGGAATAGCAATAATATGTATAGTTGGAGCAACGATAATTGTATGTATGCAAGAGCTAAGACAGACACCAGCAGTATTAATGAGACCAAAGACACCTCGAGCAGGGAAAAAGATTCTATTAGAAAAAATAACATTTATATGGAAACGACTAAAATTCTCTCAAAAAATAACAGCCAGAAATTTATTTAGATACAAAAAAAGAGGAATAATGACAATAGTAGGAATAACTGGTTGTACAGCATTGATAACAGCAGGCTTCGGATTAAAAGATTCAATAACCGGAATCGTATCAGCACAATATGAAGATGTATTTTCATATAAAGAACAAATAATAATAGCACAAAAAGAAAATAGTATAGAAGAAATAGAAAATATAATAAAAAATACACAAGACGGTGCAATAGAATTAAAACAAGCACAAATGAAAACCGCAACAATAGAACAAAGAGATGTAAATTTGATAATACCAGCTGATAATTTAGATAGCGTAATACATTTATACGATGGCAAAACTGGTGAAAAAGCTGAAATGCCAGAGACAGGAACAATAGCAATTTCAGACAAATTAGCAGATATACTAAATATAAAAGTTGGAGACACAGCAAAATTAGAAGACAGCAATGGAAATCAATATGAATACAAAGTATCAGAAATAATAAAGAACTATGTCACAAACTACATATTCATGACAAAAGAAACTTATGAACAACAAATGGGAGAATATAAAACCAATGCATTATTAACAACATCAGAATTTACAGATGAAACAAAGAAACAATTATTAGAAAACGATAATGTACTATCAATGATGGACGTTGGAACACTAACTAAAAGTGTAAATGATATGTTAAAATCATTAGACTATATAATAATCATACTAATTGTATCAGCTGCAATTCTTGCATTTGTAGTTTTATATAATTTAGCTAATATAAACATAGGAGAAAGAATAAGAGAAATCGCAACACTTAAAGTATTAGGATTTTACGATAAAGAAGTAGATGATTATATAAACAAAGAAAGCATAATTTTAACACTAGTTGGAATTATACTAGGATTCATAGGTGGATATGCACTATGCAATTTCTTAGTAAAGACTTGTGAACCAGATATGGTAAGATTTATAAGACATATACATATACAAAGTTACATATATTCAGGAGCAATCACAGCAATTTTCAGCATGATAGTAAATTTAATGGTACATAAAACATTAAAAAAAGTAGACATGATTTCATCATTAAAAAGTATAGAATAAACTATTTACAATATAATATTAAGTATGATAAAATGAAGAAAAAAAGGAGAAAACATGAAAAAGAAAAATATTATTATTACAGTAGCAATAATAATTGTGATAATAGCTACTATAGCAGTAATGCTAAATCTAAAAAAATCAAAAGGAACTCAAAATGGACAGCTTGAGACAGCTTCACAAATGAAATCAATGTTTGATTCAGTTTATAGCAAATTAAAAGATGAGTTACCAAGTCTAAATACTCAAAAGATTTCAACAAATGATGCTACACAAATAACAGCATATACAGGAATACAATCGACAGACTGTGTTGAAACACTAGTTGTATCAGAACCATTAATGTCATCACAAGCATATTCAGCAGTAACAGTAAAAGTAAAAGATGGAACAGACATAGAAAAGATAAAAAATGAAATGCTAGAAAACATTGACATGGCAAAATGGATTTGCGTATCAGCAGGAAAATTATATATTACTAATAATGGAAACACAATATTCATGGTAATGGCAGATGAGGAATGGTCAAAGCCAGTTTATGATGAATTTAAGAGATATGTAAACAATAACATAGGAAAAGAACTAGAAAAAGACGGAGAAGATGGAACGACATTACCAGAAGAAATTATAGTACAATAACTAAAAATAAGTTTAATTTGTATTTAAGCAAGTTACATAGTAATTAAATAATTAAAACATAAGGCTTCCTTTGAGGGAGCCTTATGTAATAGGAGGGGACATGCTTTTTAATAGCATAACATTTATATACTATTTCTTACCGATAGTATTAATAATATATTTTGCAGTACCAAAAAAACTAAAAAATATAGTACTGCTAATATCATCAATTATATTTTACGCTTATGGAGAGCCACGATATGTAATACTAATGATTATAGAAATCATATTAGCATATATAGGGCGGAATAATTATAGACAAACATAAAAGCAAGGAAGTTTTAATAGGAATCGTCTCCGTACATGTAATTTTATTAGTAATCTTTAAATATACAAACTTTATAATCAGCAATATAAATAACATATTTAATCAGCAAATATCAGCCATACAATTAGCATTACCAATAGGAATATCATTTTACACATTCCAAATAATAAGCTACGAAATAGATGTGTATAGACAAAAAGTAAAAGTGCAAAGAAATCTAATAAATCTTGCAACTTATGTTGCATTATTTCCACAGCTAATAGCAGGACCGATTGTAAGGTATGAAACAATAGAAAAAGAATTACAAGAAAGAACACATAGCTTTGAAAAGATTGCCTATGGAATCAAAAGATTTACAATAGGCTTAGCAAAAAAAACAATAATAGCTAATCAACTTGGAGCATTATGCACAGTATGTAATGCAGCAGATGAAAAAACAGTAGTTTTATACTGGATAAGCGCAATAAGCTATATGCTACAAATATATTTCGACTTTTCAGCATATTCAGATATGGCAATAGGATTAGGAAAAATATTTGGATTCAGTTTTCTTGAAAACTTTAATTATCCATACATATCAAAAAGCATAACCGAATTTTGGAGAAGATGGCACATTTCACTTGGAACATGGTTTAAAGACTATATATACATACCATTAGGCGGAAGTAGAGAAGGAACAAAAAAATTAATTCGAAATATATTAATAGTATGGATATTAACAGGTATCTGGCATGGTGCAAATTGGAACTTTATAATATGGGGATTAATGTTTGGAATAATCCTTATAATAGAGAAATTATGGAGTAGAAAATACTTGGAAAAATTGCCTAAGATATTTAGAAACATTTATGTACTATTTATAGTAATGATAAGTTTCATAATATTTGGCGCAGACAGCTTAGGACAAGCATTTACAAACATACAAGGACTATGTGGAATACATTGCGATGGAATAATAAATCAGTACACAATATATTATCTAAAAAGCTACCTAATAATATTAATATTAGCAATAATAGGAGCCACTCCGTTAGTTACAAACATAATTAATAAACTAAAAGAAAATGCAAAAATAAATAAAATTATAAATATAATAGAGCCAATATTTATAATAGTTCTATTACTAATAGTAACAGCATACTTGGTAGATAGCTCATACAACCCATTTTTGTATTTTAGATTTTGATATTATGAAAGCGAAAAGAGAGGAATAAATTTTAACATGACAAATAAAATAAAAAATATTGTTGTAACAATAACATTTTTTGCAATAATAATAGTAACTATGATAGCCAATTTAATAAAAAAAGATGAATTAATCTCAATTTCAGAAAGACGCAAGCTAGAACAAAAGCCACAATTTACGCTAAAACAACTAACAAGCGGAAAATATTCAGACAAACTAGATAAATACTTAACAGACCAATTCATACAAAGAGAGAATTTAAGAAAAACGAAAGTAAACATAGAAAAGAAATTATTAAAAAAGAAAGATTATAACAACTTATATGATCAAGACGGCTATATAATAGAGCAAAATTATCCATTAAATACGCAATCAGTTAAAAACATAATAAACAAAATAAACCAAATTGCAAATGAATATCTAACAGAAGAAAATAACATATATTACACAATAATCCCTGATAAAAACTATTTTGCAAGCGAAGATCACCTAAAAATAGATTATTCTGAAATAGAAAAAATAATGTCAGAAAATCTTGATAAAATGAAATATATAAATATAAAAGATGAATTAAACTTGAATGATTATTACAAAACAGATACACATTGGAAACAAGAAAATATAGTAAAAATAGCAAAACAAATTGCACAAGAAATGAATATAGAGATTTCGAAAGAATATACACAAGTTGAACTAGGCAAATTTAAAGGAACATATTCCGGAAGGTTGCCAACAAATAATGAGGATGATAATTTGATAATTTTAACAAATGACATAATAAACAACTGCACAGTATATAATTACGAAACTCAAAAAGAAAGTACAGTATATGATTTAAATAAAATGAGCAGTTTAGATAAATATGATGTATATTTATCAGGAGCTACACCATTACTTACAATCAACAATCCAAATTCAGATAATAATAAAGAATTAATCATATTTAGAGATTCATTTGGAAGTAGCATAACACCGCTAATACTAACAGGATATAGTAAGGTAACTTTAGTAGATACACGATATATGTCACCAAAACTTATAAACCAATATATAAAATTCACAAATCAAGATATACTATTTATGTATAGCACACTAATAATAAACAATAGTAGTTCATTAAAAAATTGAAAAACATGCACCAATATGCTATAATGAAAGCAATAAAAAAGGAGATTTTATAATGAAAATAATAAACAATTACGATGGAAGTTCTATTGATATAATAAATGAAGACTTAAGAAAAAATGAAGCAGTATTATCATTAAGAAAAGAAAAAGATTCATATAGCCATTATTATAACTTTCGAGTAGAAAATGACTTAAACAAGGTTGGTACAGTTTTTATAAAAAATATAACAAAATCAGCCTATTATTGTCCAGATCAAGAACATGCTCCATATATAAAAGAAACAGATAAAGAATGGAAAAGACTAGACTCAGAAGAATGGAAAATTGCCAATGACACACTAAAAATAAACATACAACCACATAAAGTAGAAGAAATATCATTATCTCCTAGATACACAAAAAATGAATTAGATGAATTTATAAGTAAAATAAAAAATAATCCTAATATACACATAGAGGAAAAAATATTACCACAAATAGAAATAGGAGATAAAGAAAATCCAACAATAATAGTGATTGGAAGACAGCATCCAGGAGAAACATTATCAAGCTTTTTTATAGAAGGAATGATAGAGGAAATAATAGGAAATAAATTAAAATATCACTTTTTAATATATCCAATTGTAAATCAAGAAGGAGTAAAAAACGGAAATCATAGGTATTTTAACGAAACAGACTATAATAGAAGCTGGAACAAACAAGATGCCCCACAAGAAATTAAATACATAAGAGAAATAGTAAAGAAAACAAAACCAGAATATTTTATAGATGTACACAATGATGAAATATCATCAAAAGACTATGTAACAATGAAATCAAACATAACAGAAATAGGTGGAATACAAGTATTAAAGCCACGAAGTACTATAAAAAGATTTATAAGGGCAATAATAAAACAACACAAAATAATAAATCCAAGATTAAAAACAGCAAGAGAATATATACAGCAAGAATACAATTGTAAAAGCATTTTGATTGAACTATCGATGAACGAAGAATACACAAAAGCTAAAAATAAAGGAAAGAAGTTCATAATAGATTTATTAAAAGAAAGGAACTAAAAAAATGAAAAATAAAAGCATACTAATAGCTGTAAAAGATATGGAACAATTAGAAAACTATATAAGAATGTTAAAGAACGGAAAATTTGATGACGAAGAAAAATACAGCAAAGAAGTAAGATCAATGATAGAAGAATTTATGGAAATGATTGGAAAGTATACCTAGGAACATTGGACAAATTTGATACAGAAAAAGGGATATTTTATAACATCTATTGCATAAATACTCAAGAAACAAATGACTTAGGTATAAAAGAGATAAACGATAAAATATCTGTTATGATAATAAGAAATGTCGGATCAGTAGAACAGAAATTTGTTGAAATAGAAACATGCTTAAAATATTTAATAAACAACTATACAGGAAAAGTAATAAATGATCCAAAATCAATGTTAAGAGGAATGACAAAAAGATATCTAGTTGAAATTAATGAAAAAGAACTAGAAAAATTTGGTGTAACAACAATACCAACAAAGATATTTGATAGAACAATCACATTTGAAGAAATATGCAAACAATATCCAGATCATAGAGAAGATTATCTAATAAAGCCAGTAACAGGAGAGCTTAGCAATTCTCTAAAATGCTTAGCAGATGTTGATGAACAATTCTTTAGATGGAAAGAAAATAAAGTAGGAGGCTGGGTAGTACAACCAATACAAAAAGAAATTTGGAAAGGAGAATATCAAATCTCACTTTTAAATAAACAAGTAATATATTCACAGAAAAAAGAATACACAAATACAGATGAGAGCGTACCAAGTCAAAAAACAAGGATAATAAGCAAATACTCACCATCAGATAAGGAAGTTTCAAGTGCTGTTAAATTAGTAGAATATTTTGAAAAATTATACGATTTAAAGATAGATATCTGCAGAGTAGATTTCATGAAGACAGCTGATGGAAAAATGAAATTACTTGAATTTGAGATGGTTAATCCAGGGTTTTTCATAGGATATATGAAAGAACACGATTTAGCAATAAAGAAAATAACAAAATCAATTAGAGAATACTGCGAGAGAAAACTTGAAGCATAAGCTATTTAATAATATATGTTTATAAAAATGAAAAAAATTAATATAATATTAAGAGAAGAATTATTTTTAATTTTCTTCTCTTATTTTATATAATAAAGAAAAAAATAAAAACGTTGAATTTTTTATTTTCAACGTTTACTTTAAATTATTAATTATTAAAATCCAAACTTTTTCATTCTTTCTTCTTCTCTAGAAGATAAATCTTTTAACCATTTAGCTAAGCCAGTATTATCAGTATTTCTTAAAAATTCAAAATACTTTATTCTATCATCTTTTTCGATAACAACAGGTGGTAAATTATTTTTTAACAATTCATAGTTTATAAGTAATCTACCAGTTCTACCATTTCCATCTTCAAAAGGATGTATTCTTTCAAATTCAATATGATATCCAGCAATCTTAGAAAATATATCTTGTTCATCATGATTATAATTGTATATATAATACATCATCAAATTTGGTACTTTTTCAGGTTCAGGCGGAATATGTTCGCTACCTTGAATAAAAACTTGTACAGTTCTATAACCTTCAGTATCTTTAATATCTCTATAACTTGTGACTTTTTCAAGGGTGAACAAGTCACAAGTTAAAATATTATTTTTAGGGTGAACTAATCAAAAACTATTGACATCATCAACAGTTGTCGCAAGCTTAGAAAATTAAACATAAATTAATTCTTTAAAAACAATTTCTTCTGCTCTTGCTTGTGCATTATTCATAGCACAAACCCAATTTAAAGTCTCTATTCTTTAATTCTAGTGTGATTCTACGACACCCATAACGTCCTTTATATTCACGAAATATCGACAACATTTCATCTTTAATTTTTTTTTAAATTTATTCTCCATTCGAAGCCTTTGATTTTCAGAGATTAAATCATCTTCAACCTCCTTGTTAAAATTTTTTATATAACAAGGAGGGTTAACTTCATACCTAATACCTTTATAATTTAATTTTTATCTTTTTAAAATTTTATTCAATTCATCTTCTGCTTTTTTTACAAAATAATTACCTTTTTCAATTGGTATTTCTAATTCAGTTACCAATTGTTTTAATTCAACAATTGTCTTAAAATTATCATCAGTTTCAATTTCCATTAAAGTATTACTGTTTTCTATAAATTTTATTGCCAATTCAATTTTATCCTTGTAATAAATTACATCACTTTCTTTAAGGTTCATAATTTCATAATAATCAAGTTCATTAAATAAATTTATTCCAGCTTTATAATCTAACACATCACAATTAATTGATTTTTGACTTAATATTTCTCCATTTGCATTAATGTTCTTCTTTTTAAATGTTATTTTTTGTATTATTTGTCCATCATCCACAATATATCTTATGATAACTGCTTTAGATAAAATATCTCTTGTTGTTAATTCATCTAATTTCAAGTTCTTTGGAATTAGATAGTAATCATCAAGTGTAAATTTTCTACCTTCAATAAATCCTTTATTAATTAAGTGTTTTATTAACTCATCGTTTGAACAAGTTACCTTAACTGTAATTTCATTTGCTTCTTTTACAGACATTTTATTACTCCGTACATTTATTTTTTTATATTGTACCATAAAATTTAGTAAATTTGTTAAAAATATTATAGTTCTTAATTATCACATAATGTATTCAAATTATTTGCATATAAAAAATCTAGTTCTCCTTTTTAATAACTCCTTTGATCAAAATTTAAAAAATTCTTATTAGTTTTATTATTATAGTTTCCTCGTAAATTTTCCTACTATAGAATCGTAATTTTTACGAATCATATTTGTAATAATATCGTCATGTTTAATCTTTTCAACATAAACAAGATTGAATTTAGTTTGCTCTTGTTTCTTTTCATAAGATTTAATTCAGTTCTCATTTCAATTTTGGGGAAAACTATAAATCTACTTGAAATAAACAATTTTTGACTTTTCAGAAATGAATATAAAATTTTCCAGAAATTCTTTCCAGAGAGAAATAGGTTAATTTTATGGTATTTATAAGCAATTAAAATAATTTTTCTCGAATATAAAAAATATGCCGATCTTCAAAATTACTTTGAAAATGGCATATTTACTAGTTCTTGACTTATTATAAACTCTCTTGAATTTCGACAAAAAAATAAACAGTAAATTCAATTTACTGCTTAAATATGGTCGAGGTGAGGTATTCTAGCCAAATGCTATTTTTCTTTATTTATCAAGCATTTTAAAGTTTTATATTTTTACTTTGAAACATTTCCTTGAAACTTTAATAAAAATAATTCTAATAAATTCTAATAAAGTTTCAAGGTTTTTCTTTTGTGTTTTTAAGCATAGTCATAATCGTAATCAGAATCTACATTAAATATTTCTTTATCTATTAAATAATCTTCAACATTCTTATTTTCTGCCTTTTCAAATTCAACATCTACATCAACGTAGTATTTCATTGTGACAGTAATATCAGTATGACCTAATATCTTCTTAAGAACTGCTGGAGCAATTTTTGCCTCTGCACATCTAGTTGCAAATGTTCCTCTTAACATATGGGTATGAATATCAGTCTTTTTAACTAATTTTCCTTTTGTATTTTCTTCTTCATAGATTCCAATATTCAAATCTAATGCAATTCTTTTTAGACTGCTATTTATAGAATTTTCTACATACATTGTTCTATCTTCTTTGCAAAATAATAAATGTTCTTTATTATCAACCTTATGTTCTAAAGCACCTTGAATAATTTGATAAATTATATTATTCATATTCAAAATTCTTTGACCTGTATTTGTTTTTGTAGTATTTCCTATAATTGCTTTGCCATTATTATCTTTTGTTTGAGTTCTTCTAATATAGATTTTTCTGTTTTCTAAATCTATATCTTTATCATAATCTAAAACTAAAGCCTCTCCTATTCTCATTCCTGTACTCAATAATAGTAACAAAATATATTTGTGTCGACATTCTTTATAACTTGCATTATTTAAGTAATCAACCAATTTCTTTTGCTCATCAACTGTTAATGCAACTCTGTGGTGGCTTTTATATTCACTTTTTGGCTTTTCAACTCTATTGTAACCTTCCATAAAATTATCTGTTATGATATTTTCATATTTTGCCTGTCCAAATGCCATACATAATAGCTCATAATTTTGTTTTATTGTACTTTTAGAATAGTTTTTCAAGCTCTCTAAATATTTAACTACTTCATCTCTTGTAACTTTTGAAATAGGTTTGTTAGTAAATTTCTCTTTAGCTAGTTTCTTTATTGTATCTGATTTTCTTTTATGTGTTGCTTTAATTATCTTGCCTAATTTATAATCTTCTTCAATTTTATTTTTTACAAGATCAATTATTGTTTTATTACTTTTAGTAATTATTCTAAATTCTTGATTTTCTTCCATTTCAATTTGGAATGACAATGCTTTATTAAATGCTTCTTTCTCATTCTTTCCTACAAATGTTTTAGTAGTTCTTTTTCCTGTAACTGTATCTCTACCTGTTGTTACTATCGCCTTTGGTGTTATAGAAAAATAGAAAGAATCACATTCTACATTATTATCAATAACTTTTCCATTCTCAAATTTTGTTATTTGTCTATATTTACATTTATCTTTCATTTTACAATTGTTACAAATTTCTTTGCTAGATAAACCTTTATTTTTTGAATTTTTAATTGTTTTCGTTAAATACGTTCCTACTGTAATTCCTTTTATTTTATTCATTTCTTTGCTTTCCTTTCTTGTTAAATTTAAGGAAAACTCTTGATATATTTTGATTTTTTGTGTATAATTATTTCAATACTATAACAAGAGTTTTCTTGTATTCGATTTAAAATAGTAGTTTGAAGGTTTAAATGTCGCATATTTAAATCTTCTTTTTTTATCTGTTGTAATCTTACTCATTTACTTCACTTAAAACTCTACGTGTACTTACGTATTCATTAAATGAACTTACAGCAACTTTAAATGATTTTCCGACTTTAATGCAAGGAAAATCAGAACGATGGAATAAGTCTAAACATGTTTTATTTCCTATTCCTAATATTCTTCTTACATCTGCTGTAGTATAAAATTTGATTTCGTTTTCCATAAGTTTTTCTCCTTTCGTGCTTTATTTATGATGATATTTTCCTTGTCCATCATCATCTGGGAATTATTAGATGGTAATTTACATTACTCCACTGGAATTTCACCACTCCGACTCCGTCCGAGTTGCACCCTATACGATGAGTTAAGGCTATGCAAGTGTCTCATTATGCTGTATCTAACAACTGAAATATTCAATTTTCAATGTGCTATTTAAAGAATTTTGGGTAATTCTATTGACTTTTTAAAGTAATTATTGTAATCTATATATATCAACAAGTAATTACTTGATTTTATCAGATTATAACGTAAGCTTTATAATTTGTCAAGTGATTACAACGAAGAAATTAAATATTTTTTAGGAGTGGAAAATGAAAGCTAATTTTTATATAGAAAATCAACGTTTCTGCCTAGCTTTTGACAGATATGTAATCGAAGAAATAAACGGAAAAAGATATGTTCTACCAGAAAAAGGAGCTAAAAATCATGCTTCAACTTTTTCTGATTGGATAGATAGATATTTAATAGATATTTTAAATATTGGAAAAAAAGTATATTACAATGAAGAAGTTGAAGATATAGAAATTTTAGATTATGTACGAAACTATGGCTTATTTGGATTTATGGCTGATTTTCCAGTTAATAGATATTATGTGTTAGATGATACTGTTGCTTTAAGAGATTATAATTTAATTAATTACGAAGATCATATAACAAATATGAAATTAGAAGAATACTTAAATTTCTTTATGCCAAAACTAAATAGTAATCAAATTAAAGAACTTATTGCAAAATGTAGAAAAGATATATCTCCTAGAATTATGGAAAAATATCTTACACCAGAGCTAAATGAATTTTTAATTTTCTCTAAAAACTATGGAGAACCTGTTGATATGATTTTACAATATGCAAAAATTCTTTATGAACATTTAGTTCACTTTGTAGAAGAACGTCACTTAATGAATTATTCTCCACTTATAGCAATAAATAATCTTTATACTAATATAGATAGCTTGCATAATAATGAAATAGGTTTAGTTTATGGTTATTTAAAACAAGCAATAGATTTGAATTTTTTAGTAAATTTATCACAAGATACGATTATGCTTAAGATTTGTAAATTTTGCCATAAAGCTTTTATACCTAAAAACTCAAAGGCAGAATATGATACACCACAATGCAAGAATAAAGCTAATGTTTATAGTTTTAGAAAAAGAGCTCAAGAGGAAGAAAATTAATACTGAATTGGAGGAATTCTAAATGGAAGAAATAAAAAATATATTACTTTCTTTAATTAAAGAAAACGAAAAAGAATATGTTGAATATAAGGAAGCTAAAAATAATTTTGATTTTAATGAACTTGGAAGATATTTTTCTGCATTAAGTAATGGTGCTAATTTAGTAGGAAAACAATATGCTTGGCTTGTATTTGGAGTAAGTGATAAAACTCATGAATTTGTAAATACTAATTATAGAAAAGGTGCTAATTTAAACAACTTGAAAAAAGAAATAACTCAATCAACTAATGATAATATGACATTTATGGATATATATGAATTTGAAATTGATAGTAATAGAGTTATAATGTTTAAAATTCCTGCAGCAATTGGAGTACCAACTACTTGGAAAAACATTGCTTACGATAGAAATGATGAGTCACTAATTCCTTTAAATGATGTAAAAAGAGATACAATATTATCTACAGTAAATGTTGATTGGACAAGACAAATTATTAGTGACTTAACAGTTGATGATTTAGATAAAAATGCTATATTAAAAGCTAGAGAACAATTTAAAAAGAAAAATGAAAATAAAGAAATTGCAGATGAAATTGATAAAATGGATGATATTACCTTTTTAAATAAAGCAAAAGTTTTGTTAAATGGTAAAGTAACTCGTGCTGCATGGCTATTATTAGGAAGTGAAGATACAAATACATATGTTGATAATTATATTCCTTATATAACTTGGAAATTACAAGAAGGTACGGATATTATTGACTATGAACATTTTACAATTCCATTTATTATTACAATGGATAAAGCTAGTGAAAAAATCAGAAATTTGAGATATAGATATATGCCAAGTCAAACAACACTTTTTCCAAATGAAGTAGATAAATATGATATAAATATTCTTCGTGAGTTATTAAATAATGCCATTGCACATCAAGACTATAGAAAAGGTGGAAGAGTAAACATTATCGAAATGAGAGATAAATTAATGATATTGAATGAAGGGAGATTTATACCTCAATCAGTCGATACTTTAATTATAAATGAGGGTTATGTTCCACCATATTATAGAAATCAATTTTTAGCACAAGCAATGGTTAATTTAAATATGATTGATACCGCAGGTATGGGAATAAGAAGAAGTTTTGAAAAGTTAAGAGAAAGATTCTTCCCTATGCCAGATTATGACTTAAGTGAAAAAGATAGAGTAAAAGTAACTATATATGGTAAAATTCTAGATGAAAAATACTCTCAAGTATTATTTGAAAAAACTGATTTAAGCCTACAAGAAGTTATGCTTTTAGATAGAGTACAAAAAAATATCCCAATATCTAAAGAGCAATCCGATATTCTTCGTAAAGACAATTTAATTGAAGGAAGATATCCTAATATATATGTTTCTAAACAAATCTCTGAAATTGTTGATGATAAAGTTTCCTATACTAAAAAATCCGGATTCAATGATCAATATTATAAAGATTTAGTTTTGAAATATATAAATGACTTTGGAAGTATTACAAAGAAAGATTTAGATGAATTATTGATAAGCAAATTGCCTGACCATCTAAACAAAGAGCAAAAGAAAACAAAAATAAAGTATCTTGTGAATGTTTGCTTACAGAAGAAAGAAGAAAAAATAAAGAATATTGGAACAACTCGTTATCCAGTATGGGCAAAAAAATAGTTATTTGTTCCGATACTTTATCCGGAAGTACCGGATAAAGTATCGGATAATTTTCAAAAAGTATCGGATAATTTTCCGGATAATTTTAACTTGACTGTAACTTGATTATAGATAAATTACCAGATAGTTTAAACAAAAATCAAAAAAAATAAAGGTATCGACTAAAATTTGTAAAAAAGGGAGTATTTATGAAACAAGGAATTATTATAGCAGGATTTACAGCATTAGGAAAAACAACATTAGCACAAAAATATGATAATATAATAGATTTAGAGTCAAGTTTATATCAATGGAAGTATAAAAATAAAATGACGCTTGAAGAAATAGAGACCAACAAATGGAAAAAAGAAAGAATACCAAATGATAAATTTCCTGAAAACTATATTAAAGCTATTTTAGAGGCTAGAAAAAAATATGATATAGTTTTAACATCTATGCATTGGAAGTTATTAGAATATTTTAATAAAAATAATATTAGTTTCTATTTAGCTTATCCTAAATTAGATTCTGGAGATGTTTTAAAACAAAGATGTATAGATAGAGGAAATACCGAAGAATGGGCTCAAGCAATAAAAGATAAAGTTAATTTATGGTATCCTAGAATAAGAGAATACAATATAAAAAATATTATATTTATTGATAAAAATGAATGTTTAGAAGATGCATTAATTAAAATGAATTTAATAAAGGAATAACAGGAATGAAAAAAGACACGAAAAGTTTAATAAAATTAATTAAATATTATAAAAAATACAAATTTCTATGTATTATAGTTATTATATTAAGTTTAGGATATGCTGGAATATCATTACTTTCGCCTATTTACGAAGGAAAGATGTTAGGATATTTTGAAAATTTTGATAAATCTAATATATTAAAAATTGCACTTTTCCTTATGATATTGCGAATTGTAATAGAAATAGTTACTAATCTATGGTCAAGAGCAGTTTTAAAACTCAACGGAAAAGTGAATTTTGATTTAAAACACGATATGATACAAAGCTTAACTAATTTTGAGTTAAAAAATTATGATAATACTAATTCAGGTATATTTATCTCAAGATTAAATAAAGATACATCTGAATTATCTGAATTATTTGATTATATAACAGATGATTTATCAGGGATTATTCTAAATTTAAGCTTTATTATATATGTATTATATCTTAATAAATATCTTGGATTGTTTTTGATATTAAATATTATATTAGTATATATATTGACTTCTAAAAAATTATTTTACTATAAAAATGTAAAAGCCAAGTATAAACAAAAAGATGAAGAAATAGTAGGTATATACACAGATGTAATAAGAGGAATTAGAGAAGTTCAAAATTTAAATTTAAAAGATACCTTATTAGATAGAATAAATATTAAACAAAAAGATGTAATAAGTTATGATATAAAAAAGACTCATACAAGAAGAACTTGGAATAGATATATTAAAACTTTTCAACATATGTTAGATTTTATATTTATAATTCTTTCTATTTATTTTATAACAAATAATACACTACAAATCAGCTCTTTCTTGATAACATTTTTATATAAGAATAAAGTATTAAATTTAATAGATTATATATCAGAAATAAGAGAGAAATTTGCTGATGGAAAAGTATCTGCAATAAGAGTTTTTGATATTATCGATTATAATACATTTACCAAAGACTCATATGGTGATACCCAGTTAACAGATATAATAGGTAAAATAAAATTTCAAGATGTAAATTTTCAATATAATAATAAAGAATTATTTAAAGATTTAAGTTTTGAAATAAAACCTAATACTATGGTAGCATTTGTTGGAAAAAGTGGAGAAGGTAAATCAACAATATTAAAACTAATAGGAAAAAATTATAAATTAAATAGTGGTAAAATTTTAATAGATGATACTGATATTAATGAATTATCTGAAAACACAATTAGAAATAATATTTCTATTGTTTCTCAATCTCCATATATCTTTAATTTGTCAATTAAAGATAATATTAAACTAGCAAAACCAGAAGCAACTGATGAAGAAATAATTGAAGTATGCAAAAAATCTCAAATACATGATGATATAATGGCAATGAAAGATGCGTATAATACTTTAGTTGGAGAAAATGGTGTTATATTAAGTGGTGGTCAAAAACAAAGAATAGCTATTGCTAGAGCTTTGATTAGAAAATCAAAAATTATATTATTAGATGAAGCTACGAGTAGCTTAGATAACAACAACCAAGAAAGAATTAAAAATGTTATAAAGGAATTATCTAAAGATCATACTGTTGTTATAGTAGCTCATAGATTAAGTACAATTGTTGATTCAGATAATATATATTTATTACATAATCATAAAATCATTGCTAATGGTACTCATAAAGAATTAATTAGTACAAGTTGTGAATACAAAATGTTATATGAAAATGAAGAATTTTCAATAAGTATATAATTGTTCATAAATTGCAAAGTGCATTAAAGAGAGCAGTTAATTTGCTCTCTTCAATATTCTCTATCAAAATCGTTTTCTTTCTCCTTAAATTCATTTATATCGAGTTGTTTTTCAAAATTAAAGTTATTATATGTTTCTTTCTCAAAATCTCGTACAAGTTCATCCTCAGACGGATATGAAAACTTATGACAAAGCCATTTAATAAATCTTTTTAAAGTCACTTTAAATTTATCAATCATTTTATTTAAGTTCTTATTTTTCTGCTTTAATTTATGGATTTCTTTTTTATATTCATGTTCCATATTACAGGCTTTACTTTCATACTTTAATTCCAGTTCTTTTTCTTTATTTTCCAATTCTTCTTTAAGCAAACTATTTGAGAGCCTTAAATTTATGTCCTTTTCTGTCATTTTTATATAATCTTCCTTGAAATTTTCTGCAAAATCTACTGTATTCACTTGTTTTGATAATTCTTTATGCAATGTCTTGTTTTCTTGATAAAGCTTTTGGATTAGTTCATCTCTAGGTTTTATTATTGTATTTTCTATTTTTTCATCACGATTAAATATAGCTCTTTTGAAGTCTTTAATATTAGGTGTTTTGGGTAATTCTAAAGTTATATTTTCTAAAATTTTTTTCGTATTTTCAAAATTAGTTATTTGTTTATAATTTTGTATTGTTTCATTTTTCCTTTTGGTTTCTTCAGAAGGTAATCCTCTTTGTAATTCAAATCCTTTGCTTGTTATATATTCGTGAAAAGCATTTTGCAAATTTCTATAACTGTCTCTACCTTTCCAAAAATCCCTACAACATATTTTATCAATTTCATGTCCATCTTTATCTTTTGTATGAACTACTGGAATGTAAATCAAATGCATATGTGGAGTTGTTTCATCAAAATGAACTACAGCTGATATTATATTTTTCTCTCCGAGATTTTTATAATTACAAATAAACTTGAAACTTTCTTCAAAATATCTTTTAGTTTCTTCCATTCCAATTGTATCAAAGAATTCTTTATCTGATGTAAATATCATTTCGCACATTATTATGCTGTTGCTTCTTATTTGCCCTTGTAAATTGTATTTCTTCTTTAATCTGTCAAATTCCTTTGTGTAACTTAATTCATTTTTCTTGAAGTAATAATTTAAGTTTGATTTGCTAATATCTATTTCCTTATTAGAATGATTTTTTGCTTTTCTATCATTATGAACACATATTCCATTAGCTTGACTCCTTGTTAATTTTTCATTTCTTACTATAGCATAACTCATTGCTCCGAAGTCCTTTCTTGCTCGAAACAAATTTATTTGTCTAACACACTAGACAAGTTTTTCAAACTTATCTGTGTGCTCTGCGAGGCTTTCCTAAAAATGCCTTAACATTTTTAGGCTATAAATTATAATGAACTTGTCATTATAATTTATAGTGAAATTGCCCATATAAGTATGGCTGGCAATTTCATATCAAAGCTATGCTTACGAAGTTACTGCTTCGTTATCATAAACAAAGTTAGCATATAGAAAATCAAGTGAGCCATTTTCATAGTCCCTTCCATTATATGAAGTAGTATTCTCTTTTTTCTTTGGGATAGTAATATGTGTATTTCCTAAATTATTATATAAGCAAATCATCAAATAATTTTTAGCATTTTGTATATTAGGTATATTTTTTAATATATCTAATAACTGTATTAAATTTTCTTTAACAATAAGTTTTAATTTATCTAATATTTTGTAGTGATTAACTGTTATACTCCCAACTTTCAAATTATCTTTATAATATAGGCTATCAATAACATCTTCTAAGATAGTTTTTTCTTCTTGAGGAAATTCATCTAGTTTGCATTTATCTTTTATTTCTTTTAAATGAAGTTCATCATCGCTATTAGGATTGATAGAATCAGTATTGATTATATTAGTTTTGATATTATTAGTATCGATTCCTCGTAAATTCTCCGATTCAAGATTCGTAATATCTTCGTTTCCAGAATCGTAATTTTTACGAATCAAGAAACGTAATTTTTCCGTTTCTTCATGTTGTATTTTTCCAACATATATTAAATTAGGCTTTCCTAATCCTTGTCTTTTCTCTTGTACAAGTCCTACATCAGCTAACTGTTTGAATGCTTTTGTTGCAGTCTTGTCAGATAAATTCAATTTTTCTTGTACTTCTTCTCTTGTAAAAATTAAATATATATTTCTTTCTTCATCTATCCAGTGATTTTTTTGAGATAGTGATAATCTGTCTAGTAAAAAAGCATATAGTATTTTACTATCTGAATTTAGTTTTTCTTTATATAAAGAACTTACAAATAGTTCTTGTGGTATTTTATAATATGAATTTTCTAAATATTCATTATCTTTATAAGGTTTAAATTCCATAAAAAAAGTTCTCCTTTCTATTTATCTGAAGAACTTTAAAACAACTTGATATTTTTCCTTGAAACTTTCTTGAAACATTATAAAAATTTTCTTGAAACTTTTTCTTGAAGAAAATAACCAAATCTTATAACATTTTTAGGAACTCAAAAAAATTATGCTATTATCAAATTTCTTTGAAAAATAGCATAATTCATAACTTTTGAATTTTTATAAATTCTCTTAAATTCCCTTGAAAAAGGGCAAAATATGGTCGAGGTGACAGGGATCGAACCTGCGGCCTCATGGTCCCAAACCACGCGCTCTACCAACTGAGCCACACCTCGATAATATAAATGTATTCAAAATACCTATATAATATAACACAAAATTAAAACAAAATCAACAATTTTTCAAAAAAAAATTGAATAAATAGAAAAAACTAAGAAAAAATAATAATTAACGATAAATAGCTTGCACAAAAAAATAAGATAATATAAAATAAAAACAAGAGGAAAGAGATGAAAATATTAGTAGCAAGCGATGATGAAAGAAAAATTAATGAAATAAAAAATATATTAAAAGAATATGAAATAATAAGCCTAAAAGAATCTGGAATAGAGCTAAATGCAGAAGAAATAGGACAAACATTTGAACAAAATTCAAAAATAAGAGCAATGTACTTAGCAAAATATACAAAAGAAATAGTATTAGCATATTCAGAAGGTTTGTGGATAGACTGCTTAGACGGATTTCCAGGAATAAAAACATATAGAATTTTAGGAAAAGATGCAACTGATGAGGAAAGAAATGCATATTTGCTAAGGCAATTAGAAGGAAAGGACATATATCAGCGAATTGCAGAAGTTGTAACTGCAGTAACAGTAATAAGAGATGGAGAAATATATACTGCAACAGGAGAAATAGAGGGATATATAGCAGAAGAACCAAAGGGAAGGAACGGAATAGGATTTGAGCCAATATTTGATGCAAGAGGAGGAAAAACACTTGCAGAAATGGGGACATTTGAGAAGAACAGAATAAGTTCATTAAAAAAAGCAATAAAAAAACTGCAAAGATATAAAGTTTTATAAAAAAATGCTTAAAAACTTGAAAAATTATACTAAGAAAGTATATACTAAGAATATAGAAAATAAAAAGGAGAATAAAATGGGAAGAATTACATACATCTTAAAAAGAATAAACACAATGGACAAAAAAGCAATGATAAACAAGATTAATTCTATACACAAAAAAACAAATATGTCCAAAATACAAATACTAAAAGATATGCAAAAATGTGCAGTAAAATATGGCGCAGGATATATGGACTATGACTTATTTGAAATGTACAATTTAACAGACGAACAAAGAGACACATATTTAACTCGTGGAAGAAATAATGAATTAGTAAAAAAATATTGTGATATGGATGCAATGCCATACTTTGAGAATAAAGATCAATTTAATACTATATTTAATAAATATTTAAAAAGAGATTGGATAAAAGTAAACGGAACACCTAAAGAAGATGTAATAAAATTTATTGAAAAGCACAATGTATTTATGGCAAAGCCAATAGATGGTGGATGCGGAAAAGGAATAGAAAAGATTCACACAGAAGATTTTAAATCATTAGATGAAGTGTATAATCACTTAACAGAAGAGGGTAGCAACTTTGAATTAGAAGAAGTAATAGTGCAACACCCAGAAGTTGCAAAAATATACCCTAATGCGATAAATACCGTAAGAATTGTAACAATAGTAACAACAGAAGATGGACAATCAGTTTTAACTGTACCAAAAGCAGAAAGAAAAAACTTAAAACTAGAGCCACATATAATATGTGCATACTTTAGAATTGGAAACAATGGAAAATGTGTTGACAACTTTAATAGTGGTGGAATGGTTGCTCCAGTAGATGAAATTACAGGAATTGTATCACAAGTCGCAATCGACAAACAAAAAAATGTATATGAAAAGCATCCTGCAACAGGAGAAAAAATCAAAGGATTCAAATTTCCTTATTGGGAAGAAGCAATAGATATGTGTAAAGAAGCATGCCAAGAGATTCCTGACATGGGATATGTGGGATGGGATGTAGCATTTACACCAGACGGCCCAGTATTTGTAGAAGGAAACGAATTTCCAGGACATGATATATATCAATTACCAGAACACACACCAGATAAAATTGGAATGATGCCTAAATTTGATTTTAGTAAAAAAGAAAACAAAAAACTACAACATGTATAAAAAAATAAAACACTTATCAAATTGATAAGTGTTTTACATTATTTGTTGTAAAATAAATGGTGAGCCAGGAGGGATTCGAACCCCCGACCCACGGCTTAGAAGGCCGTTGCTCTATCCAACTGAGCTACTGACCCATTTATGGGTACTACAAATAACATAAATTATAATAACATAATAAAAAGATTTTGTCAACAAATTTAACAAAATCTTTTAAAAAATTAAACAAATTAAACAAACTATTTTCCAACTGCAATAATTTGATTATGAGGATCATAGGTATCTTTAGAAAGTAACTCTTTAGAAATTACCTGACCATTTTTCTTACGAATCCTATAAGCAACTGATTTTGCCCCATTAGAACCACGTTGAATAACTTTTTGTTGACCAGCAGCTAAACTCGAATCAGTCGTATAAGTTGTACGATAAGGAACAGAGCCAGTTCTATAAGATACAATCTCAATGTCATATTCTTCACTCTCTTTAAGTCCATAAAATTTAACAACGCATTTCCTATTAGATGAAGAAGTAACAATCTTTATTGGATAACTCCTTGAATTTTTAAACTTAAAATCAGGAGCACCCCATGAAACTGTAGCATCAGTACCAATAGGAACATAACCAACTTCAAACATATGGTTAGAACGATCAACAATTTCAAGATTAGCTCTAAGAACAGCATTATATAAAGTACTAGAAACTTGGCAGATACCACCGCCATAATCAGTAGCAACTTGACCATTCATATATACACCTGCGACCTTAAAACCAGCTTGAGGAGTACGTTTGCCAACTGTACCATTAAAAGAGAAAACCTCACCAGGCATTAAAACTTTACCATTAATCTTATTAGTAGCAAGAGAAACATTAGTAGCACGATTAGAACTACTAGAAGCAAAACTTGTTGAATAAGAAGAAAGTAAATCTGGAAAAGCTTCAATTCCAATATCACTAGTTTTAACATTAGGGTATAAAGTTTTTAAAGGAATAGTATAACTATCTTTATCTCCAGTAATCAAAGCTTTAGCTTCATCAATAGAGATATTAAAATCAAGTCCATTTGATGATGGATAAACAGCATAAGGGTTAGTTGTATAAGATGCATCTTGAGCTTCTTTATAAATTTCACTGTGAATAGCATCTATATCAATCTTATTTGCTTCCTTAGAAAATACAGGAACTTCAATAGAATCTGTATTGTAAGGAACAACAATTAATTTATCAACAAATAATGATTTAATCTTATCACTATCAACAATATTGCCATTCTTTCCAGACTTAATAATCAAATTATTCCCTGATATATCATAACTTGGTTCAACAATTCCATCAGCAAAATTGCTGTTCATCTGAGAAATACTATTATCAAACGAATCAGAATTAAAACTAAAATCAGGAATAAAATTTTTACTATTAATCATAGCATTTAAAATAGCAAAATTATTTTGAAAAATATTTCCGTTTCTGCCAACAGAATATGCATCATCAATAACCTTGTCAATATCAAAACTACCACCGACTGAGCTAGGAAGCAAAGTATAAGTTTCATCATTATGCTTAAAAATAACATCAGTAGAAAGTCTATTAGAAACATCATCTGTAACTTTCTGCTTAGCATCATCTTTAGATAAACCAGAAACATCAATTCCAAGTATACTAATTCCGGAAACAAAAGTTGTATTATTAACATTTATAAAAGCAAAGACAGTTGAAAAGACACTGGCTAATAAAAAAACAATAAAAAATATTATTGAAAAAATCAATAATCCAATATGACTTTTATGTTCACTTTTTTTATTAGAAAAATCACTAGAATTTTGTTCAATGATTTTATCAGCTTCATCAAAAATTTTGCTTTCTTCAGGAGTCAGCTCCTGCGAAGTGGTATCACCACTCGTATAAAGTATTGCATTCATAATAATTAAAATCCTTCTTTATAGTATATTTAACAATAAATAAGAAAATTTGTAAATATTTATTTAAAATATTTTATTTTTATTTTATTTATGATATAAGAATAATAGAATAAAAAAGTGAAACAATAAAAAAGAAAGGAAACCAAAATGAGTGAATTAGAATTAAAAAGAAAATCAGGTTGGGAAGACCTAACAATTGAGCAAAAAGAAAAAATATTTAGATTTTCAAATGAATATATGGATTTTTTAAACCATGGAAAAACTGAAAGAGAAATAGTAGCTCAATCAGAAAGAATAGCAAGAGAACATGGATTTAGATCAATAGATGAGTATACGGAACTACATCCAGGAGATAAAGTTTATTTCGTAAATAGATGTAAAAATATATACCTAGCCGTAATAGGAAAAAGAAGTATGGAAGAGGGATTAAATATAATTGGAGCACATGCAGATTCACCAAGACTAGATTTAAAACCAAATCCACTAGTACAAGAAGGAAGTTTAGCCTATTTCAAAACACACTATTATGGTGGAATAAAGAAATATCAATGGACAACCATTCCACTTGCAATTCATGGAGTAATAATAAAAGCAAATGGAGAAAAGCTAACAATATCAATAGGCGAAAATGAAAACGAACCAGTATTTACAATAACAGACCTATTACCACATTTAGCAAAAGAACAACAGCAGAAAAAAGTATCAGAAGCCATAAATGGAGAAAATCTAGCTTTATTAATAGGAAGTATACCAAGTACAAATCAAGAAGATGAAAAATCTAAAAATAAAGTAAAAACAAACATATTAAGAATTTTAAATCAAAAATATGGTATAACTGAAGAAGATTTCATAAGTAGTGAATTAGAGATAGTTCCAGCCTTTAAAGCTCGTACATTAGGATTAGATGAAAGCTTAGTATCAGCTTATGGACAAGATGATAAAGTATGTGTATACACATCATTAAGAGCAATTTTAAATGTAGAAAATCCAGAAAGAACAGCAGTATGCCTATTCTCAGATAAAGAAGAAATAGGAAGTATGGGAAATACAGGAATGGAATCACATGTATTTGATACATTTATTTCAGAACTATTAAATAAAGCAAGAATAAATAGACCAAATTTATTAGATAAAGTATTTTGCAATTCAAGAATGTTATCAGCAGACGTAGATGCAGGAGTTGATCCATTATACGCTCAAGTATCAGACATGAACAATGCCGGAATTATAGGAGAAGGAATATCTCTAAATAAATATACAGGATCAGGTGGAAAATACAACTCATCAGATGCAAATGCAGAATATGTTGCATATATAAGAAAAATATTTAATGAAAACAACATAAAATATCAATTAGCAGAGCTAGGAAAAGTAGACATCGGCGGAGGCGGAACAATCGCATATATCTTAGCAAACAAAGGAGTAGATGTAATAGACTGTGGAGTACCAGTATTATCAATGCACGCACCTTACGAAGTAACAAGCAAATATGACATATATTCAGCATATAATGCGTATGAAACATTTTTCAAAAACTAAAAAATAAGGAGACATAAAGCCTCCTTATTTTTGTGGGTTAATTATTTCCGGCCATTGCCTCTCTTATCCGAAAGGAAATAAAGCCCCGCGATAGAAAGAAAAATCAACCCAACCGCAATAACAAACATGAAAGATTCCTCCTCCAAAGTGATAAAATCAATTATACCACTAAATACAAGAAAAGTAAACTAAAAGTTATACTTAAATATATACATCAAATGTAAATTTTATGTGAAAAAACAAACTTTATATTGCTGAAAAATAAATATAGTGATAATATGAACATATAAAAACTTAGGGAAACAATAGATTGGAGGAAAAAGCTTTGATAGAGGTTAAAAACATCACAAAGAAATATGGAAAATTTACAGCAGTAGACAACTTAAATTTTAAAGTAGAAGACCATGAAATAATGGGATTCTTAGGCCCTAATGGTGCTGGAAAATCAACAACAATGAATATGATAACAGGTTACATTGAGCCAACCAAGGGAAAAATAATAGTAAACGGATATGATATATCTAAAACGCCTAAAAAAGCCAAAAGGCAAATAGGATATATGCCAGAAAGTGTACCATTATATAATGACTTAACAGTTAGAGAATTTATAAAATATATGGCAGACTTAAAAAATGTAAAAAGAAGTGAGAAAAAAGCAGAGATTGAAAAAGTACTAGAAGAAACAGGAACCAAAAGTGTAGAAAACAAGCTAATAAAAAATATCTCAAGAGGATACAAACAAAGAGTTAGCATGGCAGGAGCACTTATTGGAAATCCGGACATACTAATATTAGATGAACCAACGGTTGGATTAGATCCAAAGCAAATTACAGAAATAAGAAATCTAATAAAAAAGCTAGGAAAGACACATACAATAATATTAAGTTCACACATATTATCAGAAGTAAGCCAGATATGTAATAAGGTAATAATAATAAATAAAGGAAAGATCTTAGCAATAGACACTCCAGAAAACCTAGAAAAACAAACACAATCAGAAAACAATATCATCATTACAGTAGAAGACTCAAAAAATAAAATGAAAACAATAAAAGAAATTATACCTGAAATAAAAGAAATCAAGTTAATAAAAGACAATAATGATGGAACAAAGCAATATCTAATTACATCAGAAAAAGAAGTAGACTTAAGAAAGAAAATATTTGAAGAACTACCAAAACAAGAAATAACAATATTCGAATTAAAGCAAACAGAAACAACACTTGAAGATGCTTTCTTAAAACTAATAAACAGTAAAGAAACAGAAATAAAAGCAAAACAAGATAAAGAAGAAAAGGCAAAACAAGCTAGAGAAGAACAATTAAAGAATATGACAAAAGAAGAAAGAAAAAAGAGCATCAAAGAAGAAAAAAAGAAAGAAAAGGCACAAAGAAAAGCTGAATTTGATGCAGAGTGGGAAAAAGAGAAGCAACTAGCAAAAGAAGAAAAAGCTGAAAGAAAAGCAAGAAAACAAGCAAAAAAAGCAAATAAAAAATCTAAAAAAGAAAGTAAAACAAAAGAAATAAAAAGACTCACAGCTCCTGAAGAAAAGGAAAAAGCAGAAAGCAAAAAAACAACTAACAACACAAAAAATAATAAAAAACAAAAAAAGAACAAAGGAGGTAAAAAATAATGTGGGCAATAACTAAAAAAGAACTAAAAAATTACTTTCTATCACCAATAGGATATATATACATAGGAGTATTTTTATTAGCATGTAGTTTATTTTTCTATTTAGACATATTTGCATATGCAAGTACAGACTTTTCAAGTATGTTCGGATCAGCAGTAACAGTACTAACATTCATAGTACCATTACTAACAATGAGAATGTTTGCAGAAGAAAGAAAGACAGGAACAGAACAAATATTATTTACATCACCTAAAAGTGTTACGCAAATAGTATTAGGCAAATTCTTAGCAGCAACAATAGTAGTATTAATATCAACATTATTAACAATAATGTATTTTGCAATATTAGCATATTTCGGAGAGCCACATCTATCAAGTGCATTAGTATCAATACTAGGATTTGCACTATTATCAATAGCATATGTATCATTTGGAATGTTTGCATCAAGCTTAACTGAGAATCAAATAGTTGCAGCAGTAATAGCAATAGGATTTTTCCTAATATCATGGTTTTCACCAAGACTATCAAGCGTATTTGGACATTATTCACTAATGTATGCATATTATGGCTCATTCATGAGTGGAACAATATCAATAACAAATCTAGTACTATTATTATCAACAACAGCAATGTTTATATTCTTCACAATAATGGTATTACAAAGAAGAAAGTTAGTAAAATAAGGAGGATAGAAAATTGAGAAAACTAATAAAAATAATCAAAGAAAAATGGCTTAGACAAACAAGTTTAACAGTATTATTAGTAGTAATAACTCTAGCTATCTTCCTAGGAGTAAACATACTAATAAGAAAATTAGACTTATCGCCAATAGATTTCACAAAAGAAAAATTATACTCATTATCAGATGACTCTAAGAATGAAGTAAAAAACATAGACCTAAATGTAACACTATACTACTTTGGGTATACTGAAGAAAGCACAGCAGTTATATTAGGAAAACAATATCATGATGTAAATGACAAAATAACAGTTCAGTTAGTAAATACATCAGAAAGACCTGATTTAGCGACACAATATGGAGTTAGTTCAACAGATCAATTAGTTGCAATAGCATCAAACCAAAGATATAAAATAATAGATGCTTCAGAAATGTACACTTATGATAGCTCAACATACCAATCAATAGATATAACAGAGCAAAAACTAACAAATGGAATAATAGATGTTACAATTGCTAAAAAGCCACAGGTATATTTCTTAACAGGACATGGAGAATATGGAACTGGAAGCAATGGATATATGTACGCATTGGCACAACAAATAACAAATGAAGTAAATGATGTAAATACATTAGACCTTTTATTATCAGATATGCCAGAAACATGTGATGTACTAATAATTGCAAATCCAAAAAAAGATTTTACAGACCTAGAAACAGAAAAAATACAGAATTATATAAACAATGGTGGAAAAATAATCTGGATGCAAGAGCCATATATGTTAAACTCTAATACAGAAGAATTAACAAATATAAACAAGATTTTATCATTATATGGAATAAGCTTTTCAAAAGGTGTTGTATGTGAACAATCAAGTAGTAATATGTTAGCTGGAAGTCCTGAGCTAATAATACCAGAAATGAGCTATAACAGCATAGTAAAAGACATTTACACAGATGGATCAATAGTAATGCTAGATGCAGGAAGAATAAACACTGTAAATGATGAAAAACTAGAAGAAATAGGCGTAACAGCAACACCATTTATCAAATCATCATCAAATTCATTCTATAGAGAAAATGCAACACAAAGTATATACACAAAACTTAATACAGATGAAGAAGGACCATTTGTATTAGGCGAAACATTAACTAAAAAAATAAATGACACAACGACATCAACATTAGTAGCATATTCAAATGCACTATTTGCAGCAAGTTGCAGTATCCAAATTGGGTCAAGCTATACAACACCAATTGCATTAAGAAATAACAAAGACTTAATGTTAAATACAGTAGCATTCTTATCAAATAGAGAAGACTCAATTAGAATAAGAAAAGACACAGGAGTTGTAACATATACAGCAAGTCAGCAACAAGATTTAATCGTAAGAGCAATAATCTTTGGTCTTCCAATACTTGTAATAATTGCAGGAATAATAGTTACAATAGTAAGAAAAAAGAAACATAGAAAATAAAAACGAAACCATCAATCTTAGATAACAACATCTAAATTGATGGCTTTTTATATAGTAAAAAAATATTCATATTTATTCTAAATAAATTAAAAACTGTTGAAAATAAAGATAAATTATTATAAAATACACATATAAAAAGCCGAAAGGAAACAAACTTAATGAAGAAAAAAATATTAATAGGAATAATTACACTGTTAATAATTATCATAGCTGTAGCAATAGGCCTATATGTAGGAAATAGCACAGTACGACTATGGACTGATAAATACATACTAAAGAAAGACATAGGAGAAGAAGATTTACCAACAATAGAAATAGAAGAAAAGGATAATATACAAGCCTATGCATATAGTAACTATCTAGCAACAGTAGGGAACAATACATTAACAATATATAACTCATCAGCAAAAGTTGTCACATCAATAAACGTATCAATTACAAAACCACAGTTTGAATCAGCAGGAAGATACTTATTAGTAGCAGATCAAGGCGGAGAAAATTTATACTTAATATATAATGATTCACTACAATGGCAAAAACAAATGGAAGGAAATATATCTCACATTTGCGTAAACGACAGCGGAGCGGTAGGAGTTGTAATAACAGGAACAACATATAAATCAGTGATAATAATGTATGATATAACTGGAAAAGAAGAATTTAAGACATATTTATCAACAACAATAGCGACAGATGTAGCAATATCAAATGATAGCAAATATCTAAGCTTTGTAGAAATAAAAACAAGCGGAACAGTTATAGAATCAAAAGTAAAAACAATATCAGTAGAAAAAGCCAAAACAACGCCAAGAGAATCAATAATATACACATACACTACAAACTCAAATTCATTAATACTAAAAATAAAATACAAAAAACAAAAAGTAGTAACATATTGTGATGATGGAATACATATATTTGAAAATGGAAATGATGAGAAAATATTAACAATAGAAAACAAAATATCATTTGCAGATATTACTTTAGATGGATACATTTGTAGCATTGCAGAATCAGAAGGAAACTCAATATTAAATAGTGAATATGAACTAAAAATCCAAAATGTAGAAAACAAGAAAGAAAGCACATATATAATTGGAAGTACAGTAAAAAATCTGTACTGCAACAATGGAATCATAGCAGTTAGTTTAGGAAATGAAGTTGAATTTGTAAATACAAATGGATGGCTAGCGAAAAAATTTACATCAATACAAAATATAAAAGACATTACAATAGGCGAAAAAGTAGCAGGAATAATTTATAAAAATAGAATAGAGATATTAACTCTATAAAATGAAAGAGGAAAGTAGAATGATAGTTGATATAATAATTTTAGGAGTAATAATACTAAGTATACTACTAGGAAAAAACAAAGGAATGACAGTATGTTTAGTAAATATATTTGCTGTAATAGTAGCATTAATAATAGCATTAATGTTTTGCAGACCAGTAGCAAATTATATAATAGAAAAAACACCAGTAGGTGAAAATTTAAAACAAACAGTAAAAAAAAGTATACCAATGAATGATGGCGAAATAACAATAGACGAAAATTCTAACTTGCCAAAAGCAATGAAAGAATATATAAACAATCAAGTAAAGAATGTAAACGACACAAAAGATAACGTAATAGAAAGTGTTTCACAAGAAATCACACAAGAGATAGTAACAGTAATATCATTTATTGGGATATTTATTATAGTAAGAGCAGTGTTACTAATAATAAAAATAGTATCAAAAATAATAAACAAATTACCTATTTTAAAACAGATAGATCACTTAGGAGGTGCTATTTGCGGAGCAGTAGAAGGAATAATTGCTGTATATTGTATATTAGCTGTAATATCAATAATCTCACCAGTAATAGAAAATACACAAATATTAAATCAGATAAATAATTCATACATAGGAAAGGCAATGTACAATAACAACATAATAGTAAAAAAATTACAATAATAAAAAGTAAGTTTCACTCAAAAAAAGCGTGAAACTTCTTTTTTGGCTATTGATATTTTTAATATAGTTTGATATACTTATATCCAAATACACAGTAGGAGATAAAAATGAAAAAAGAAAATAAAGATAATGTAGTTGTCAAAACAACAAGCCAAAATAAAAAGAAGGGTAAAAGAAAAACAGGAAGAAAAATCTTCCTAGTAATTCTAATTATAATAATAGCATTACTTGCATTTTTCTTTTATAATGTACAAAAGAATGGTGGAGGAATGAAAGGAATAGTAACAACAGTTATAGGAAGTAGTGCTGATAAGACACAGAGCTTAGACGATATATATGTATTGTGCTTAGGGCAAAGTAGAAATATGACAGATACAATGATGGTAGTAAAATATAGTCCTAAAACACAACAAATATCAATGTTATCAATTCCAAGAGATAGCTTTGTAGGTACAGATAAAAGCAAGGCAACAGCATTTGATAAGATAAATTGCAAATACCAAATAAGCCCACAAACAACACTTGATGCAGTAAACAAACTAACTGGACTAAACGTAAAATATTATCTAACAGTTGATACAAAAGCATTAAGAGATTTAGTTGATGCAATTGGTGGAGTCGAATTTGATGTACCAATAGATATGAACTATGACGATTCATCACAAGACTTAGCAATACATCTAAAAAAAGGATATCAGAAATTAAATGGTATGCAGGCAGAAGGACTTGTAAGATTTAGACACAACAATAATGGAACATCATACTCATCTGCTTATGGAGACAATGATTATGGAAGAATGAGAACACAAAGAGAATTTATAAAAGTTGTAATAAACCAAACAATGAAACCAAGCAACATAACAAAAATAAATGAATTACTAGATATAGCTAACAAAGAAGTAGATACAAACTTATCATGGGATGTAATCAAAGACTATATACCAGCATTATTAAACTTTAATACAGAAAATTTACGTTCAGATATGTTACCAGGAACAGCACAATATTGCAATGGTGTATCAATTGTAATAATTGATACAGCAAAAGCCAAAGCAAAAGTTCAAGAAATGTTCTTAACAGATCCAGAAACAAATAGTAACGGAGAGGAAAACACTGTAGCAGATAATACAGTTTCAGAAAGTACTACAAATATAAAGAAAAATTCAGAGATAAAGTTAGAAGTATTAAATGGAACAGGATCTAATGCTAAACTAACGACAGCAATCACTCAGCTACAAAATCAAGGATATAAGATTACTAAAAAAGGAACAACAAATGTTACAAGCACAACACTTATAATTGATAGAAAAAACAATACAAAAACAGTAGAAAATGCAATCAAATCTTTATTAGGAGCAGGACAAATAAAAAGCGCAGACGACAATAATGGAGTTGATTTCACAATAATTTTAGGTCAAGATTATTAAAAGAAAAAAGCGGGGACTAATTTTAATTAGTCCTCGTTTTTTAATATATACGTCTATTATAATTTTTCTTCCTTGTAGCTTTCTTAGACTTCTTACTAAAAATAGTAACAAGAAATAATAGCAAAGCAAAAGTACAAAGAAGTATAAGAATAAAATTAAGATAGCTTGCAGAATACACATCATGTGTAGCTATTAAATCAGAATTATATGTAATACCATCAAGAGTATACGAAATAGTTCCAACAACTTCACCTGAGCTAATAGGAGCTGAAGACTTGGTAATGCTAATTTCAGGAGTAACATCAATAGCTTCACCAGAATGAACCAAAGCTCTAATATCAGATGAGGCAGTTAAATCAAGAGATTTA
>HF993645.1:77583-103998 GCA_000433915.1 Clostridium sp. CAG:793
CAGTTAAATCAAGAGATTTACAATCACTCTTACCATTTGCAATAGTAATGTTAGTTGCAACATCACCACTAGAAATCAAATTAGAATACGAATAGTTATTAAACCCATATTCAAATAATCTTTTACAATCAGCCTCTCTGGATGTAGTGCTATTAGTAGTATTATCAGAATTCAAAATAACAGCAATTAAATTAACTCCATTTTTTTCAGCAGAAGCGATTATACAAAATCCAGCAGCATCAGTATAACCAGTTTTTAAACCATTAGCATATTCATAGTAACCTTTTCTACTCTTGCGTAGCAATAAATTAGTGGTATTAAATATTCTAGAATCGCCTGTATATACATCATTATTAGGAAGAGTATATGTAACAGTAGAAGCAATAGTACGCAAAGTAGAATTGGAATATGCAGCTTTACCAATCAAAGCCAGATCATATGCACTAGAATAGTGATTCTCATTATGAATCCCATTAGGATTAATAAAATTAGTAGAAACGCATCCCAATTCCCTAGCTTTAGAATTCATCATATCAGAAAATGTTGCAATATCTTCATTAAATTTAGCTTTAGCACTACTAGAAGAGCCAGTATCATAACCATTACCTTTATTAACAATATACTGAGCAAGTACATAAGCAGAATCATTAGCAGAAGCAACCATCAAAGAATAAAGAAGTTCTCTAATTGTAAGTTCTTCACCAGGTTGCAAGTTAGCTATTGAATATGAATATGGCACAGAATGAACAGAATAATAGCTAACTTTAGCTATATCATCCAAATTACAATTATCCAAAGTAAGAATGGCTGTAACAAGTTTAGTTGTGCTAGCTGGGTACATTCGAGTAGTAGAATTTTTTTCATATAAAGTTTTTCCAGATTCAGCATCGATTAATATACCTGATTCTGCATAAATATCCAAACCAGTACTACTACCATTTACCTGGTCATCATCTGTAGCTGTATCATTTACCGCTAATATAGAGCTAGACATACACAGTGTAACCAACATTGTAATAAGCATATAGCTAATTAAAAATTTTTTAAAACACATAAATAAAAAACGCTCCTAAAATAAATATATTAAAATATTAAAATAAAATTCAACAAATCAATACAATAATAACAAGAAAAGACAAATAAATCAATAAAAGAAAGGAGAAAAATTATAATGATAAAAGAAAAAATACTAGAAAAGTTAGATCAATTAAAAAGATATAATAGAAAACAAATGATAATAGTAACTATATCAATAGCAATTATATTGATAATACTGTTTTTAATAGCATACAAATATTTTTATTCTGATAATACTGAAATTATAATAGACACTAATCAAACTGAAACAGAAAATATTGAAAATAATGAAAATGAGCAGACCATAACGAGCAAACTTGGAATAAAAGAAAACAAAAAGACCATAATGGTTCATGTCGTTGGAGAAGTAAATAGACCAGGAATAGTAGAATTAAATGAAGGAGCTAGAATAATAGATGCAATTAATGGAGCAGGAGGAAAAACAGAAGAAGCAGATATGTCAAAAATAAATTTAGCGTATGTAATAGAAGATGGAAGCCAGATATATGTTCCAAGCATATATGAAAAAAATAATGATATTGAATATATAAGAGAAAGCGCAGGAGAAGGAGTAATAAATAATGCAAGTATCCAAGAACGGTCAAAAGCAAAGTAAAGTAAATATAAATAAAGCAAATAAAGAAAAATTAATGACACTACCAGGAGTGGGAGAAAGCACTGCACTAAAAATAATAGAATATCGAACGCAAAATGGAGATTATAAATCAATAGAAGATTTAAAGAAAGTAGCTGGAATCGGAGATAGCAAGTTTAATAATTTAAAAGAATATGTAACTGTGAAATAAACATTATGTATAAAATGCAGATATATAACCAATACTACTAATAAATCTATTATAATATAGTAATATTATAAATAGAAAGGAAGATTAAATATGGAAATATTCAATAATGAAGATTATAAATTTATTAGTGAATTTATTGAACAAAAATTACCAGTGTTGAAAGAAAACAAGAATTTTAAAGCAGAATATCTTAAACTTAGTGAGAAAATGGATGAATTTGAAAAAAATTTAACAGAAGAGCAAAAAGACCAATTTTATGAAATTGTAGAACTATTTTATAAAACCGAAGAATATTATTTTGCTTTTAGTTATTCATTAGGAGTAAAATATGGCAAAGACTTAAACAAATTATAAAAAACATATAAATTTAACACTAAATAAATTTATATGTTTTAATTTTACTTTGACAAAAAATAATCGATAAAATGCAGAATACTTTCCTTATCTCGCTTACTTAACTTTTTAAACTTTTCATCATAAATAGAAACAGAATTTTTAACATTATTATCAAGAAGATCGTACAAAACAATATCAGGAGTAATTTGATAGGCATTACAAAGTTTAATAAGAGTGTCAATGCTTCCCTTAGACAAGCCTCTTTCTATTTGACTTATATGTCTTGGTTCTAAACCTGTTAATTCTGCAACTTGGTTTTGCGTCAAATTATTCTTAACTCTGTATTGCTGACATACATGACCAATATGTTTATTTATACTATTTTTATCCATAATTTATCCTACCTTCTTTAATAATATAATATTTTATAACATTTTTAGGAATGATTTTATATTTGACAAATATCAAATATAAATTGATTTTTTATTTAAAAATTATTTACAATTTTTTATGAATTTGATAAAATTAAAATTGACAAATATCGTTTTTAAATTTAATAAAATAATTTATATAAATAAAAATGGAGGATATACTAATGATAAGAATCTTCTAAAATATAGTAAGGAGTTGAACACGATGGAAAAAAATGAAAAAAATAAAGGAGTTACACTAATTGCATTGGTAATAACCATCATAGTTCTACTTATATTGGCAGGAGTAAGTATAAGTACGCTAACAGGGCAGAATGGAATACTGAAACGAGCTATTGAAGCTAAAAATACAACAGAGGTTGCAAGTGAAAAAGAAGGAATACAGATGGCTGTAACAACAAGTCAAATGGCAAGTGCTAATTATACAAGTATAAAAAAAGATGGCTTACAAAGCGAATTAAATAGTTATTTTGGAAAAGAAAAGACGACACTTGAAGATAATAAAGACGGTTCTTATACAGTAACAATGAATAATTCTAAAAGAAAATATACTATAGAAGACGATGGTTCTATAATTGAAGGAGTATATGATAAATGGAATGGAACAGATTCAAAAGAACCAACAGAAAAAACATCAAATGAAATTCATATATATACGGTAGCAGAACTTAAATGGATAGCTGATAAGGTTAATAATGATGGAAATACATTTGATGGATACACAATATATTTAGAAAATAACCTAGATTTCGGAGCACGTGAAACAAGTGGAACTTGGGAAAACACAGAAAATGAAGCTTTAAAGTGGACAGCTATTGGAAAACAAAAAGATATTCCTTTAAAGGCAACTTTTGAGGGAAATAATCACATTATAAAAGGTGTATATATTAATGATGAAACAAAGTTTAACGGAATATTTGGAAACTCAAGTTCAATATTAAATTTAACTGTAAAAAATAGTTATATAAAGGGAGGAAATGCTTCAGGAACGGTTGTAGGAGCAGTGAGAAGTGGAACAATTGAAAACTGCCATAATATTAATTCAACTGTTGAGTTATATGACGAAAGTTCTGGTGTTGGTGGAGTTGTGGGACAGGTTAAAGGTGTTATTAAAAATTGTACTAATATTGGTGGAAGAGTAGTTGGAAAAAAAAGTGCTAACGGTAGAACTCAAGCTGGAGGAATAGTTGGACTACTTGTAACTGGAGGATCTCAAGCTATAAATTGCTACAATGCAGGAGATGTAACAGGAGAAGGTAACTTTGTAGGAGGAGTTGTAGGTGCAGAGGATACTTTTTCAACAATACAGGATTGCTACAACATGGGAAATGTAACAGGAAAAGGTAACTTTGTAGGAGGAGTTGTAGGGTATGCAAATCCCTCTTCAACAATACAGGACTGCTACAACACAGGAAATGTAACAGGAGAAGGTAAAAATGTAGGAGGAGTTGTAGGGGGTGCAAATACCTCTTCAACAATACAGGACTGCTACAACACGGGAAATGTAACAGGAGAAGGTAACTTGGTAGGAGGAGTTGCAGGGGGTGCAAATCCCTCTTCAACAATACAGGACTGCTACAACATAGGAAATGTAACAGGAGAAGGTAACTTTGTAGGAGGAGTTGCAGGGGGTGCAGATACTTCTTCAACAATACAGGACTGCTACAACACGGGAAATGTAACAGGAGATGAAACTGTAGGAGGAGTTGCAGGGTATGCAAATACCTCTTCAACAGTACAGGATTGCTACAACACAGGAAATGTAACAGGAGATGAAACTGTAGGAGGAGTTGTAGGGTGTGCTGCTAATATAGTGACAAAATGTTACAATACGGGAACTATTGTAAGCAAAGGAATTAGTGGAACAGGTGGAATAGTCGGAGATTGTATAACAAAAATCCCACAAGATATTAGTTTATGTTTTAATGCAGGAACAGTACAAGCACCAGAAGGTGCGGGAGGAATAAGTGGATATCTGGGAGCAAAAGGATATGCAGCTAAAGAAACCAAATGTTATAATAAAGGAAAAGTAATATGTACGCAAAGCAATACATGCAGGGGAGAGATTATAGGAAAAATAGCAAGTGATGCTACTGTTACAAATAGTTATTACTTTACAAATGAAACTTCAAGATATGGAGTGGGAGCAATAACTGCTGGTGGAGACCTTGAAGCTAAAAGAAATGGAACACAAAAAACAACGACTAACTTAAATAGTTATGAAGAATTTTTAACTTGGATAGAACAACAGTAAAACAGATAAAAATAGCAATCAAAGTATTGCTATTTTTAATTTTATTTAGTAAAATGTACAAAATTGCTTCTCCGTTGCAATGGAACAGAAGAAAAAGAAAATATAGGAAAAATACCAACTATTATGAAAATAATTAATGGAGATAACACATTTCGAAAAGATGATAGAAATATAAACAAGGGATCCCCGATATTATCTAGTATGAATTTAATTTTAAAACTTGTATATAATCTAGTAATTAATTATGGCTCTATCAACAATTTAATTAAATGCCTATATATGCTTTTTTTCTTTTATTCAATATTTTCATATCAGGATAAACACAATAAGCAAATAGTGTATTACAAATAACATTATTTAAACAACTATCATCTTTAAATAATAAAATGAGCCTATCTGCTTCTGGTATAGATGGACTATTTATTTTTAATAGTTTCAAAAAGCCTTTTTCACTTGCTTTATCTGTTACAATTATATTATATAGTAAATTTTCTTTACTTAGAAAAGTAATATACACAGGAGTAAAGCCTTTATGAAAATATTTAAATCTATTTTTATATTTACACAAAATATCTATTGCATATATCATTTTCATATCAATAGTAGCAGTATTATGAACAAATATATCACCTTTTCTACTAATGATATTATTTGATAATATATTTTTAAAATTATCATTTGGCTTATTAAATAGTATCTGTAATTGTTTCAATGTAGCACATCCAAAATCTTGTAAAAAATTTATAACTTTTAATTTATCATCCATTTTCAAAACCTCCAAACAAAAAAATAAAGCCCATAGAGGACTAAAATTTTAAAAATTATTGACTTTTGCATTTATTATGAGTCTAATAATTATAGAAGACAGATACCACAGAAATGTGGCATGTCCGGTTAAGAATATATTAAGAATACATCTCTAACGGTCAAGCAGAGATGTGTTTTTTTCGTTGTCTAATTTTCTTATTTTTACTCTTAAATATGCTCCAACTTTGTATATACCCTTGCAACTAACGATATAAATATGTTTTAAATTTTGAGCTTTTATAATGACCTCTTTTCCGTACATATCAACTAAAATATGTTTAACACCCACTGCAATAATTCTTATTTTTATTGTGTCATTTACTTTTAATTTTGGAATTTCTATACTTGATCTTAATTCCATAGCTTCAATTCTACTTGCTATTGCTATATTTGAAATACTGTCATACTCAAGCACAATAAAGTCAACTTCAGCTCCTAGCATACCTCTAATTATTGATTTATTTGTACTTTTTTGTACCAATAAATTTACTGGAATAAGAATTTTTGTATCATAGTATCAAACAATTGCACAAGCAGTATGCTCATTTTTTTAGATAGTATTCACCTTCAATCCCAGTAATTAATCTGAGTTAATATTCTTTTTTCTTCTTTACTTCTTAAAATTTCTTTTATATGTGTATCTTCCAATATTTTACCACCTTAAAAAGCATCTATCAATATTGATAAATGCCTCAAATTTAAAAATTATCAAATGTAATATTCTCAAATTCCTGCTCTTTTTTATAGATTTTTCTTTTTGTTTAAATAAATAGCAGTACCAATTACAAATACAATAGTTAGTCCAATAAAAATAAACATTATTACCATTTTAATAAGAACCTCCATACTTGAAATTTTTCTTACGAACAAAGTATTTTGTAGCATATAGAAATAGCTTATCAAAATTTTGTTCTTTTATTTTTTTAAATGCACAAAGTAGAAAAAATGTAGAGATTATAATAATAAATATATTTAAAACAATATTGAATGGGGTGGCAAAAATACATAAACTAGATGTAGCAAACATTAAATATATTACTTGTCTAAAACTAAGGTAGCTACCAAATATTTTTTCTTCTCTTTGAACATCATATGGAACTTTAAACACTTTCAAAATTAATCACCTAACTTCCAAGCAATGTTCCACTATTATTTGTGGCAATATTTATAATAATTCCAGCAATAATAAGTGAAGCACCTAAAATTACGCCACCACCGCAAATCCAAGCAAGTGAACCAATAGATTCTGCACGCTTTTGTGGATTATTGGCATTAGCAATCATTTTTAGAGCAGCAATAAATACACTAGCGAAGATTAAGACACCGACCTAATGGCATTGCAATACTAGTGATAACTCTTTTAATATTATCTGTTGCAGTTTGCACTTCAGCTGTTCCAATACTTTCAGCAAAACATTGATTACATTGAATTAGTAATAATGTAATTGTTGTTCCAATGCTTGATAATTTTGGAATAAGTTTCTTTTTTTAACATTCATAAAACACCATCTCCTTAACTTTTTGAGAGGGCAAATTAAGGAGAACACTATTTATATTAAATTTTTAAATTGTACTAAAATGTAGGGAAAAAGAAGTAAAAAAATAAGACTTAATAATAAGCCTGGTACAACTTTTAAAAATTTCAATTTTATTGTTTGTGATTTTATAATACAACCAATTATTAGAAAAATAAGTGATTATATTAGCATAATCACAAGTAAAAATAAAGTATATTTAAAGCCATAAAATAAAAAAGTTGAGATTATATTTTCAAAATTATTTATATAATTATTTATCATTAATCAAAACTTATTTATAATGTATCTATGTATTTATAATAGCCTGTTTGTAATAATTAAAAAAATCTCCTGTGTTATGATCCTTGCAAGTTAAATATAATTTTACTAAACTCTCTCTGTCAAACTTGAAAATAATGTTTTTGAAATTGCTATTATAAATTAAAAATAATGTATAAATGATTTCTTTTATTTTTATTAAATTAGTATTTTCCATAATATCTATAATTTTTTGAGGATATATAAATTCAAGCCTTCCTAAATTAGAATAAAATTCTTTTGGAATTTTATTGTTATTATTCATAATTTAAATAAATAAATCATCCATATTATATTTTATATTATTATTGGTGAAATTTTTTTCATACCTTCATGTGAAATTATTTTTGTGGGGTGGTGTGAAAGCTTTTTCATACCCTAGTGCATCAGTTAAATATATTTTTCTTTGATAATTATTTGTAGCAAAACAATATCCTTCTTTATTGCATAAACAAGTTATTTCACCATACAATAATTTCGCTTTATCTGTCAATTCTTTATCATATCGGACTATTGCTGGTATGATAGCATAATAATTACTTTTTATATTTTCATTCAAGATTTAACTCCTCTCATAAAAAATTATTCTTCTGATTTTTTTCCTGCTAATATACAGGCATATAAAAAGAGGCTAAGATTAGCCAATAAAAATAATCCTATTATAAAGTGTAACATTTGATCATCTCCATTATTTATTTTTGTAATAAAAAAAGACTTTACTATTTCTAGTAAAATCTTATATATTTTAATTACTTAAAGGGACATCCTTTTAGGTAAAAACTTCCGAAGTGGTTGCGGGGGTAAGACTCGAACTTACGACCTCAGGGTTATGAGCCCTGCGAGCTGCCAACTGCTCCACCCCGCGATATATAATTGTGGCAACTCAACTGTTGACTTACTAAGTATACAACAATATGTAAAAAATGTCAACGGTTTTTATAAAAATTTTGACATATAAAAAAATATATGCTATAAATACAACCATGGGTAAGAAATTATTGATAACAGAAAAGCCATCAGTAGCGATGGAATTTGCAAAAGCATTAAAAATAAATACAAATAGAAAGAATGGATATCTAGAATCAGAAAATTGGATAATAACATGGTGTGTAGGACATTTAATAACCATGAGCTATCCAGAAAAATATGATGAAAAACTAAAATTTTGGAGACTAGACACCTTGCCATTTATTCCAAAAGAATGGAAATATGAAGTAATTCCAGCAGTAGAGAAACAATACGAGATAGTAAAAAGTCTTCTACAAAGAGAGGATGTAGAAGTAATATATAATGCAGGAGACTCTGGACGAGAAGGAGAATACATTCAAAGGCTAGTATTCATGATGGCAAAGCCAAATCCAAAAGCGGACATGAAAAGAGTATGGATAGACTCACAAACAGAGGAAGAAATAAATAGAGGAATAAAAGAAGCAAAAGAATTATCCGAATATGATAGCTTATCAGATAGTGCATATTTAAGAGCAAAAGAAGACTATCTAATAGGTATAAACTTTTCAAGAATGTTATCAATAATATATGGAAGAAGACTTGCAAAAGAAATAAACGAAGAAAAAGCTTCAATATCAGTAGGAAGAGTAATGACCTGCGTACTAGGAATGATTGTAAGTAGAGAAAGAGAGATTAGAAACTTCGTAAAAGTGCCATTTTATAAAATATCAGGAACATTTAATAAAGAAGGACAAAAAGGCCAAATTCAAGCAGAATGGAAAGTAACAGAAACATCTAAAATGTGGCAATCACCTAAACTATATAATGATTCAGGATTTAAGAACGAAGAAGATGCAAAAAAATTCATATTATCACTGCAAGAAAAGAAAATAATAGTAGAAGAAGTCAAGAAAAGTAAGCAAAAAGAAAATGCACCATTATTATTTAACCTTGCAGAAATACAAAATGAATGCACAAAAAGATTTAAAATAAAACCAGACGAAACATTAGACATAATTCAAAACTTATATGAAAAAAAGTTAGTAACATATCCAAGAACAGATGCTAGAGTATTATCAACAGCAGTTGCAAAAGTAATAACACAAAACTTAAATGGAATAGCAAGAGGCTACAAAGATGAAGAAGTGCAAAATCTATTAAAGAAAATGAAAGACGAGAAATACACGACAAACTTGGTAAAAACAAAATACGTAAATGACAGCAAAATAACAGATCACTATGCAATAATCCCAACAGGACAAGGATATGAAAACATAGAAAAATTACCAGAATTGCAAAAGAAAGTTTACAATATAATTGTCAAAAGATTCATAGCAATATTTTATCCAGCAGCAGAATTTAGCAAAGTAAATATAACAATAGATGTTGAAGGAGAAAAGTTTTATGCAAGTGAAAAAATTTGTACAAAAAAAGGATATTTAGAAGTACTTAAGAAATCCACAACTGATGAACAAAATGTGGATAACTTGCAGGTAAAAAAAGGTGAAGAGCTTAATATAAAAACATACGAAATAAAAGAATCAGAAACGACTCCACCAACAAGATATAATTCGGGGTCAATAATATTAGCAATGGAGAATGCAGGAAAACTTATAGAAGACGAAGAACTTAGAGAGCAAATAAAAGGAGCTGGAATAGGTACAAGTGCAACAAGAGCAGAAATAATGAAAAAATTAGAAAAGATCAATTATATAAATATAAATAACAAAACCCAGATAATAACACCATCACAAAAAGGAGAATATATTTATGACATTGTAAATCAATCAATGCCAGACATGCTAAATCCAAAACTAACAGCAAGCTGGGAAAAAGGCTTGGACATGGTAGCTAAGAAAGAGATACACGCAGAAGAATTTATGACGAAATTAGAAAAATATATAAACAGCAAATTTGACAAATTAGTATTAAGAAGATAGCAAGTGGAATTTTATTACACTGGACAATTAAGCAAAAATATGCTATAAATAATACAGATTGGAGGAGAGGTTACCATAAATAAACTAAAAAAATTAGTAGTAAAAATACGTACTCTTGTAAAATTATTAGTAATACTAATAATTGCAGCCATATTAATAATCGGAACAATACAAATAATATATAGACAAACATATAGCGTAAGTCTAAATGGAGAAATAATAGGGTATACCAATGACAAAATCAATTTGCAGAAAAGAATAAATGATTATATTTCATCTGGAAATGGAGATGATGTAGCATTTGTTGAACTTAAAGAATTACCAACATATACAGCATGTATGTTAAAGAAAAACATAGAAACAAATGATGACGAGATATTTAATAAGGTTACATCATCAGGAACACCGTATTATAAATACTACACAATAACAAAAAATAATGAAGAAAAAGTTTACGTAGCATCATTCTCAGAGGCAGAAAAAGTAATAAATAATTTAAAAAGCAAAAATAGTGCAAACACAGACAAGCTAGGAATAGTAGAAAAGTACGAAACAGCAAAAGCAGAATTTAAAACAGTAGATACATGTGTTTCAGAACTTTATGAGAAAAAAGTTGTTGTAACCAAAAAAGCAAGTAGCACAAGCACATATAAAAATATTGGGACAAGAGTAGTAACAGGAGAAACAAGTGTACCAACTAACCTAGGAGTAAGCTTAATAAAGCCAATTTCAGGAGTAATATCATCAAGATATGGTATTAGATGGAGAGACAATCACAAAGGTCTTGACATAGCAGCACCTAAAGGCACTGCTATTAAAGCAGCAGCAGGAGGAAAAGTAATATTTTCAGGATATGGCTCAGGATCTAACAGTTACAGTGGATATGGAAATATTGTAGTAATACAATCAACAAGTTCTCTTGTAATAAGGTATGGACATTGTAGTGCATTATACGTAAAAACAGGAGAAACAGTTGTACAAGGTCAAGTCATAGCAGCTGTAGGATCAACAGGAATCTCGACGGGAAACCATTTGCATTTTGAAATAAGATATAAGGGAACAGCAGTTAATCCACAAAACTACATATATAAATAATTAATAAAATAAAAAAGCTCAGATTGTTAAGAAATTAACAATTTGAGCTTTTTGCATTAATAAAAATCACAATATACAAACAAATGAATAAAATATAAAGAAATAGGAGGAAGAAAATGGCTAAAATAAAAATATATAACAATGATACAAATCGTATGGAAACATACTATAGAGGAGAACAAGAGGCAATGCCGTATGTAACTGGAAGAACACTTACAGTAAAAGAATTTAGAGGATCAAGCAACAGTAATTTATTGTGGACAGAAAAAAGAGCAATGCTAGCATGGAATAGTCAAAGATATATTTATGGAAAACCAATTAAAGTAGGGTATGCATTTAGAAGACCATGGGAAGGGGGACACTCAACCTTGTCACAACACTATGCAGGCTTGGCTTTTGACGTTGGTCAGACATTAACAACAACAGAAAGGAATAATCTATACAATAGTGCTGTAAATTCAGGAGTGTGGACTTATGTAGAGCCACAAATTCTAACACCAACATGGATACATTTTGACAAAAGAAGAGGTAATCCGGCATGCTCTACAGGCGGATATCCACAGATACAAATGGGTTCAAGAGGAGCTTATGTAATGATAGCGCAAGATGACCTAAACACATTAGGATACAAAACAGGAGGCTTAGACGGAATATTTGGAAGCAATACACAAACAGCAGTAAGGAATTATCAACAAAATAAAGGGTTAGCAGTAGATGGGATAATAGGATGTAATACATGGAGATCTCTTCAAGAAGACGTATTAGGAAAAGGAAAAACAAGTACAACAATAGATTAAAATAAACATGATATTTAATAAAAAATTAAAGCTATAAAACAATAAAAAATGCACTAAAAAAATTAATTTATATATGCAAATAATTATGCACAATATATTGAAATTTTCTTACGGGTATGATACATTTATAGCAATAAAATTTATATTAAATATCATGTTAAATAAATAAAAAAACTACGAGAAAAAAGAGGAAAAATTATGAAAAAGATTTTTGGTTATGGAAAAAAGAACGAAAAAGGAATAACACTTACAGCGCTGGTAATTACAGTGGTGGTACTAAGTGCAATAGCAGCAGTAGGACTAAAAGCAGCAGATTCAGAAATAAAATCCGTAAATGAAATTCAAAATGAAGCACAAAAGCAAGAGGACAAGTTAGAAAACACAGGAAAACAAATAAACAAAATGTATGATGATCTAGATATAAAAGATGTAAATCTAACAGCAGAGATTAAACAAACAACATGCAGCTTTGAGATAAGCAATGTCCAATTACAAAATTCATCAGAAATAATCGGAAGATACAAATACTTTATAAAAGAAAAAGATTCAAGTAGTTATAGAGAAATATCAAGTACAAAAGATAATTTCATGACAATGGACAAGCTAAGACATAATACGCAATATGACATAAAAATAGAAGTTTATAATCAAAGTGGTAAGAAAATTAAAACATCTGTAAAAACTGCAAAAACAAATGAATTAACAGCAGGAAGTTTAATTCTAAAACTAAAAGACAATGCAGGAGCAGAATACACACCAGGAACATGGACAGCAAGCGATGTATATGTAAGACAAGTAGAAGGAAACGCAGGAAAAACAACATATCAGACAGTAGGAAGTTCAGCTCAAACTATTGCACAAGGAACATCAGGAGAAACAATTGTAAGCAAAAGTGGTGTAACAACAATTAGAGTAATAACAACAGATGGAACAAATACAGTAAACGGAAAAGACTATGTTATAAAAATAGATAAAGAAGCACCAATATCAGGAGCATTAAAAATGCAACTAGATAATAGCAATGGAGCAGAATATAAAAATGACACATGGACAAAACATGACGTATATGTTTCACTACAACAAGGAAACTCAAACCTAAGTGGAATCAAATCACCAGTATACAACGTAACAGGAGCAGAAACACATACAAATCAAACACAGCCACTAACATTAAAAACAACAGGAACATACACAATAAATGTAATAACAACTAACAATGTTGGAACAACCTCAACAAAAACATATACAGTAAAAATAGACAAAGATGCCCCAGAAGCCGGAAAACTAATAATGAAATTAGGGGACAACAAAGGGAATGACTACACAGACGGAACATGGACAAATCAAAATGTATATATTGCAAAACAAAATGGAACAGATGCATTAAGTGGACATAAGTCAACAGTATATAATGTAACAGGAAAGAGCAATATAAGTAATACTCAAGATGCAATCACATTAACAGAAACAGGAGAATACACATTAACAGTAATAACAACAGATAATGCAGAAAACACATCAACAAGAATATACAAAGTAAAAATAGATAAAGTAAATCCAACAACACCAGAAGTAACAAATCCAAGCAATGGAGAATGGACAAAAGGCCAAGTAAAAATAACAATAAAATCAACAGATACAAATTCTGGAATAGATAGAATTGAATGGTTCGAAAATGGAGCATGGACAACAAGACAATTAACAACGACTAATGGAGTAGGCACAATCACATACACAGTAGATAGAAATACAGTTATAAGATTTAGAGCGGTAGATAAAGCTGGAAATATATCAGACGAAGCAACAACAACAATCAAGCTAGATACAAGTGCTCCTAATAAACAAGCTCCGGAAGCAACAAGTACTCCAAGTACAATAAAATTAACATTCAAACAAACAGACAATTTATCAGGAATAAATGGATCAACAATAAGATATGCAATATACAAAGATGGAAAATGGTCAGCATGGCAAACATCAGATACATTTACAGGATTAATACACAATGCAGAATATAAAGTAAAAACACAAGTTTCAGACAACGTAGGAAATACATCAGAATCAAATGAAACAACAATTTCAACAAAGAAATTAGAAGCAGGAACATTAAAATTAAACCTAATAAATGCATCAGGTAACTCATACGTATCAGGCCAATGGACAAAATCAAATGTATATGTATCACTAAGCCAAGCACAATATGGAACATCAAATTATGAAAGCATATCAGAATCGGCACAAACAGTGGCTACAGGGACAACAGCTGATAGCTTGATTACAAAAGCAGGAATAACAACATTAAGAGTAAAAACAGTAGATGGTCCAAATACAGTATATAGTCAAAACTATATAGTAAAAGTAGACAATCAAAACCCAACAGCAGGAACATTAACAATGAAATTAAACAGCACCACAGGAAGTACATATACATCAGGAAATTGGACAAATCAAAATGTATGGATACACAAAAATGATGGATCAGATAACTTAAGCGGACATCAATCAACAACATATAATGTATCAGGAGCAGAAACATTAAATAATCAAACAGCAGATAATACATTACAAACAGAAGGAACATATACATTAACAGTAAAAACATTAGACAAAGTATCAAACAGTAGCACAAGAGGCTATACAGTAAAAATAGATAAAACAGCACCAACAGATGTAGCACCAATTGCAACTGCAACAACTAATAGCATAACAGCAACATTCAAACAAACAGATAGTTTATCAGGAATAAACAATTCAAGCATACAATATGCAATAAAAGATGGAAACAGTTGGTCAGCATGGCAAACATCAAAAACATTTACAGGATTAAAAATAAATCAAACATACACAATAAAAACAAAAGCAACAGATAATGCGGGAAATACACAAGAATCAAAAGAATTATCAATAACAACAACAGAACTAAAAGCAGGAACATTAACACTAACAAAAGAAACAGCAACTGGTTCAGCATATACATCAGGACAATGGTCAAACAAAAATGTATATGTAAAATTAGTTCAAAGTAGTACAGGAACATCAACATATTCAAGTACATCAAATTCAGCACAACTAGTAAGTGCAGGAACAACAGTAGATACAACAGTAAGCACAAATGGAACAACAACATTAAAAGTAACAACAACAGATGGAAACAATACAACATATAGCCAAGAATATGTAATAAAAGTAGATAAAGAATTACCAACAACAACAAGCCCAACAGTATCAAGCACAACAAATACAATAACAGTAACATGTAATCAAACAGATAGCTTATCAGGAATAAATGCATCAAGCAAAAAATACGCAATCTACAAAAATGGAGCATGGTCATCATGGCAAACATCAAATAAATTTACAAACTTGACGCACAATACAGAATACAAAGTAAAAACACAAATAACAGATAATGCAGGAAATACATCAGACTCAGTAGAAGCGACAGCAAAAACAACAACACTAACAGCAGGAACACTTACATTAAGAAAAGAAAGCAGTACTGGTTCAATATATCAATCAGGAACATGGTCAAACAAATCAATATATGTTACATTAACAAAATCAAGCATAGGAACAACAACGTATGAAAGTGTAACAGGATCAGCACAAACAGTAACATCAACAGATAGTACAACAACAATTAGGGCAGATGGAACAACAACATTAAGAGTAAAAACAACAGATGGAATCAATACAGTATACAGTCAAGATTATGTAATAAAAATAGATACAGTAGCACCAACAGCTGGAAAAATGGCATTAAAATTAGACAACAGCAGTGGAGGAGATTATACTGAAAATACATGGACAAATCATAGTGTATATGCAGCATTAACAAACGGAAGTGATACACTAAGCGGTCACAAATCAACAACATACAGCATAACAGGTGGAGCAACAGTATCAAATGCAACAGCAGCAACTACTTTAGCAACAACTAATACATATACAATAAAAGCAACAACAGTAGATAATGCAGGAAATAGTGCAACAAGAACACAAATAGTAAAAATAGATAAAGAAGCTCCAACAGCACCAGAAATAACAAATCCAAGTAATGGGGCATGGACAAATGGAAACGTAACAATTACAGCAAAATCAACAGATGCACATTCAGGAATAGACAAGATAGAATGGTATGAAAATGGAGCCTGGACAACAAGAGCATTAACAACAACAGATGGAACTGGAGTAATAACTTACACAGTAGATAGAAATGAAACAATAAGATTTAGAGCAGTAGATAAAGCTGGAAATGCTTCATCTGAAAGTACAACAGTAGTAAAAATAGACAAGACAAGCCCATCAGATACAGCACCAACAGTGGTAAGTACAACCAATACAATAACAGTAACAAGCAAACAAACAGATAGTTTGTCAGGAATAAAATCAGGAACAATACAATATGCAATAATGAAAGGCACAACCTGGTCGGCATGGCAAACATCAAATCAGTTTACTGGATTAACACATAACACAGAATATAAAGTAAAAACAAAAGTTACAGACAACGCAGGAAATACAAAAGAATCATTAACAACAACAATATCAACTAAGAAATTACAAGCAGGTTCACTTACATTAACAATAGGAACAAATTCAGGTTCAGCTTATAGTGAAGGAACTTGGACAAAATCAGACGTATATGTCACATTAAATAAAGCATCAACAGGAACAACAACATATGAAAGTTTAGCAGATTCGGCACAGACAGTAGTAGCTGGAACAGCTAGTAATGTAAAAATTAACACAACAGGAACAACAACATTAAAAGTAAAAACAACAGATGGCAGCAACACAGTATATAGTAAAGAATATGTTATAAAAATAGATAAAGTAGTGCCAACAGCAGGAACATTAACAATGAAAAAAGGAAGCAACACAGGTGCTACATACAGTAACAATACATGGACAAATCAGAGCGTATATATAGAAAAAATCAATGGAACAGATAAAGAGAGCGGACATAAATCAACAGTATATAGCATAATAGGAAAAGCAACACTTAATAATCAAACAGGCAGCAATACTTTGACAGATGAAGGAATATATACAGCAAAAGTTACAACAACAGATAATGCTTTAAATAGCTCAACAAGATCATATACAATAAAAATAGATAAAACAGCACCAACGAATACAGCTCCAACAGTTACAGTAACAACAAAGTCTATAACAGTAACAAATAAGCAGACAGATGCTTTATCAGGAATAGCAAGTACACAATATGCATTAAAAACAGGAAGTACTTGGTCAGCATGGCAGACATCAAATGTATTTAATAATTTAATAACAAATAAAACATATAGTGTAAAAACAAAGACAACAGACAATGCTGGAAACTCATCAGAATCAGCAGAACTAAGTGTAACAACAAACAATTTAACAGCAGGAAGCTTAACATTAAAACATACAGATGCAAATGGTGACGCATATACAGTAAATACATGGACAAAAGACAGCATCTATGTAGCATTAACAAAAGGCTCAGCTGGAACAACAACATATGAAAGCATATCTGGTTCAGCACAAACAGTAGCAGCTGGAACCACAGCAGCAACAACAGTAACTACAAATGGAACAACAACACTAAGAGTAAAGACAACAGAGGGAACAAACACAGTATATAGTCAAGAATACATAATAAAGATAGATAAAGAAGCACCAACAAATGCAGCACCAACAGTTAATGCAACCACAAATTCATTAACAGTAACAAATAAGCAAATAGATAATCTATCAGGAATAGCAAGTGTACAATATGCAATCTATAAAGGAAATAGCTGGTCAGCATGGCAAACATCAAACCAATTTACAGGATTAACACATAACACAACATACAAAGTAAAAACAAAAACAACAGATAAAGTAGGAAATGCATCAGAATCAGCAGAAAATACAACAGCTAAAACCTCAAACCTAGTAGCTGGAACATTAACATTAACTCATAACACAGCATCAGGATCAGCATATACATCAAATACATGGACAAAAGACAGTGTATATGTGGCATTAGTTAAAGCATCAACAGGAACAACAACATATGAAAGTATAACAGGTTCAGCACAATCAGTTGGCTCAGGAACAACAGCAGATACAACAGTAACTACAAATGGAACAACAACATTAAGAGTAAAAACAACAGATGGAACAAACACAGTATATAGTAGTAACTATGTAATAAAAGTTGATAAAGCAAAGCCAACAGCAGGAACACTAACAATGAAGGTAGGAAGTAGCACTGGAAACGCATATACGAGCAATAGTTGGACAAATCAAAACGTATGGCTACATAAAAACGATGGTTCAGATACTTTAAGTGGACACAAATCAACAACATATACAGTTTCGGGAGCAAACTTAACAAACCAAACAGCTGATAATACAATAAGTGTAGAAGGAAAATACACAGCGACAGTGACAACATACGATAATGTAGACAATAGTAGCACAAATTCATACAATGTAAAAATAGACAAAACAGCTCCAACAACAACAACACCAACAGCAACATCAACAACAAACGAAATTACAGTAACATTCAAACAAACAGATAGTTTATCAGGAATAAATGCATCAACAAAGCAATATGCAATATATAAAAATGGAGCATGGTCAGCATGGCAAACATCAAACGAATTTACAGGACTAACATACAACACACCATATAAAGTAAAAACAAAAGTAAGCGATAATGCTGGAAACTCGTCAGAATCAACAGAACTAAGCATATCAACTAAAAATCTAACAGCTCCAACATTAAGCTTCAAGTTAGAAAATAACACAGGAAGTGATTACACCGTAGGAAGCTGGGTAGGAAAAAATGTATATGTAACATTAAACAAAGCAGCATCAGGAACGTCAACTTATGAAAGTATAACAGGCTCAGCACAAACAGTAGCAGCTGGAACAACAGCAGCAACAACAATTTCTACATCAGGAACGACAACATTAAGAGCAAAAGTAACAGATGGAACAAACACAATATATAGCAATAATTACGTAGTAAAAGTAGATAAAAATGCACCTACAAATGTAGCACCAACAGCTAGCACCACAACGAATTCAATTAGTGTTGCATCAAAGCAAACAGACAATTTATCAGGATTGAATTCATCTACATTACAATATGCAATATACAAAGGAAGCAGCTGGTCAGCATGGCAAACATCAAATACATTTACAGGATTAACACATAATACAGCATACAAAGTAAAGACAAAAATAAGCGATAATGTAGGAAATACATCAGAATCAACAGAGCTAAGCATATCAACAAAACAATTAACAGCAGGAGGCTTAACATTAAAACATACAAATTCAAGTGGAGCAGCTTACACAGCAAACACATGGACAAAAGATAATGTTTATGTAACACTAAATAAAGCAGCATCAGGAACATCAACTTATGAAAGTGTATCAGGTTCAGCACAAACAGTGGCAGTAGGAACAACAGCAGACACAACAGTAAATACAAATGGAACAACAACATTAAGAGTAAAGACAACAGATGGAACGAATACAGTATATAGCGGAAATTACATAATAAAGAAAGATGCACAAAATCCAACAGCAGGAACATTAACAATGAAGCTAAATAATAGCTCAGGAGGAGCATACACATCAGGAAATTGGACAAACCAAAGCGTATGGCTACACAAAAATGATGGATCAGATACCCTAAGTGGTCATAAATCAACAACATATACAGTTGCAAGTACAAGTATAACAAATCAAACAGCAGATAACACAATAAGCACAGAAGGGAAGTATACAGCAACAGTAACAACATATGATAATGTATCAAACAGTAGCACAAGAAATTACACAATAAATATTGATAAGACAGCACCAACAACAATAGCACCAGGAGTTAAAACTACAACCAATTCAATTACAGTAAGTAGTAAACAAACAGATGCTTTATCAGGAATAGCAAGCGTACAATATGCACTATATAACGGAAGCAGTTGGTCAAGCTGGCAATCATCAAATACATTTACAGGATTAACAACAAACAAAGTATACAAAGTAAAAACAAAGACAACAGATAAGGCCGGAAACAGTAGTGAATCAATCGAAGCATCAGCTACAACAACCAACCTTACAGTAGGAACTCTTACAATGAAGCTAGGAAGTAGCTCAGGAAGCACATACACATCAGGAGTATGGACAAATCAAAATGTATATGTAACATTAAACAAGGCAACAACAGGAACAACAACATATTTAAGCACTGACAGTTCAGCACAAGCAGTAGCAGAAACAGCTTCAGCTACAACAATTAATAAAGAAGGAACATCAATATTAAAAGTAAAGACAACAGATGGAACTAATACAGCATATAGTTCAGAATACACAATCAAGATAGATAAGACAGCACCAACAACGGTAGCACCAACAGCGAGCAAGACAACAAAATCAATAACAGTAACATGTAACCAAACTGACGGTCTATCAGGAATAAATGCATCAACAAAACAATATGCAATATACAAAAATGGAGCATGGTCAGCATGGCAAACATCAAATGTATTTAATAATTTAACATCAGGAAAAGAATATCAAGTAAAAACAAAAGTAAGTGATAATGCTGGAAACTCAGCAGAATCAACAGCAACAAAAGTCACAACAACAACACTAACAGCAGGAACATTAAACTTGAAATTAATAAATAGTACTGGTGCAAACTATACAGCAGGAACATGGACAAATCAGAATGTATATGTAACATTAAATAATGGCTCAGCAGGAACAACAACATATGCAAGTGTATCAGGTTCAGCACAATCAGTAGCCTCAACAACAGGAGCAACAACAATAGAGGCAGCAGGAACAACAACATTAAAAGTAACAACAACAGATGGAACAAACTCTGTAAGCAATACTTATGTAATAAAAATAGATAAGACAGCTCCAACAGCAGGAACACTTACTATGAAGCTAAATAGTAGTACAGGAGCAGCTTACACAGCAAACACATGGACTGCTAATAGCGTATATGTTCATTTAAATAACGGTTCAGACGAAACAAATGGAAGTGGCCATAAATCAACATCATATAGCATAACAGGCCCAACGACAGCTTCTGGAACAAATGATGCAACATTAACAACAACAGGAACATATACAGATAAAATAACAACAACAGATAATGCTGGAAATAGTGCAACAAGAACAGTAACAATAAAGATAGATAAAGAAAAACCAGCAACACCAACAGTAACAAATGCAAAAAATAACACATGGACAAACGACAATGTAACAGTAACAATCAAATCTTCAGACAATCATTCAGGAATAGACAGAATAGAATGGTATGAAAATAATGCATGGACAACAAGAGCATTAACCACAACAAATGGAACAGGAACAATTTCATACACAGCAAATAGAAATGAAACAGTAAGATTTAGAGCAGTAGATAAAGTTGGAAATGTATCAGCAGAAGCAACAACTATAGTAAAAATAGATAAGACAGCACCAACAAATACAGCACCGACAGCAACAGTTACAGCACAATCAATAACAGTAACATGTAAGCAAACTGATAGTCTGTCTGGAATAAAATCAGGAACAACACAATATGCATTGAAAACTGGAGACACATGGTCAGCATGGCAAACATCAAATACATTTACAAAATTAAAACAATCAACATCTTATGTAGTAAAAACAAAAGTAACAGATAACGCTGGAAACTCAGCAGAATCATCAGAAACAACAGTATATACATCAAAGCTTGCCGCAGGAACATTAACATTAAAGCATACAGATGCAAGTGGAGCAACTTACACATCAAATACATGGACAAAAGATAATGTATATGTAACACTAAATAATGGCTCAGCCGGAACAACAACATATGCAAGTGTATCAGGTTCAGCACAAACAGTAGCAGCCGGAACAACAGGAGCAACAACAATAACAACAGCCGGAACAACAACATTAAAAGTAACAACAACAGATGGAACAAATACATCAACAAATTCCTACATAATAAAGATAGATAAAACAGCTCCAACAGTAGGAACATTAACAATGAAATTAGGAAGCAGCACAGGAACAACATATACATCAGGAAATTGGACAAACCAAAATGTATGGGTACACAAAAATGATGGTTCAGATAGTCAGAGTGGACACAAATCAACAACATATACAATATCAGCAGCAAGTTTAACAAATCAAACAGCAGATAATACTCTAACCAAAGAAGGAAAATATACTGCTGTAGTAACAACAACTGATAATGTATCAAATAGCAGCACAAAGAATTACAACATAAACATAGACAAGACAGCACCAACAACAGTAGCACCAACAGCATCTCAGACAACAAATTTGATAACAGTAACAAATAAACAAACAGATGCTTTATCAGGAGTATCAAGCACACAATATGCAATATACAATGGAAGCAGTTGGTCAAGTTGGCAATCATCAAATGTATTTAGTGGATTAACAACCAATAAAACATACAAAGTAAAAACAAAAACAACAGATAAAGCTGGAAACTCATCAGAATCAGCAGAGTTAAGCGTAACAACAAGTAACTTAACAGCAGGAAGCTTAACATTAAAACACACAAATGCAAGTGGAGCAGCATATACAGCAAACACATGGACAAAAGATAGCGTATATGTAACATTAAATAATGGTTCAGCTGGAACAACAACATATGCAAGTGTATCAGGTTCAGCACAAACAGTAGCAGCAACATCATCAGCAACAACAATTACAACATCAGGAACAACAAAATTAGTAGTAACAACAACAGATGGAACAAATACTGTAAAAAGTGGTGAATACATAATAAAAGTAGACAAAAATGCACCAACAACTGCAGCACCAACAACTAGTGTTACAACAAATTCGGTAACAGTAACATGTAAACAAACAGATAGCTTATCAGGAATAAACGCATCAACAACACAATATGCAATATATAAAGGAAGTAGCTGGTCAGCATGGCAAACATCAAATAAATTCACTGGATTAACACATAACACATCATACAAAGTAAAAACAAAAATAAGTGATAATGTAGGAAATTCAGGAGAATCAGCAGAAACAACAGTTTCAACATCAAAACTAGCCGCAGGCAGCTTAACGCTAAAGCATACAAATACAAGTGGAGCAGCCTACACATCAGGAAGCTGGTCAACAACAGACATATATGTAACATTAACAAGAGCTTCAACAGGAACGACAACTTATGAGAGCATATCAGGTTCAGCACAAACAGTTGCAACAGGAACAACAGCAGCAATCACAATAACAACAGCAGGAACAACAAAATTAAGAGTAAAGACAACAGATGGAACAAACACAGTATATAGTAGCAACTATGTAATAAAAATAGACAAAACAAAACCAACAGCAGGAACAATGACAATGAAGCTAGGATCAAGTTCGGGTAGTACATATACAAGTGGAACATGGACAAATCAAAGCGTATACATTGCATTAAACAATGGTTCAGATGAAACAGGAGGAAGTGGACATAGTTCAACAACCTACAGCATCTCAGGAGCTGCAACACAATCAAATCAAACAGCAGCTCAAACATTAACAGCAGCAGGAAAATACACAATTACAATAACAACAAAAGACATAGCAGGAAATAGTTCGACTAGAACACAATATGTATACATAGACAAGACAAAGCCAACAGCTGGAACGCTTACAATGAAGCTAGATTCAAGCACAGGCTCAAGTTACTTAAACAATACATGGACAAACCATAGCGTATACATATCTCTAAATAATGGTTCAGATGAAACAAACGGAAGTGGCCATAGCTCGACAACTTACAGCATTTCAGGCTCAGCAACACAATCAAATCAGACAGCAGCCCAAACATTGTTGGCAACAGGAACTTATAACATAACAGTAACAACAAAGGATAAAGCTGGAAACACATCTACCAATAATTATGTAATAAAGATAGATAAAAAAGCACCAAATGTTGGAACATTAACAATGAAATTAGACAGCGCATCAGGGGAAAATTATACCAACGATACATGGACAAATCACAACATTTATATTGCGGTAAACAACGGAAATGATGCAAATAGCGGGCATCAGTCTACAACATATAGCATCAGCGGACCTATAACGGTAACTAACTCAAGTGAGGCAAGAACACTAACAGCGGAAGGAACGTACACGGTTGTTCTAACCACTAAAGATATGGCGGGTAATACAGCAACAAGAACGTACACAATAAAATTAATGTTCCCACATATAGGCGATTATGTAAGTTATAAACCAGATACGCCGAGTATAGGATATAGCTTAAGTACCGATTATAGCGGATATGATAAAAATCAAATTATAGATACAAACTATGATCCAACGGAGTGGAGAATAATGGAATTGGATTCCAATAGGAATATAACAAAATTGTTTGGAGTTCCAAGTAGTAATCAAGGAAAAATATATTTTAAAAATGCAACAGGATACAATAATAGTGTATATTTATTAAACGACATATGCAAAAATAGATATAGTAATGTAATCTTAGGAGCAACAGCAAGAAGTTTGAACCTTGAAGATATTGAGTCAAGAATGAATTCAAGAGGAATAGAAACAAGAAATAAATATAAATCAGGAACAGTACAATATGGAACAACAAAAAAATATACAGATAGCTATGCTAAATATCCAGCTATATATGCACAAGAAAAATATTCAGGTGTTGGAATAGGCGATGTAGCAGATGGAACACAAATTATAACTGGAAACATAGATAATATATCACTTAAAAAGATGAACCCAAATGGGAAATCTGAAAGTAATAATATTTATGAAACACTACCAACAATATCTGAAAGTCTTGGAACATCTGTCAAAAGTTTAACATGTACTCAAACATTTTATCATACTGCCCAATTAAGCTCATATTACAATGACCTCAATTTTTACAATATGATATTCGAAACTGGAGCTCATTTTTGGATTGCATCACGTTATGTTGACAATGATCCTAATTTTTTAGGAGAATATTTTGGACTTCGTGTTGTTTATGAACAGTCATTAAGCGGAATATTGCTTGTCTTATTTTTACAACGGTTATAAATATTATGACGGTTTCAGCTTGGCACCAGTAGTTTATTTTAACTCTGGAATTCATGTCAATAATGGTGACGGAACGATAACAGATCCATATGTAATAGAAAAATAAAATACTGAATAATAGTCCTCTTATTTTCATTTTTGAGGACTATTATTCAGTTATAAAAATAATTTATGGAATATAATCTCGTAGTTCAAAATCACCTATTTTAAAATTGATTGCCTGTCCATCGTCTACTGTTCCTAAATTAAATGCAATATATGTTGTATTCTGCTGAGCACTAAATTTTATAGAATGATGATCCAATGTAGTAATATTTTTTGGTAAATAATATGTAGATGTTATTTCATTATTAATATTATCATTATTCTCTATTTTATTTAATATTTGAAGTGCAATACCTTGATATTTTCCAGTAGTATATGTTGATAAGTTTTGAAACTTGAACGAAAAACTATATTCTTTTCCTGGAACAGTTTTTATAGGAATATAAAAAATTTCCCACCCTCCGATTCCTTTAAAGGTTACTGAATTTATATTGCTACTATCATCAAAGCTTTTGGTAAATGTAGATGGATATTGAAATAACCACAAGTTCAAGTTATCTCTTCTCATTACAAAATTATTTGTATAAGAGATATTTTCGTTTCCAGCCATATCTTTAGTATAAATCCATAATCTCCAATATCCTAATAAATCTATTGGGTTGTATAAAGATTCAGAATTGTTTGTAAAACTCCAGCCACCTTCTCCTGTAAAATCAGATTTACTTGATAAAGAATAAAAAGTATCTTTATAAGAAGATTGCATCCATCTACCATATTGAATATTAGTTCCACTTAAATTATCATTAATTCTAATTATAGTCTTGGCTTCTTGCCCCAATGATACTAAATCACATCCATTTGTATCAAAAGATATTGATGGAGGTGTCTTATCAACTTTTATTGTATACGTTTTGCTGCATGAATTACCAACATTATCTTTCGTGGTTAGAACATGAAG
>HF993646.1:0-46403 GCA_000433915.1 Clostridium sp. CAG:793
ATTAAATGAAATATTAGGAATGCAATTAAATTTAAGTAAAGAAAGTAGAAATTTGATAAATATATACATAGCAAATGTTCTAAAAGGAATATTAGGAGAAGAAGAAACAAAAGAAATAATAAAAAGATTAAACAAAGAGAAAAAGGAGGAAAACAATATGTTTATGTTAGAAGAGACTCTAAGAAATGAGATGATGGAGAATAGAAAATTAGGCAGAGAAGAAGGAATAAGAAATGGAATAAAAAGAGGCAAAGAAGAAGCGAAGCTTCAAATGATAAAAAGAATGAAGAAGTTAGGATTTGATTTAAAGCAAATATCGCAAATTACTGGGATTCGAGAGGAAGAAATAGAAAAAATATTGTGTAAAAATATTGCTGATGAAGAATAAAAAAAGTAAACATAATACTTGAATAACTTGAAAAATGTGTTATAATAGATGTACTCTAAAATTTGAAAGGGAGTATTATAATGAGTGTACTTAAGAAAAGTGTATGGAAACGGAGCAAAGAGTTTGATAAGCTGAAGGAGGGAAACTTTTTTGGAACGCAATCTATTGAAGAAGCATATGAGGCAAGACATAAGAAAGATAAGTTCTGCGTTATGCTTAGGGTTGACTATGGTAAAGAAAATGCAGTAACGTATTGTGCTGTTTTTAAGAATGGTATAAAGGGCGACTTAAATTCAAAGCTGACATGGGAAGAACGAATTTGGATAATTGACACTTTGTTTGATGGGAAGAAGTTTGCTTTGGAATTATACCCAGAGGAAAATAGATGCTTAGATAGAATGGACATTTATCATCTGTGGGCGTATGATGCAAAGACCGCAATATTACCGTTCAATGTGAACTTTAATGAAAGAGCTGAACGGACTAAGTATGGTACATTTATGCATGAACACTTGCCTACGTATCTTGGATGGCGTGAAAAACAAAACTTAAAGAACAGTAAGTATGGACCAATTTATAATGGGGTTGAAATTATTGATCCCAGAAATCCGATGCCTCACATGGTGGTGTTTCCTTATGCTTTTAATATGTTCGAAGATTTGGATATAAGAAAGTCGATAGCATATTTATAATACTAAAACTGTAACCTAATATAGAAAGAAGGGATAGCAGAGGAAGGCATTGTCTCGGTGTATGTATATACTGAGCAAATGTCTTTTTTTATGCTGATGAATATTATCAAAAAATATAAATTTCTAATATAATATATTGAGGAGATTTATATATGGATATAAATGAAAAGAAATTTTTAATAAGATATGATGAGATTGTATGTGAAATGTCAAGAAAAATGCTATCTCAGACAGTTACAAGAAGTATTACAGTTAACTTTATAAAATGTATTATTCCTCATTATACTGCTATAATATATATGTGTGATAGTTTGATTAGAAATTCTAGAAATGAAGATATGATAGAACATGCAATGAATATTGCTGAAAATAGGCGTAATGAAATTATGAAACTGCAATCAATAATGAGGAATAACCAATACATTAATGATAATAAAGACGTTGAACATCATAATGTGGCCCAGTATATGATTACTAATGAGATGATAGCTGAGATGAGAAATAGCAAAAAGGTGCCAGATGTAGATATTGATTTTATAAATGGAATGATTCCAGCTTATGAAGGTGCAATTAAATTATGGAATAATTTAATTCAATATAAAATTGACCCAGAACTTAGAAAAATATCAGGTAACATAATGCTTGAATATGGCAACGAAATTGGAATTTTTAAGAATAAAAAACAAAAAAATAATTAAAAATTGTAAAATTTAATTTACATTATGAAAAAATGTAAAAAAGTTTGTAGCCTGTAAGTAGCATGAAATGACCATTTTCGACACAATTCGACAAAAAAATAAAAAAATTTTCGACAAATTTTGCATTTTTCCTTGATTTGGCAGGTAATATATGCTATAATATAAATCGAACGAAGAAATAAAAAAATAATTAATTAAGGAGGAGGCTAGTATGAAGGCTACTGGTATTTTAAGAAAAATTGATGGGTTAGGAAGAATAGTAATCCCAATGGAGATTAGAAACAAATTGGAGATAGCTGAAAATGATCCATTAGAAATTCACGTAGAAGGCTCATCTATAGTTTTAAGAAAATATGAACCAGATTGCACATTTTGTGGAAGTTCTAGAAACGTTGTAGAATACAAAGGAAAGAACGTTTGTGAAAAATGTATAAGTGAATTAAAAAATATGTAATGTAAATAAATGTTTACACTACAATTGGAATGGCGTATAGCCTTACTATTAAATGTCCTGATTACTAGACAACAAAGTTTAGTGATATGGGACATTTTATTTTATTATTTCCAAGTATTAGACCTTGACTAAGAAATATCATAATGTTAAAATACAAATGGGTAAATATATAACAAAAAACGGAGGAAAAAATATTGAAAAGAGTTATGGCAATTCATAGAAGATTAATAGCTTTAACACTAATAATGTCAATAATTTTTAGTATTATAATTATGCTACTTTTAAATCATGAAGTAATAGCAACATCTAATAGATATGAATATAATGGAAACAACTTGAATACGTCTTTATATCCTGGGTATAAAGAAAAGCTTGATGCGCTAAAGAAAAGTCATCCGAATTGGGATTTTATAATTATGGAAACTGGACTTGATTGGAACCAGACGATTATTGGAGAATCAGGAATTTCAGGAAATAGCCCATTGTCACTAATCCAGAATAGAACTGGTGCATGGATTTGTGCCACTTGTGGAGGAAAGAAATACGATAATGGAACATGGTCTCATGCTTCAGAAGATGCTATAAAATATTATATGGATCCACGAAATTGGCTAGAAGATGATAGTTCGGCTATATTTCAATTCTTACAAATAGGATGGAAAGAATCATCTGACCAAGATGTATATAATGCTATAAAAGGAAGTTTTTTAGATAAAGATGGACAAGGATGGGAAAATGCTTGTGCAATAAATAGAGCTTCAAGAGAGGGAAATGCCAACCCATTTTACATAATAGCAAGATTGTTACAAGAACAGGGAAAAGATGGTGGTTCAACATGGAGGATGAGTTCAGGTGAAAAATACTATTATAACTTGTTTAATATAAATGCTGGTGGAAATTCTAATAGTGAAATTATTGCAAATGCACTAAAATATGCAAAAAATCACGGTTGGGATTCAATAGAAAAATGTATAAAAGATAGTATAAAAATTTTATTGTCAGATTACATAAATGCAAAACAAGATACATTGTATTTGAATAAGTTTGATGTTGAAACTTATGGTGGATTATATCATCAATATATGCAAAATATTGAAGCTCCTAAAGCAGAAGCATATATTATGTATAGTAAAATAAAAGATACAGGAATATTAAATCAAAAATTAACATTTGTAATTCCAGTATTTACTGGAATGCCAAGTACTCCATGTGCATCTCCAGGGAATATGGCAGTAGACAAAGGACCTGTAAATATTAGAGTAAAACAAGGACATTCTGATGTAAATGTAAGAGCCGAAAGAGATAGATATTCCAAATTAATTGCTACTGTTCCAAATAGTGATTCAATTATCTTATCAGTAGAAAGATATGGAGATGGATGGCACAAAGTAGTACTTGAGGACGGCAAGATTGGATATATCTTATTTAATAATTCTTATTTAGAGCAAATAAATGATATAACGAATTGTGATGAAAAAATGCTTGTAACATCTGATGACATAAACTTAAGAGTTGGACCAGGAATGTCACAGACTATAATTACAACATTAACTTATGGACAGCAGATAACAAGAATTGATAACACTGGAAGATATAATATTGATGGAAAGGTATGGGACAGAGTGAGATTATCTGATGGAAGACAAGGCTTTGTGTCAAGAGAATATATCAAGACAATTGATTCATCAGATGAAGTATATACAGTAAGAGCTGGTGGTGGATTATTTATTCATAGAGAAGAAGGAGTAAGAAGTCCAATACGTTTATTAGATGATGGATTGAAAGTTACAAGAATAGGAATTGCTACTAAGGAAATAAGTGGATATTACTGGGATAAAGTTGTAACACCAGATGGTGTTGTTGGATATGTTGCAAGAGCATATTTAAGAGATAACAATGGAAATGTACCATCAGGAAAAAATGAAGAAGTTCCTTTATCAAAAACTAAGAAAGATGAAGATAAGAAATATATATATGCAGAGGCAAATGTATCAGTAGAAACACTGAGAACTGATTATGGAAATGACATAAAAATTACAAATTTAAATAATGAAAATATTGAAGGCGGAATTGTTGGAACTGGATATAGTGTAACAATGAATGAGAAGGAATACAAAATTGTAAAACTAGGTGATTTAAACGGAGATGGTTATATCAATACAGGTGATACTTATTTAATGAAATTAGTTATACAGGAATTGCGTAAGTTAGATGGTGCCTACAAAAGTGCATCAGATATAAATAATGATGGAAATATTAATACAGGTGATTCATTTGTATTAAAGAAACATGTAAAAGAAGTTTCGATGATTACTATTCAATAAAGGAGAAAAATTTATGAGAAAATTAGACAAAACTCTAAAAATAATTATAATGATTGTACTTGTTTTTACAAGTATAATCGTTTCAAACCCAAAGTCGTATGCGGCTAGTGCATCAATATCATGTGCATCTTCGATAGAAACCAATAAACCACTTGTTATTAGTGTTACAGGAACAGGTGTGCAATGGCATTTAGTATTAAAAGTAAATGGAACAGTTATAGCAGAGAGCAGTGAATTGGATAATTATGAATCTAATAAATCAATAAACTTTACTGGAACATATACACCAACAAGTGCTGGAACTTTAAATGTTGAGCTTTCGGGTTCTGTAACTGAACATAGTGATGGTTCGACAATAACATCATTTTCATCTAGAACAGTTACTGTAACTGAGCCAAAACCAGATCCAACGCCAACACCTACTCCAGATCCAGATCCAGAGCCAGCCCCAGATCCTACACCAACTCCTACTCCAACTCCAGGAAAAAATGAGACTGTACCAAATGAAACAAATAACAATAAAAATAATACTACAAATAATAATAAAGAGAAAACGAAAAGCAGTAACGAACATTTAAGTTCATTAAAGATTGATAAAGGAACATTAACACCTCAATTTAATAGAGATAGACAAGAATACAGTGTAACTTTTGATGATAAATTTGATTATAAAACATTAACTAGCTTAAAAGTTACAGCAAAAACAGAAGATAGTAAGGCTACTGTATCAGGGGCAGGAGATATAGCAATAAATGAAGGTGACAACAATATTGAGATAAAATGTACTGCTGAAAATGGAAATACTAGAATTTATAAAATAAAAGTGACTAAACCAGTTGAGTTAAAACAATCAGACTTAAGGCTAAAATCACTTACTATAAATAAAGTAGATGAAGAAGGTAAGTTTATAAAAGCTAGTCTTGATAAAGATTTTGACCCAGAGGTGTTTGAATATACTTGTGATGTTGAATCTAATATATCTGATTTAGATATTAATGCAGAAGTTGAAAATACAGAAATATCAGTAGTTATAACAGGAAATGATAATTTAACAGTTGGAACTAATACTGTATTAATAACATTAACATCTCCAACAGATGATACTGTGCAAACAATGTATAAGATAATTGTAAATAAAGCAGAAGAGATTCCTGCAAGTACTGATGCTATAAGTGTTGAACCTACAACAAAAGACAATAAATCTAAAATAATAGCTACTGCTATTGGTGTGATTATAATATTAGTTATAGTACTTATAATTCTAATTATTGTAAACCATAAAAAGAATAAGATTGACGATTATGATACTGCCGATGATGACGACAATGAAGAAGAATTGAAAAATAGATTTGGAAAAATAGAAGATAAGCTAGATGACAACATATTAAATGCAAACACAGAGGAATCGAAAACTGAAAAAGTTAAAACAGAAGAGTCTGAGAAAGAGGATTATAAAGCAAAAGGATTTAAAGCCGAAGATTACCAAAAAGAAGAATCGAAGAATATAATAGAAGAGGAAACTCAAGAGAATAAAAAGACAGGAACTACAAGCAAATATACAAGCAAACTAGATGAATTATTTGAAACTAAAAAAGGTTATGATAAAGAAGAAGATCCTTATGATTTTAAAATATATGAAAAAGAAGAAAAGAAGAAAGAAAATGCAGAAGAATTTTTAAAAGACATAAAGAATAAAAAAGGCAAGGGTAAGCATTTTTAATAAAAATATAAGAGCAATACATTTTATAGTGTATTGCTCTTATTTGTTCCTCCAAAACTATTAAACCAGCAAGTTCTCATTAAATTTAAAAATACTAGGTATTATTTCTTTGTTTCATTTTTTTGATGAATTACTGTCAAAAGAAACATTTGTAAATACATCATCATTAAAGAAATCTTTTAATTCAATACCACTGCCTTCACATATATGAAGAAGGGTAGTAAGAGTAATGCTAGTACATTTACCATTCAAGAAACTACTTACCGTTGAATATGGAATTCCAGAGTCTAAAGCCAGTTTATGAATAGTTACGTTGTTTTGTGAAGCTAGATCAGTTATTCTTTGTTTTACTGCATTTGAAAGTGTCATATCTTAATACCTCTTTTTCTTTTATTTTAATATACCTAAGAATAGCAAAAATAGTGTAAATACGTTGACGATAAAGAGTGAAAAAGTTTTCCGTTTTTATCCAAATTGTAAGTCGCACTTAAATATAAAATTACTTTAGGTATATAACTATTTTATACAAAAAAATTAAAAAAATCAATATTTTTAGCACATATAAGTATTTACAAATAGTTATATAAAAGATAAAATATACAAAGACTAAATGTATCTAGTATGAACTTTACATAACAGAGAGGAGAAATACGAAGATTATGGATATAGACAAAATTTCTAGAAAAGAAGAAAAAATAAAATTAGGAAAAAAGATAGCAGAGAGAGTTAAGGATGGACAAACTATAGGATTTGGCTCAGGCTCAACATCATATTTAACTGCTATAGAAATAGGCAAGAAAGTAGAAAAGGAACATTTGCATATAATTGCAATTCCAACTTCAAAAGAAATTGAAAATGTATGCAAGCAATATAAAATACAGATAGGAAATCTTGTAGAAAACAAGATAGACTGGGCTTTTGATGGAGCTGATGAAGTTGATCCAGATAATAATATGATAAAGGGTATGGGAGCTGCAATGTTTAAAGAAAAATTAAACATATTAAATTCACCTATTAATTATATTTTAATTGATCAAACTAAATTTGTGAAGGAACTTGGTGAAAAACATCCAGTTCCAGTTGAAGTATTTCCACAAGCACTTGAATATGTTTCAAGAAAGTTAGAAGAACTTGGAGCAACAGAAACTATTTTTAGAGGAATGACAGAAAATCAAAATGCAATATTAGATGTAAGATTTGAGAAAATAGATAATAAGCTAGAAGCTAAAATAAAGAATATAACTGGAGTTATAGAATCAGGCTTATTTATGGGATATAATGTAGAGATTATATCTTTATAGAAAGGAATTATATGAAAAAATTATTATTTGCAGCATATTCACTTGATGTTGGTGGAATAGAAACAGCGTTAATAACTCTTTTAAAAGAATTGTGCCATAAATATGAGATAACACTTGCACTTGAAAAAAAACAAGGAATATTTTTATCAGAATTGCCTGAGAATATAAAGATAATAACATATACACCAAGTAATAATAAGATTGCTTTAATTAGAAAATGCATTAATTTATGTAAACAAATTAAGTTTAGAATTACATATAAAAATAAATTTGATTTTTCTGCTTGTTATGCTACATACAGTTATCCTGCATCATTTATGTCACAAGTAGCAAGTAAAAATAGAGCTATATGGGTACATAATAATTACATGAATTTTTATGATAATGATATTCAGAAATATAGAGAATTTTTTAAAAAGTTGGATATTTATAATTACAAAAATATTGTATTTGTGTCAGATATGGACAAGAAAGTATTTGTTGCACAATTTCCAGAGTGCAGTAAAAATGCGATAGTGTGTAATAATTTTATTGATTACAAGAAAATTTTAAAACAGGCAGATGAAAAGGTAGATGACTTTAATAAAAAGGATATTACAACATTTATTAATATTGGAAGACATGATGAAAAACAGAAAAAGCTAAGCAGGATAATAAATGCAGCTAAAAGATTAAACAAAGAAGGATATAAATTTAGAGTGGTATTTGTGGGAAAAGGTGTGGCAACCAAAGAGTATCATAATATGGCTAGAAATATTAAAAACATAGAATTTCTAGGAGCTAAGAAGAATCCATATCCATATTTGAAAAATAGTGATTGCTTATTGATGTCATCAGATTTTGAAGGATATCCAGTGGTATTTGTAGAAGCCAAAATATTAGGAAAGCCAATAGTTACAACAGATGTATCAGATAGTAAAAAAGATATAGAAGGAAAATATGGAATAGTTACACCTCGAACAGAAGAAGGTGTATATGAAGGAATGAAACAATATTTAGAAAATGGTTTTACAACTCATGAATTTGATGCACAAGAATATAATGATGAAATAGCTAGAAAGCTAGAAAAAATAATAGAAGGATAAAAGATGATAAGTTTTATTATACCAGCTTATAATGCTGAGAAAACAATAAAAAGAGCAGTTGATTCAATCTTAAATCAGAAAGAAAAGACTAATATAAAATTTGAAATAATTATTGTAGATGATGGTTCTCAAGATAAAATCAAAGATGTGATTTATACTAATTATAGTATTGAGATTCAAACTAAGGAAGTTAAGTACATACATACTGAAAATGGTGGAGTTTCACATGCTAGAAATATTGGCGTAAATAATGCTTTAGGAGAATATATCATATTTGTTGATAGCGATGATTATGTAAGTGAAACAATGCTACAGGATATTGAGAAATATGTAAATCAAGATATTGATCTAATAAAATGGAATCCGATTTTTGTAAATGAAGATGAAACTGAAATAAGAAGAGAAGAAGCGATTACATTTGGTATTACTACTGGTGAAGATGGATTTAATAAGTTATTTGGAAAAGACAATCTTATATCATGTTTGTGGAATTATGCAATAAAAAAGGATTTAATGTTAGAATTTCCAGAGGGTAGATATCATGAGGACTTTGCTACAATGCCATTAATGGTACTTGCTGCAAAAACAATGGTAGCAACTGATTTATATGAGTACAATTATGTGCAAACAGAGTCTAGCATAATGAGAGGCGATAATTCAGATAAGCAATTACAAAAGCTAAAAGATATTTTAATAAATTATGATGAGTTATTAACTTGCATAGATAATATGAAATTAAAGAAAAGAACAAAAGATAATGCTAAGATATTTGCAACAAATTCTTTACTTGTAATTTTGCCAGAGCTTGAAGAGGATAATAAGCAATATTTCATGAAAGAATTATCAAATAGAAAAGTTTCGAAATACATAAAGATACGAAGCATAAAGCAATTTGTTAAGAAGTTAATATTAAAAAGCAAAGGAATATGATAAGCAATGTCAAAGGTAAGTGTAATTGTACCAGTATATAATGTAGAAAAATATATAAAAAAATGTTTAGAATCTCTTGTAAATCAGACATTACGAGATATTGAAATAATTGTCGTAAATGATGGTTCACAAGATAAATCAAAAGAGATAATAGCCGAATATGTACGCAAATATCCTAATATTGTATATGTAGAAAAAGAAAATGGCGGATTATCAGATGCTCGTAATTATGGAATGAAGTATGCAAAAGGAGATTATATTGCTTTTGTTGATTCAGATGATTATGTAGATACTACAATGTATGAGAAAATGTATAATAAAGCAGTAGAAGAAAAAGCAGATTATGTTGAATGTGACTTTTATTGGGAATATCCAGATAAATTGAAGAAAGATGTTGGTATCAGATATTCAAACAAAAAGGACATGCTTGTATATGCACGAGTTGTTGCATGGAATAAGTTAATAAAAAGAGAAATTATTCATAATGAATTTCCTAAAGGATTGTATTATGAAGATGTAGAGTTTTTCTATAAATTAATACCATATATTAATAAATTTGCATTTGTTAAAGAGCCTCTTGTATATTATGTACAAAGAGAAAATTCAATAGTCAACAAGCAAGGAGCTAAAACTGCTCAGATATTTCAAGTCCTTGATAATGTAATAAAATATTATAAAGAAAATGATTTGTACGAGGAATATAAAGAACAGTTAGAGTATACATATTCACGACTATTGCTATGTAGTTCATTAAAAAGAATTGCGAAAATACCGGATAGTAACATAAGAAAAGAACTTACTAAAAGAACATGGGAAAAGCTAAATAGTAAATTTCCACATTGGAAGAAAAACAAAATTTTGAAGAATAAATCAGGTAAAAATATGTATATGATAACTGTAAACAAGATGACAATAAAAGTTTACAGCCTGATATTTCATATAATTTAAATGGAGAATAGATGGAAGCAACATTAGTAAAAAAGAAAGAAAAAGAAAATCAAGTAGATAGTAAGCAGCCACGTTCATTAATTATTGATATTATATGTGTGTCTGTAATACTAAATCCTATATTTGATATATTAAGTTTTATTTTTAGAAATTATTTTGAAACAAACATATCAATATCAACATTTCTTAGACCGGTTATACCAGTAGGATGTGCAATATACTTTTTCATAAAATCTGATAAAAAAGAAAAATTAAAATTAGTCGGAATTGGAGCGATATACTTATTATATGCAATAATTCATTTGTATATAGTCAGTCAAAATGTAACAGGCTGGTCTTCAGGAGGAGCATCAAATGAGCTGCAATATATATGTAATTTTACATTCTTAGTAGTTGAATTATATGCGTATTATTGCACATTTGCAATTAATAAAAAAGATTCTGCAAAAGAGATAGAGAATAAAAAAAGAGGGATTGATAAGCTAAAAAAATCAATTATTGTAATGTCAGGAATATATGTAGTAAGTATATTATTTTCTATAATAATTTCAAAATCATCATATACATATCCTGAAACTAAGACTGGTTACAAAGGCTTAATTGAATCTGGAAATAGTCTAAGTGCGATACTTGTATTATCTCTTGGAATTATGATTCAGATGATTAAATCAAGGGAATATAAATGGAGAATTATTAGCACTGTTATATCAGCAGTTACATGTATATATTTAGTAACATTAATAGGAACAAGAGTTGGAATGATTGGCTCTATTATGGTAATTGCAATGTATGTGGCTATTGAGATAATATTTAACAAAAATAAAAAAGTTGCAATAATCGGGAGCGTAATATGTATAATTGGGGTTGTGGCATTTGGAATAGTTGGTTCAAATACGATAAAACGTAGAATTCAGATGAAAGATGCACAATTTGACATTATTGATGAAAAAACTGGTGAAATAGGATGTCTTACAGGAGACATGCTTAGAATAAAAAATAAAATTATAGATAATACATTAGAGGATAATTATTTAAGAGATGATGAGAAACAATCTGTAATAGATTTATACGAATTTGCTAAAGAACACAAATTTGCAGGAAATGATACACGAAGACAACAATTTATATATAATACATTTTTAATGAAAAATCAGAAAAGCATATCTAAATTATTATTTGGAAATGGATACAAAAATAAGTTTAGAGAAATGTGTATGGAAAATGAGTTACCAGCGTTTTTATTTAACTTTGGAGTAATTGGATTTATATTATATGTAGGTCCATTTATAGCAATAATGATAAAAGCAGCAATAGATATTATAAAAAGATCAATAAGTAAAAAGCTAAACGGAATGTATGTCATGAATTTCATATTAGGAGCATTAATATATGCACTATCATGGCTATCTGGATATGTATTTTTTGCTACATCATGTATGTCAATAATAATTATAATACATATAATTATTTTAAATGAAAGTAATAAAGAATTGGAAGTGATAAAATGAAGAAAAAGATTTTATTTGGAATAACAAGTCTAACTCTTGGCGGAGCTGAAAGGGTTTTGGTTGATCTATGTAATAAATTAGCATGTGATTATATGATTACAATACTAACGATTTATGGTGGAGGAGAGCTAGAAAAGCAGCTTGATAGACGAGTGCGAGTAATTAGTCTATATGATAAACCGTATAATCAATATTCTAAGTTGCAGCATTTAAAAATCTCATTAACATTATTGTTAAAAACAAAGATTCCAGATGAATATGAAACAAGAGTGGCTTTTCTTGAAGGTCCGATTACTAGATTATTTTCAAAAAAATGTAAAGCTAAGAAGATTGCATGGATTCACAATGATGTATCAAAAGTATTTGGCACAGGAATAAAAGCAAAAATGAAGAAGATATTTGATAAACATATATATAGTAAATATGATGAATTAGTTTTTGTAAGTAAAGAGAACAAACAAGATTTTGATACACTATATGGGAAGATGGAGAATGAAAGAATTATAAGAAATTATATAAATTATAATCAGGTAATAGAAAAATCTAGAGAAGAGATAGATTTACCATATAATCATAAAGATATAAATCTTGTGAGTGTATGTAGACTAGTTGATCAAAAGGCAATAGATAGATTTATAAATGTCCATGCAAAGCTTGAAAAACATGGAATACATAGCAAAGTATACATAATTGGAGATGGACCACTAAGATATACTTTGCAAAAGCAAATAGACAGAACGGGCGAAACAGAAAATTTTTATTTATTAGGAGCTAAGGAAAATCCGTATCCATATATAAAAGGTGCAGATTATTTTTGCTTATTATCATATTTTGAAGGTTATGGAATGGTGTTAGAAGAAGCAAAGATACTAGATAAAAACATTGTTATTACTGACACAGCGGCAAGAGAGTGTATAAAAGGCTACCAAAAGGCAATAATTTTAAAAAATACTGAAAAAGAAATTTACGAAGGATTGAAAAAACTCCTATCTAGTGATAATATAAAAGGGGCTAGTGCTGAAACAATAAATACAGAAGAATATAATAAAATAATAGATGACGTAAAGGGGATATTGTAATGAAAATATCGATAGTTACACCAACGTATAACAGAGCAGAAGAACTAGAAAAATTGTATACAAGCCTTGTTGTAAATAATAATTCGAATGTTGAATTTGAGTGGCTTATAATGGATGATGGCTCGACAGATAAAACTAGAATCACAATAGATAATTTTATAAAGCAAGGAATTATAAAAATAGATTATCATTATCAAGTAAATCAGGGAAAAATGGCAGCACTAAATAATCTAATGCCATTTGTAACAGGAGAGATAGTTATGTGCTTGGATTCGGATGAATATTTACTTCCAGGAGCACTAGATATTATAAAAAAATATGAAGACAAGCTTATGAATGATCCTAAGGTATATGCTTTAATATTTTTAAAGAAAAATGAACAAGGAAAATTAAGCGGAAATAGATTTCCAAAGAATTTACATAGAAGTGATATGTTTAATTTGTATTTCAGAGAAGGAATAACTGGAGAAAAAGAGCTTGTATTTAAAACAGAGATACGTAAGAGATTTAAACATGAGTTAGAAGCTGATGAAAAATTTGTTACAGAAGCTCGTATGTATCACAAGATGGATATTGATTATGATGTTATATGTGTAAATGAACCAGTGGCTGTTTGTGAATATAAAGATGATGGTTATACGAAAAATATTTTGAAAGTATTTAAACAAGCACCTCTTGGATATTATGAATATTTTAAAGAAATCTTAGAGATGAGCTTAAAAGGTGTAAGCTTCAAAAAGAAAATGTATATATATAAACATTATATTTTATTTGCAACATTAGCAGAAAGAGATCATGCAATAAGAAATGTAGAAGGTTTATTTAATAAAATAATGGTATGCTTATTGTGGATACCAGGTGTTATAAAAACAAGACAGAAATTTATGAAAGACGATAAATAGCGACGTTTTGACATTCTATATAAAATATAATAATATATATGGAGATTATGTTAGGAAAGGGTATATGTAAATGGAAAAAAATAATGAAAATAGAATAATAGTAGAACATGTATATAAAACATTTAATGTATATTTGGACAAAGCTAATTCATTAAAAGAAAAATTATTATTCTGGAAAAGAAACAGAAAAGAAACACGTGAAGTATTAAAAGACGTAAACTTAACAATAAAAAATGGCGAGGCTGTTGCTTTAATTGGTGTTAACGGAAGTGGAAAGTCTACATTATTAAAATTAATGACAAAAATAATTTATCCTACAAATGGAAAAATAACTGTTAATGGTAAATTAACATCATTGCTTGAATTAGGAGCTGGCTTTCATCCTGATTTTTCTGGAAGAGAGAATATTTATTTTAATGCTTCTATATTTGGATTAACTAAAAAGGAAATTGATAATAGATTGCAAACTATAATTGATTTCTCAGAGCTTGGAAACTATATAGACAATCCAGTTAGAACATATTCTTCAGGAATGTTTATGAGACTTGCTTTCGCTGTTGCAATAAATGTCGATGCTGACATACTACTAGTTGATGAGATTTTATCAGTAGGTGATCAACATTTCCAAGAAAAATGTATAAACAAAATGAAAGAATTAAAAAGAGAAGGAAAAACAATGGTATTTGTAACACACGGATTAGACTCTGCTAGAGAGCTTTGCGATAGAGCAGTATGGCTAAATAAAGGTGTAATACAAATGGATGGAGAAACAAACAAAGTAATCGATGAATATATAAAAGAAACAACGTAATTATGATTTAAAATAATGTGGAAAAGAAAGGAAAAAATCTTCAAATGAGTATTTTCAAGAATTTATATAAATATAGAGAACTAATAAAAACAAGTATAAAAAAAGATATAGGTGGAAAATATAAGCACTCTTTTTTAGGAATACTATGGTCATTCATAAACCCATTGCTACAAATAACAGTATATGCAATTATATTTCCATTAATAATGAAAAATGATATACCATATTATACAGTATTTATGGTGTGTGGTTTGATACCTTGGAACTTTTTTGCAACAGTGTTAAATAGAACGTCATTTACAATGATTGAAAACCGGTAACCTGATAAAGAAAGTGTATTTCCCGAGAGAGATATTGCCATTATCAGTGGTAACAAGTGAAGCGGTTAACTTCTTAATATCAACTCTTATAATTTTAGGATTTATATTAGCTTATGGATTAGGAATAACTAAGTTTGTAATATTATATCCAGTAATATTATTAATCCAATATATATTATGCCTAGGACTATCTTTGATAGTATCAAGTGTAACAGTATTTTTTAGGGATTTACAACATTTTATTGGTGTAATACTACAATTATTATTTTATGCAACACCAATCGTATATTCAATACAAACTATACCAGAACAATATAGATGGATATTGAAAATAAATCCAATGACATACATAATTGAAGGATATAGAGATATATTCTATAATCAATGTATGCCTGATATGAAAATGTTAGGAATAGTTTTAGCAATTGGAATTGCAACATGTATAATTGGTTATATTATATTTAATAAATTACAGAAAAAATTTGCAGAAGAATTATAGAAAGGTGAGTTTATGAAAAATTTAAAGATTTTTGCTTGTCCGTCTGCTGAGGAATTTACTGAAGAAATATGTGATTGTTTAAAATTAAAAATGGGGAAAATGAAAACAATAAAGTTTAAGAATGATAATACTTTTGTTCAAATAGAGGAAAATGTCAGGGAACAGGACATATATATTGTCCAAACTACTATGCCTCCAGTAAACGAGAGAGTTATGGAATTGTTAATTGCAATAGATGCTTTTAAAAGAGCATCTGCAAGACGAATAAATGTTATATTACCATATTATATATACTCTCGTTCAGATAAAAAAGATCAGCCTCGTATACCAGTAACAGCTAAGCTTATGGCACAATTAATTGAAGCTGCTGGAGCAACTAGAGTTATAACTTGTGATTTGCATAATCCCGCAATTCAAGCTTATTTTAACATAAATTGTGATAGAATATCAGCTCAGAATTTACTACAAAATTATTTCAAAGAAAAACATTTTGAAAACATGGTAATAGTTGCAACTGATGCTGGAAGTTCAAAGAAAGCATATAAATATTCAGAATATTTTAAATGTCCAATAGCTTTGATAGATAAGAGAAGAAATGGCAATGATGATAAGGCAGTAGCAACTCATGTAATTGGAGAAGTAGCTGGAAAAGAAGCTATTATATTTGATGATGAAGTTGATACAGCAGGTTCTCTTATTGAAACAGCAAGAATCCTTGAAGAAAATCACGCTAAAGAAATATATGCTGGATGCACACATGCTGTATTATCTGCAAATGCTAGTGAGAGAATAAAACAATCTCCAATAAAGGAATTAGTAGTAACTAATACAATACCAGTTACTAAAGAAAAAATGAATGAAAAAATAAAAGTTGTTTCTATTGCACCGCTATTTGCAGAGGCAATAAAAAGAATAAATGAAGCAAGACCAATAGGAGACTTATTCAAATTAGACTAATGTACAAAAGGTAAAATATAATAGAGAGAATACTAGAATACGAAAGGGAATATTATGAAAAACAAAAAATTGTCTATTGTAGTGCCAAATTATAATAATGAAAAATATTTAAAAAAATGTATTGAGTGTTTATTACAACAAACATATAAAAATGTAGAAATAATTGTTGTAAATGACGGATCTAAAGGCAAGTCAGATGAAATAATGGCTACATATTCTGACAATCCAAAAATAAAATATGTAAAACATGATGTAAATAAAGGATTATTTCAAGCAAGATTAACAGGGGCATCAAATGCGACAGGTGATTATATTACATTCTTAGATGCTGATGATTATGTATCTATTGATTATTATAGAACAATGATGAGAAAAGCAGAAGAAACTAATTCTGATATGGTAATTAGTAGAATGGCACTTGAATATGATAGTGGAAAACAAATTGAATATAAATTATTTGAAAAACATTTTGAAAGTTTAAATGGAAAAGAATGTATTGACCAGTATTTTAAACAAAAAGGATTAGATTTCAGCTGGCATACTATATGGAATAAAATTTATTCAAAGAAATTATGGGACAAGGCTGCAAAGCATTATGGAGATATAAAAGAAAGACTTGTAATGACAGAAGACTTTGCTTTTTCAACAGTATTATTTTATTATTGCACAAAGATTACTCAAGTTCAAAATGATAGAATATTCTATTGTCAACATGATGTAACTTCAACATCAATTCAGGATATTACTTTTAGCAAAGCTGAAAAGAATATCCATGATATGAATGTATCATTTACATTTGTTGAGAACTTTATGAAAAAAGTAGGCATATATGATAAATATAAGGAACAATTTAATGAATGGAAACATTTATATGCAAACCAACATCGTAATAATGTAAAAAGAGCAAAGAAATTAAGCAAAGCTGAGAAAGAGAAGATTTACAATATAATAGATGAATTCTGTGATGACAAGAGTAAGATATATAATGCAGATTTCTTCTACACAATAGAAGTAAAGTATAATGATAAATTAGAGAAGATAAAGCAGCTTATTGCATCTCCAAAGATAAAATGCGTAAGTTTTGATATATTTGATACATTAATTACAAGACCTTTTTATGAGCCACTAGATATGTTTAGAATAATGGACAAGGATTATAGAGAGCTTACTCATAATGATGTTGGAATCAACTTTTCAAAAATTAGAGTTATATCAGAAAATATTTGCAGAGAAAACAAAAGAAATACAGATCCTGAATGTCAAGAAGTTACATTAGATGAGATTTATGATACTATACATACACAATATGAAATAAGTAAAGATGTATTAGAAAAATTAAAGAAAAAAGAATGCGAATATGAAATAAGATTTTGCAAGAGAAGAGATACAATTCATGAACTATATGAACTAGCTCTTGATATGGGTAAAAAAGTAATATTCACATCAGATATGTATTTACCAGAAGACGTTATTGTTAAGATATTAAAGGAAAATGGATATACTGAATATACAAAATTATATTTATCATCAACAGTAAAGAAAATAAAATGGACAGGTGATTTATATAGACATGTATTCAAAGATATGGGATTAGAGCCTGGTGAAATGATTCACATGGGTGATAACTTCGAATCAGATTATAAGAGAGCAAAAGAACTAGGAATGAACTCAATTCATATTCCTAAGACAATAGATGTAATGACTAAAACAAATTACACTAATAATCTGGCACAGCCTCTTATTAAGAGTTTACCATTCTGGAGAGATAATGCAGAATCAATAAGATTTATGGGAATTAGATGCATGATGGCTGTTGTTGCTAATAAATTATTTGACAATCCATTTAAGACATTTGACCATAGAACTGATTTCAACTCTGATCCATATTTAATCGGATATTATGCTTTAGGAATGTACGTATATGGTGTAACAAAATGGATATTAGATGAAACAAATGATCGTTATGATAAAGTATCATTTATGGCTAGAGATGGATATCTTATATTAGAAAGCTACAAGATAATGAAAGAATTGTATAGTAATCCAGCAGTTGAGGAATACCTATATGTTTCAAGAAAAGCATTAATTCCTGTTATGATAGTTGATAAGCTTGACTTTTATAAGCTATCTGAAATAATAGAGATACAAACTCATTCTCCTAAAAATGTTATTAAATATGTAAAAAATATTTTAGATATTGATGAAGAAAAATTAGAAAAATTATGCAAAGAGCAAAATATAAGCTATACAAAGAAATTCCAGAATAATGAAGAATTTAATAGATATATAAAGATACTTGTAGACAATTTCTATGATGAAGCAAGACATAAAGAAAAGAGAGAGAAATTAAAAGAATACTTTAATAAAATTATGGGAGATAAGCCTGCAACATTTGATGTTGGATATAGTGGAAGACCCGAATTTTATTTAACACATTTATGTGGAAAAAGTATTGATACACTTTTCTTAAATATAAATAGAGATGATGCACTTGAATATTCTAAAGTTGGCAATTTCAAATTAAAGACTTATTTTGAAGCAAAACCTACTGCAACAGGAAATGCGTATGAGCTATTATTCTCAAAATTAGCACCTTCATGTATTGGATATAATATAACAGAAAAAGGTGTAGAGCCAGTGTTCGAAAAATACGAAAATTCATATCAAGTAGAGCAGATGGTTGGAATAATGCAGAAGGCAGCAATAGAATTTGTAAGTGATATTATCAATATATTTAAACAAGATACTGACATTTTATATTATCAAGATTATTATATTACATTACCAATAATGTCATATTTTAATTCTGCTACAAGATTAGACAAGAGACCATTAGATGCAGTTGAGTTTGAAGACACAATTAGAACTAATAAAAGAGAAAAAATGATAGATAGTATGCAAGAAGATTTAAATCATAAGAATCAAAGAACAATTAATGATTTATATAATAATGCAACAATATGGAATAAGTCACAAAAAGTAGGAAAACTTGATTATAATCCTACAGTTGACTTAAATGGAAGAAATAAATTTGTACGTTTATTGTACTATGCATTATTTGATAGAACAACATTAAAGAGAAGAATTAGAGACACTTTAAAAATAAAGTAGAGTGAAAGGAAAGACATGGATAGATTTGATTATAATAACCAACCAGGGCAAGAATTAAAGAAAATTATGAGATTGTATGAAAAAAGTGAGATCTCAGTTATAATTCCTTTTTATAATGATAAGGAATATATAATGCAAACAGTTAATTCAATATTAAACCAGACCTATCCATATTTCGAATTACTTATAATAGATGATGGTTCGAACGATAGTAAGAGTATACATTTATTAGAAAAAATTGAAAAGTTGGATGAAAGAATAACTGTATATCATAAGGAAAATGAAGGATTAGCGGCAACAAGAGATTATGGTGCAAGCAAAGCAAGTAAAGATACAAAATATCTTGCTTTTATTGACGCTGATGATTTATTCGATGAGACTTTTCTAGAATGTGCATATTGGACACTAGAAACTAATCCAGATGCTTCATGGGCGTATGCAGATTCAGTTGGCTTCGGTGCTTTAGAATATACATGGAGAAGACCATTTAACTCAGAGATTCTGAAGAAAAGAAATGACCTCATCTCAGCAGCAGTTATAAGAAAAGAAGATTTCTTTGAAGTTAATGGTTATGGAATTAAAGAAAAGGCAGTAAATGAGGACTGGAACTTCTGGCTAAAGCTAATTGCAAAAGGAAAATTCCCAGTTCACATGAGTTTTTATGGTGAATGGTATAGAAGAAAGAAAAATGGAGAACTTGCGAAATCAATAGAAAATAAAAAGCAATCTTTAGAAATAATTAATGAAACTGCTAAGACAATAAAAAGTGAAGTTAAACCAGTTGAATATCCACGAAGTACATATAATTGGGAAGAAATAGAAGACGTAATTAGTACAGATGAATGTATTGATGATACAATAAAAAGCAAGATAAATATTCTTATGATTGTTCCATGGATGGTCATGGGTGGTGCTGATAAATTTAATTTAGATGTAATATCTGGATTAGATAAAGACAAATATAGCATTACTGTAATATCAACAGAACCAGCAATACGTGATTCACAATATAAATTTAGAAAATATGCAACTGTATATGATTTGACTAGTTTCCTAGATGAGAGATATTGGCCTAATTTTATAAATCATATTATAAAGCAAAATAATATAAATATTATATTAAACACTGATAGTGAAATTGGCTATTGTATGCTACCATACATAAAGGCCAAGAATCCAGCAATTCCAATAGTTGATTATATCCATATGGAAGAATGGTACAATAGAAATGGTGGATATTCAAGAGACTCAAGCAGTGTAGCTTCTGTAATTGATAGAACATATACATGTAATGAAAATAGTAAAAATATATTAATTAATCATTTTAATAGAAAATCAGATACAATAAAAACTGTATATATTGGTGTTGATGAAGAAAAGTTTAATCCTGATAAATACAATAAAGATTCTATGAGAGAAAAGTTTGGAATTGTCAAAGACAATGTAATTGGTTTTATATGTAGAATAACAGAACAGAAAAGACCAATGCTTTTCCTAGATATAATAAAAGAATTATCAAGTAAAAGAGATGATTTTGAATTTATTGTAGCAGGTGATGGCAATTTATTATCAGAAATGAAAAGAAAGGCTGAAAAACTTGAGATTTCTCAGTTAATACATTTTTGTGGAAGTATCGAAAATTCAGAAGAATTTTACTCTGCTTGTGATGTTACAGTAAATTGTTCATTAAAAGAAGGACTAGCACTAACTTCGTATGAATCTTTATCAATGGGAGTGCCAGTTGTATCAAACGATGTAGGTGGTCAAAAAGAATTAATTAATGATGAATGTGGTAAGATTATTAAATGTAGACAAAAAGAAGAAGACATATATAATTGTGAATATAACCAAGATGAAATAAATGATTTTACAGTAGCAATAAATGATATTTTGAATAATAAATCTGATTATAAGGATAATTGTAGAAATAGAATTTTATCAGGATTTACAACTAAGCAAATGATTGAAACAATGGAAAGTGAAATAAAAGATGTAGCAAGCAATCCAGACAAACAAAAAGTAGAAAATGCACAACATTTAAATGATAATATTGAAATTACTAAAGAGCTAATTACACGTGCATTTTTAGGAATGCAAGAAAAGTACAAATGGGAATGCACATTATATAGACGAGAATATAGATATGATATGCGAAATCCTAAATTAGAGCTAATTTCAGATAAATTATGGAATTACAGATGGTATAGAGGACTAATAAAAATATATAAAAAAGTTAGAGGAAGATAGAGATGAAAAAAATATCTGTTGTAATACCAATGTATTATGAAGAGCAGGTTGCAGAAGAATGTTATGAACGAGTATCAAAGGTATTATATGATCTTAGAGATAAATATGATTATGAAATATTATTTATAAATGATGGTTCTAAGGACAATACTTTGCCCATATTAGAAAATATAGCAAAAGAAGATAGCAAAATTAAAGTAATATCTTTTTCAAGAAACTTCGGGCATCAGGCAGCTGTAACTGCTGGACTTAAATTTATAACTGGTGATTGTGCAGTCATAATAGATGCTGACCTGCAAGATCCACCTGAGCTAATACCAGATATGATTAAAGAATGGGAAAAAGGATATGACGTAATATATGGTAAAAGAAAAAAGAGAGATGGAGAATCAGCATTTAAATTACTTACAGCTAAAGCGTTTTATCAAACTTTAAATAAGTTATCTGATATAGAGATTCCAAAAGATACAGGAGATTTTAGACTAGCTGATAGAAAAGTTATAGATGTAATCAATTCATTACCAGAGCATAATAAGTTCTTAAGAGGATTATTTAGCTGGACTGGATTTAAACAGGAACCTCTTGAATATGAAAGAAAAGAAAGATTTGCCGGAACTACAAAGTATCCATTAAAGAAAATGCTTAAGCTTGCAACAGACGGAATACTTAGTTTTTCAATTAAACCACTGAAATTAGTTGGAGGATTAGGAATACTCTCTGTTGTAATATCAATTATTATACTTATATATGCAATATTATCATTTGCACTTAAATGGAACAACATAACTCCTGGATGGACATCAATTATGTGTACACTTACATTTATGGGTGGAATAATACTAATTTCACTATGGATGATGGGAGAATACATAGGTAGAATATATGATGAAGTACGAGGCAGACCTCAATATGTTATCGAGAAAACTATAAATATTGATTAATGGAAAAGAGGACAAAATGCAGAAAGTATTAAAGAGGATTGTTGCATGGATAGGGATAATTTTGCTTGGCATGGTAATTATATTAAATTTAATGTATAATGTAGAGCTAAATGTCTATGAATCAGCAATAATTCTGAAAAACATTATTTGGTTATCTTTAATATACATAATGCTTGCGTATGACATATATATGATTACAAAACTCTTATATCATAAATATCGAGCAAAGGATTTTAATGATAAAAAGTCAAAGATACTTAAAAGAGTAATATGTATATTTTTAATTTTCATATATATCATTGGCCAGATTATCTGGATTAATCAAAGAGATGCAATCCCATCAGTAGATCAAAAAACAGCATATCAATTAGCAGTTGCAATGAAAAATAATAATGTTAATGAATTTCTAGATACACAAACTACTTATGGCTCCAAAATTTCTGATAGAATATATATGCAATGTTATAGTCATCAATTTACTTTAAGCTTTGTGTGGAGCATATTATTTAGACTATGTGGAACAGAAGATTATATATTGATTGAATATATTAATGCTATATGCAATGCAATTACAATAATAGCAATATATTTAATATGTACACAGCTATCTAAAAAGTACAAAGTAAATAAGTTTCAAGGACTATTTACCATTGGAACCTTTATAGCATTACCATTACTTTCAATCTTTATATATGGAGATTTATCAGCTATAGCATTTGGCTATTTAAGTGTATATTTCTTAATGAAATATAGAGAAAATAGAAAAAAATATAATGCGTGCATATCAGGAGTATGTATTGCTCTAGCATATATGTTTAGAATGAATAGTTTGATATTTATAACTGCTGAATGTATATATTTATTGTTAGATTTACTTGAAAAAACTACAGTAAAAGAAACCATAAGCAAAATAGTTGTGTTAATAGTATTTGCAATAATAGCAATTATGCCTGCAACTATGGTAAAAAACTATTGCGTAAAAAAGTATAATCTTGATTCTAGCAAAGTGTTTCCTATGTCTGGATATCTATATATGGGAATGACAAAAGGGCTTGCAGGACAAGGATGGTACAAATATGAAACTGCGTCAAAATCATTTGTAGATACTAATGAGGCAAATATACAATACAGGCAAGATATAAAAAATAGAATTAATGAATTTAATAACAATCCATTAATGATGCTTGAATTTTATAGAGATAAAATAACTTCGATTTGGGCTGAACCTACTTGCGGAGGCATTTATTACAATTATTCATTTAACTTTCTTGGATATCTTGATATAGATGAACTTGATTATATAATATATGGTTTGAGTCCATATATTGCAAGATATGAAAAAGTATTGCTAATTCTTATATTTGGGTGTAGTATATTAGTAGTTTATCAAAAACGAAAAGATATGTCTTTGGATCTTGCATTATTACTTATAATATTTATAGGTGGATTTTTATTTCACTTATTATGGGAGGCAAAGTCAAGATATATATTACCATACATAATTGCACTTGTTCCTATTGCTAGTATAGAAATTGAGGCAATATTTAAGAAAAAGAAGAAAATGATTACAAATGGAGATGTAAAAGAATAGGAGAATTATATGAAAAAAGTAACTATAATTATACCAGCATATAATGAAGAAGCTTCATTGCCTTTCTTATATGAAAGAATTGAGAAATTGATAAATAGTATTGACAATTATGAATTTGAGATATTATTTGTAAATGATGGTTCAAAAGATAAAACAATAGAGCTAATAAAAGAATATAGAGAAAAAGATAGTAGAATATCATATGTCGACTTTGCAAGAAACTTTGGAAAAGAAACAGCGATGATTGCTGGACTTGACTATGCTACTGGAGATTGTGTAATTTTCATGGACGCAGATTTGCAAGATCCACCAGAGCTAATACCTGAAATGCTTAAATACTGGGAAGAAGGATATGATGATGTATATGCTCAGAGAAGATCAAGAAAAGGCGAAACATGGCTTAAGAAATTTACATCAAAGATGTATTATAGAGTATTACAATCATTAACAAATGTGGAAATTCAAAAAGATACAGGTGATTTTAGATTATTAGATAAAAGATGTGTTAATGCTTTAAGAAAAATGAGAGAATCACAAAGATGCTCTAAGAGTATGTTTAGCTGGATTGGATATAAAAAGAAAGCCATAGTATATGACAGAGATCCACGTATTGCAGGAAAAACAAAGTGGAATTATGGTAAATTAATTAATCTAGCAATTGATGGAATAACATCATTTACAACATCTCCACTAAGAATATCAACATATATTGCTATACCAACATTTGTAGCATTATTCGTATATTTCATATATGTAATAGCTAAATGTTGTGTAGAACATGTTGTTATTCAAGCTTTTCAGGCTATTATATTATTGGTACTATTCTTTTCAGGAGTTCAAATATTATTATTTGGAATTGTCGGAGAATATCTAGGTCGAATATTTAATGAAACTAAAAATAGACCTTTATACCTTGTAAATGAATATAATGGTGAAAAAGAAATGAATGATTAAATTATAGGGGATACAAATGAATAAAATAAATGATGTGATAGAAAAACATAGTAATATTATATTTTGTATAATTTTATTACTTGCGATAGCTCTAAATGTATATAAACTTGGAATAATTCCAAAAGGAATACATGTTGATGAAGCGGGTATGACTTATGATGCTTGGTGTATAGCAAATTACCGGAACAGATAGATTAGAAAATAAATTTCCAGTGTATTTCACTAATTTTGGTGGAGGACAAAATGCCTTATATACATATTTAACAGCAATATTAATACGTATATGTGGTACATATAATAGTGTAATTATACGATTACCTGCTTTAATATTAAGTATTATAGAAGTAATAATTTGTTATAAATTAGCACGAGAATTTACTGGAAAGAAAACGTCTTTACTCTTTATGCTTATGGTTACACTTGCACCTTGGCATATAATGAAATCAAGATGGGGATTAGAATCATATTTACTATCACCTCTATTTGCATTTTCAATATATGCTTTAGTAAAAGCAGTAAAGAAAAAGTCCTTGTTTATATACTTTATAGCTGGTGCATTATTTGGACTTACTCTATATACATATGCTTTATCGTATATTGTAGTTCCTGTATTTTTATTACTAATGTTAATATATCTTATCAAAAATAAACAAATAAAAATATCACAGATAATCGTATTTGCTATTCCACTTGCTATACTAGCTATGCCACTAGTTATGTTATTGTTAGTACAAAGAGGAATAATGGAGCCTATATATTCATGGATAACTATACCAAAGCTATTAGAGAATCGAACTGGAGAGATACGAATATTAAATCCACGAGAGATTTTAGACAATCTTGAAAAAAGTTTTATAATTGATGGATTATTATATAATAGAGTTGCAGGAATTGGACCAATTGGATTTATTGGATTGTTTACAGCAGTAATTGGATTAATTGATATAATACGAAATAGAAAAAATCAAGAAAAGTTTAGTTTAAATGTAATAATGATTTTTGCTTTTATTAGTAATTTTATATTGATTTTATTTGTAGAGGATATGAATATTAATAAGGCAAATGGTATATATATTTCAGTTATCTATTTTGGAGCCATTGGAATAAAATATTTGTATAAGCAGAGTAAAATATTATTAACATTAACTATTATAATGTATATGATGACACTTGGTATTTTTATATATAAATATTATTTTAGCGAAGCTGATGTTGTAGCAAATTTGTTTGATTATGATTCACTTGAATTGATGGAATATATAAATAATAATGATAAATATGCAGATAAGAAGATACACACAAGTGCTGTAAATTTTATTTATGGATTATATTCTAAGCCTGTATCGCCAAAGGAGTTTAGTGAAAGTAAAGTTATTTATCAAGGCTATCTAACTGGAATAATAGGATATAGTAAAATTACAAGTATGATAACTTTTGATGATCTTAATGAAGATGATATATACATAGTTGATTATGAAATAGACGCAAGAAAAATTGAAAGCAAAGGCTTTCAAAGAGAGAATTTTGGAAAATATATAATTTTATATAAAGATTAAAAATTGGAGGAAAAAGATATGTGGGGAGACATTGCCATAGCGTTTTTACTAGCATGTATTACAGCTTTTGTAGCTACACCATATACAATTAAATTAGCAAAAAAAGTTGGAGCAATTGATATGCCATCAGATAGAAGGGTAAATAAAAAGCCAGTGCCAAGAATAGGTGGACTAGCTGTAATTGCAGGATTTTTAGTATCAGCTATATATCTTGTTATTACAATGAGTGTTGAAGGCAAGCTTAATTTGAATGATGCTGACAACTATAAGATGAAATTATTAGGATTTTTATTAGGAATAATAGTTTTAGGAACATTTGCTTTTTTAGACGATGTTAAAGACTTAAAACCATGGCAAAAATTAATTGCACAAGTTGCATCAGCAGTTATTGTATGGGTATGTGGAATACGAATAGATATTATTAATGGCTGGGTACTTCCACAAGTATTTAGCTTTATACTAACTGTCGGATGGATTGTAGGAATAACAAATGCAATTAATTTAATAGACGGTCTTGATGGTTTATCATCAGGAATAACAATGATATCATGTGTGTCATTATTGATTATATTTGCAACAAATGATTCTCCAATAATATCAATAGTATTAATAACTGCACTAGCAGGTTCTATAATGGGATTTTTGCCATACAATGCAAATCCTGCTAAAACATTTATAGGTGATGTAGGAGCTCAGTTCCTTGGTTTTTCATTATCTGTAATTGCAATCTTAGGAGTTGCTAAAACGGTTACTCTTGTTGTATTAATTGCGCCTGTATTAGTATTAGGACTTCCTATATTTGATACAATATTTGCAATTGTTCGTAGAATTGTAAAGGGAAAATCTTTTAAAGCTGTATTTACGGCAGATAAAGGACACTTACACCATAGATTAATGAAAAAAGGATATACGCAAAAACAAGCTGTGTATATATTATATGCTGCAAGTGCTACATTAGGAATGTTCGCAATTATACTAATAGGAGATGGATTCTGGAAAGCACTATCATTTGGACTACTTGTAATTGCTATAATCGCACTTGGATATAAACAAATTAAACAATTTAGCAAAGAAATGCTTAGAGATAATAGAAAAAGAGAAAAGATCTATGCTGAAGGTGAACGTGCAATTCAGAAAAAACAAAGTAAAGATGATGGAAATAAATAATTTAAAGGAAAGGTTATAAATGCAGATGGAAACAGAAAAGCTAGTAAGACCAGATGTTGAAAACGAAAATGAAGAAAAACAGGAAAATGTATTAAGACCCAAGACTTTAAATGAATATATAGGTCAAAGTAAAGTAAAAGAAAATATGAAAGTATACATAGAGGCTGCCAAAAAAAGAGGTGAGCCTCTTGACCACGTTTTATTATATGGTCCACCGGGACTTGGAAAAACAACATTGGCTAATATTATATCTAATGAAATGCATTCTAATATAAAGATTACTTCTGGACCTGCTATTGAGAAACCGGGCGACTTAGCAGCACTTTTAACCAATCTATCAGAATTTGATGTTTTATTTATTGATGAAATTCATAGATTAAATAGAAATGTTGAGGAAATATTATATCCAGCACTTGAGGATTTTACACTAGACATTATAATAGGAAAAGGTCCAACTGCAAAATCAATTAGGCTAGATTTGCCTAAATTTACTTTGATAGGGGCAACTACAAGGGCAGGATCTTTGACTACACCTTTAAGAGACAGATTTGGAATAGTTGAAAGACTAGAAATGTACAATACAGAAGATTTAGCGACTATTATAAAACGTTCTGCAAGTATATTAAATATAGATATTGATGATGAGGCAAGTGTTGAAATAGCTAAACGTTCAAGAGGTACGCCTCGTATAGCTAACAGATTATTAAAAAGGGTTAGAGATTATGCTTCTGTTCTAGGAAATGGACGAATCAGTTTGCAAATAGCTCAAATAGCACTTAATAAACTTGATATAGATGACATAGGACTTGATGCAATAGATAAGAGATTATTGGAAACATTAATACTTAAATATCAAGGTAGACCTGTTGGTATTGATGCTCTTGCAACAACATTAGGTGAAGAAACATCAACTATTGAAGATGTATATGAACCATATCTAATACAGATAGGATTTATTGCAAGAACTACAAGAGGAAGAATAGCACTTCCAGAAGCATATAAACATTTAGGATATGAAGATAGAATACAAAGTTTAGAAAATAAAGGTGTTTATCAAAATCAAATAAAATTGTAGAAATGAAAGGAAAATCAAATGAAACTTTTGATGCATACATGTTGTGCTCCATGTAGTGTGTATTGTATTGATACTCTTAGAAAAGAAGGGATTGAGCCAACTTTATTGTGGTATAATCCGAATATACATCCATATACAGAATATGTCTTAAGAAGAGATTGCCTTAAAGAATATTCTAAAAAAATAGGAGTTAATGCAATATTTGAAGATGAATATGGACTAGAGCCATTTTGCAAAGAAGTCATAAATGATGTAAAAACAAGATGTATTAAGTATTGTTATCCAATTAGATTACGTCACACATTCGAATATGCGAAAGAGCATGGATATGACACTGTTACAACTACATTATTGTATAGCATATATCAGAAACATGATTATATAAAACATCTGATGGAAAAGTACAGTGAAGAATATGGAATCAAATTTTTATATAAAGATTTTAGAGTAGGATACTGGGAAGGACACCAGAAAGCTCACGAATTAGGATTATATATGCAGAAATATTGTGGCTGCATATTTAGTGCAGATAGCAGATTTCTTGATAAAGAAGCGGCTAAGCCAATATTGCCAGAGGAATTTGAATTTATTCCTGTAAATAAAAGCGTAAATATAAAAAAGGAAAAAGAAAATAAAGAACAGTATATGGACTTATTACTTGAAGCAGATCCCAGTGAAAATATGATAAATAAATATCTGAAAGATGGAGAGTTATTTGTTTTAACTTATAAAGATGAAGTTGCGGGCATTGCCGTTGTCTTAGAAATGGACAAAGATGCAGTTGAACTAAAAAACATAGTAATTAAAAGTCAATATAGAGGTCAAGGACTAGGAAAAAAGATGCTAAAATATTTAGTAGATAATTATAAAACCAGATACAAAAAAATAATTGTTGGAACAACAGAAAATAATATTCCTTTCTATGTAAAACAAGGATTTGATAAATATGAAAAAACAGTCAAGGACTTCTTTATTGATAATTATGATGAAAAAATTAAGGATGGAGATTTGATTTGTACAGATTTAATATATTATTCAAAAGATCTAAAGAAAAAATAAATATTAGAGTTATTAAAATAATATCTAACATATAAGAAATCTAATAGAAATATTAGATTTTTTATTTTGCTCTCAAAAATGTGGAGCAAATTTTTAAAAATATATTTCTCGAAGCACTGAAAATAGATTGTACTGACTTACCAGTCTAAAGACATTAATTTGTTATTGTAATATAACTATGATACGAAATTAGAAGCAATAGGAGAAAATATGAGTAAGAGAATATATGATTATTTAAAAATTAATGATTTAAAAGATATGTTAAATAAAACAGGAATATTATATGCAGATAGACCAGCATACAAAATTAAAGTAGAAGAAGGTAAATATCAAATTTATACTCACAAAGAAGTACGAGACATGATAAATAATTTAGGAACAGCATTAATAAATTTAGGACTAAAAGGAAAACGAATTGCAGTTATTGGAGAAAACAGATATGAATGGGAAATAGCATATTTATCAATTGTATGTGGAACAGGGATTGTTGTTCCGTTAGATAAATCACTACCAGCAAATGAATTAGAACTATTAATAGAAAGGTCTGATATAGAAGCAATATTTTACACAAAAAAGTATTCTGATATAATTCAAAATATTAAATATAGTGAGAAAAACAAATTAAAACATTTAATTTCTATGGATAGTGATGAGAATTTTGAAGGTATATACTCACAAAAAGAACTAATACGAGAAGGTAGGAAACTAATAGAAGAAGGAAATAATGAGTTTTTAAATGCAAAAATCGATCCAAAAGAAATGGAAATTATGCTATTTACATCAGGAACTACATCTAAGGCTAAGGTAGTGGCACTTTCACATGAAAATATTTGCACAAATTTAATGGATATTGGAAGTGTGTTAGATGTAACGCAAGAGGACGTTTTCCTTTCTATTTTGCCAATACACCATGTATTCGAATGTACAGTAGGATTTTTATTTTCACTATATAAAGGAGCAGAAACTGTATTTTGTGATGGTTTAAGGCATATAGTAGAAAACCTAAATGAATATCATGTAACAGTTATGGCATGTGTACCAGGTATATATGAAAGAATATTTATGATGATTAGAAAAAAATTAGAGAAACAAGGAAAACTTGAAGAAATATTAAAAAATGAAGAAAAATATAAAAATTCTTCTATGCAAAAAAAGAAAGAAGTATTCAAAGAAATCCATAATATGCTAGGTGGAAAAGTAAAATTATTAATAAGTGGAGCAGCAGCTTTAGATAAAACTATAGAAGAAAAATATAGATTATTAGGACTAAATTTAGTACAAGGATATGGATTGACTGAAACTTCACCTGTTGTGGCAGTTGGGACAAATAAAAATTATAAGTTAGGATCAATTGGAAAAACAGTTCCAAGTGTAGAAGCAAAACTTGTAGACGTAAATGATGAAGGAATTGGAGAATTGGTAGTTAGAGGTTCAAGTGTAATGCTAGGATATTATGAAAATGAAAAAGTAAATAAAAAATCATTACAAGATGGATGGTTCTATACAGGAGATCTAGCTAAAATAGATGAAGAAGGATATATATTTATATGTGGCAGAAAGAAAAGTGTAATAGTATTAAAAAATGGCAAAAATATATTCCCAGAGGAAATGGAAAATTTAGTGAATAAAATAGAAGGAATAAGAGAGTCGTTTGTCTTTGGAAAAATACAATCAAATGATGAGAACAATATAAAAATAAATGTAAAGATAGTATTTGATAGAGATGTTATGAAAGATGTTTATAAAGTTGAAGAAGATGAAGACATATATAAAGTCTTGTCAAAGAAAATTAAAGAAGTTAATCAAACTATGCCGTCATATAAAGCAATAAGAGGAATGATATTAACAGAAGAACCACTAATAAAAACAACAACTAATAAAATAAAAAGGCAGGAAAATTTAGATGAAATTAGAAAACTTAAAGACTAAATTTTTAGGAAGAAATAGTATTTTTTATAGCGAAATAGATTCAACACAAAATGAAATCTGGAGATTAATAGAAAACAAAAATACTCCAGATGGTACTTTAGTATTTGCAGATATTCAAAATAAAGGAATAGGAACACATGGAAGAGTCTGGCATACAGATGAAGCAAATAATATAGCATTTTCTTTTTTTATAAAAACGAATTGTAATATTCAAAGATTAGATGGACTTACAATAAAAGTTGCAAATATAATTGTTGACATTTTTAAGAATCAATATGGAATTAATTTAAATATCAAAGAGCCAAATGATATTACATTTAATAATAAAAAGATAGGTGGAATTTTAACTCAAACTAAGATTGTCAATGAAAAAGTTAAATATTTAGTAATTGGAATTGGTGTTAATACTAAAAAAGAAAAATTTACAGATGATATAAAAGATATAGCAACATCCATAAAAAAAGAATTTGGAATAGATATAGATACAAAAGAATTTATAGTAGAGTTTTGTAATCAATTTGAAAAAGAAATAGAAATGAGAGGAGTTATTAAAAAATGAATATTGGATTTTTATTTCCTGGTCAAGGCTCTCAAAGTATTGGAATGGGAAAAGATATATATGAAGAATATGAAGCTGCAAGAAAAATATATAATCAAGTTAAGAATATAACAGGAATAGATATTGCAAAAATATCATTTGAAGGACCTGAAGATATATTAAATGAAACAAAATATACACAACTTGCGATACTTACAGAGAGTTTGGCAATACTGGAAATTTTAAAAGATAATAATATAACAGCCAATATGTCAGCAGGATTGAGTTTGGGGGAATATACAGCACTAATCAATAGTAAAGCACTTATGTTTGAAGAAGGAATAAAAATTGTTCAGAAGCGAGGAGAATGTATGCAAAACTTGCTTCCAAGTGGAGAATGGCAAATGGCGGCAATTATAGGCTTAAATGATAATGAGGTAGAAGATGTTTGCAAAAAAGTAAAATTAGGTTTTGTAGTTCCAGCAAATTATAATTCAGTAGGTCAAGTTGTAATTTCTGGAGAAAAAGTAGCAATTAATGAAGCAGAGAAAATTGCAAAAGAAATGGGAGCCAAAAAGGTAAGAGTCTTAAAAACAGCAGGACCATTTCATACTGAAAAATTACAAGAAAGTTCAGAAGCTTTAAGAAAAGAACTTGAAAATATTACTATTCATAAGTTCGAAACAAAAGTGATTAAAAATATAGATGGCCAAATTTATAAAGATACAGATGATGTAAAAGATATTTTGGCTCGTCATATTATAAATCCAGTTAAATTTACAAAGACAATTCAAAATATGCTGAATAATGGAATAGATACATTTATAGAGATTGGACCTCGGAAAAACATTGTCAGGATTTGTGAAAAGAATACCGACAAATAAAGAGATAAAAATATTAAATATTAATAATGTTTGCGGTTTGCAAGCAATATTAAAGGAATATGGAGAATAAAAAAATGAATAAACTAGCATTAATTACAGGTGGAACAAGAGGAATTGGAAAGCAAATAGCTTTAACATTTGCAAAAGAGGGATATAATATTGCAATCAATTACAGAACAGAAAATGATGATTTAAAAAAAACTAAAAAAGAAGTAGAAGCAAATAATGTAAAATGTTTTGCAGTTCAAGGAGATGTAACTAATTTTAAAGATTGTGAACAATTTGTAAAACAAATAGTTGAAGAGTTTGGAAATATAGATGTATTGGTCAATAATGCCGGAATTACAAAAGATACATTGTTAATGAGAATGAAAGAAGAAGATTTTAAACAAGTTATAGATACAAACTTAGTAGGCACATTTAATGTGACTAAAAATGTAATTACTTATATGATGAAAGCAAGAAATGGAAGAATAATAAATATATCATCAGTTGTAGGAATATCAGGAAATGCAGGTCAAACAAATTATGCAGCATCAAAAGCAGGAATTATAGGATTTACGAAAAGTTTAGCAAAAGAAGTAGCCTCGAGAAATATTACGGTTAATGCGGTAGCACCAGGATTTATTGAAACACAAATGACAGCTGTATTAAAAGAAAATATTAAGGAAGAAATTGCAAAAAAAATTCCTTTAAAAAGAATGGGAACTACACAAGATGTTGCAAATGTTGTTAAATTCTTGGCCTCTAGTGACAGTTCATATATTACAGGTCAAGTAATTCATGTTGATGGTGGAATGTTAATGTAAGGAGAGATGAAAAGTGGAAAGAAGAGTAGTTATAACAGGACTAGGAGCAATTACTCCAATAGGAAATAATGTAAATGAAACGTGGGAAGGAATAGAAAATAAAAAGTGTGGAATCGATAATATTTCATTATTTGATAGTAGCAATTTTAAAACAAGTTTATGTGCAGAAGTAAAAGATTATAATCCTTTAGACTATTTTGAACCAAAACAAGCTAAAAGATTAGATAGATCTTCACAGTTTGCACTAATAGCAGCAAGAGAAGCAGTAAAAAATAGTGGAATAACTTTAGAAAATACTGATTTTAAAAAGGTAGGTGTTTTTGTAAGTACAGGAATAGGTGGATTGATAACAATTCAAAGTCAATGCGAAGTTAATTACGAAAAAGGAAATAATAGGGTATCGCCTATGTTTATACCAATGTCAATAGCTAATATGCCAGCTGGAAACATTTCAATAGAATTTGGATTTAAAGGTGAATCCATGGCGATTGTTACAGCTTGTAGTTCTTCAACACATGCGATAGGTGAAAGTTATAAAACAATAAAACATGGATATGAAGATGTTGTTATTGCAGGAGGCACAGAGGCTTCTATATGTCCTGTTGGAATAGCAGGCTTTGAAAATATGAAGGCACTATGTACATCTACAGATAAAAATAGAGCAAGTATTCCATTTGACAAAGAGAGAAGTGGATTTGTTATGGGAGAAGGAAGTGGAATACTAGTATTAGAAGAATTAGAGCATGCAAAAAAAAGAAATGCTAAAATATATGCTGAAGTTATTGGATTTGGCTCGACTTCAGATGCTTATCATATAACATCTCCATGTCCTGATGGAGAAGGTGGAGCAAATGCAATGATAAGAGCGATAAAAGATGCAAAAATAAGATCAGAAGATATAGATTATATAAATGCACATGGAACATCGACACATTTAAATGATCTAACAGAAACAATGGCTATAAAAACAGCATTTGGTGAGGCAAGTAAAAAGATAATGATAAGTTCTACAAAAGGAAATGTAGGACACCTTTTAGGAGCTGCCGGAGCAGTAGAAGCGATTTTTTGTGTAAAAGCAATGGAGAATGGATTAGTACCACCAACAATAAATTATAAAGAAAAAGATGAAGAATGCGATTTAGACATTGTTCCAAATGAATCAAGAAAAGCTAAATTAAATATTGTTATGTCAAATTCACTTGGATTTGGAGGACATAATGCAAGTATTATCCTAAAAAAATGGGAGGAAAAATAAATGGAATATGAAAATATAAAGCAATTAATAGAAGAAATGGGAAATTCTAAATTAACAGCAGTAAATATTGAATTTCCAGATGGCACTAAAATTAGTATGAAAAAAGATAAAATGCAAGAAAAAATAATTCAAAACATTCCAATAGTAGAAAATAATACTATTGAAAATCAGATAAAAGAAAACACAAATGAGAAAAAAGGAAACATAATTAAATCACCAATGGTTGGAATTTTTTATTTAAAACCTTCTCCCACAGCAGAACCTTATATTGAAATTGGAAAAGAAGTTAAAAAAGGTGATGTACTTTGTATTATTGAAGCTATGAAATTAATGAATGAGCTTGAATCAGAATATACAGGTAAGGTTACAGAAGTTTTTGTAAAAGATGGTGAAGCAGTAGAATATGGAACTCCATTGCTTAGAATAGAAGGTGAAAATTAATGTTAAATAAAGAAGAAATCAAAAATATTATTCCACAAAGAGATCCATTTTTAATGATTGATGAAGTAGAGAAATATGTACCAGGAGAATCAGCAATAGCATATAAAAATGTAAATGTAGAGGAATGGTACTTTAAAGGTCATTTTCCAGGTAATCCAATTATGCCAGGCGTGTTAATTACAGAAAGTTTAGCACAGACAGGAGCAGTTGCAATTCTTTCAATGGATGAGAATAAAGGAAAAAATGCTTTATTCGGTGGAATTGATAAAATGAAATTTAAAAGAAAAGTTGTACCAGGAGATAGATTAAAATTAGAAGTAAAAATTATAAAAAGAAAAGGTCCGATTGGAGTAGGAGAGGCAATTGCAACAGTTGATGAAAAGATTGTGGCTAAAGGTGAATTAACATTTGCTTTAGTTTAAGTTCTAACTGAAATTAAAAGTTGAAAGAGGTGAAAATAAATGAATAAAATATTAATTGCAAACCGTGGTGAAATTGCAGTTCGTATTATAAGGGCATGCAAAGAAATGAATATAAAAACGGTTGCAGTTTATTCGGAAATAGATAAAGATGCTTTGCATACACGCTTGGCGGATGAGGCTATTTGCATTGGACCAGCTCAAGCAAATAAGAGTTACTTAAATATAAAAAATATTATACAGGCAGCATATATAACAAAAGCCGATAGTATTCATCCAGGCTTTGGCTTTTTATCTGAAAATTCAAAATTTGCTCAAATATGTGAGGAATCAAATATAAAATTTATTGGACCACAGTCAAAAGTTATTGATTTATTAGGAAACAAATCAAATGCAAAAGAGATGATGAAAAAAGCAGGAGTACCGGTTATTCCTGGTTCAGAGGGAAGTGTAAAAGGATTAAAGGATGCATTAGAAATAGCAGAAAAAATAGGTTATCCAGTTATATTAAAAGCAGCAGCAGGAGGCGGTGGAAAAGGCATTAGAGTTGCGAATACAGCGGAAGAAGTGGAAAAAGAATATGAAATAGTAAAACAAGAAGCAAAAATTTCATTTAATGATGATGAAATATATATAGAAAAATTCATTGAACATCCAAGACATGTCGAAATTCAGATAGTAGCAGATGAACATGGAAATGTAATTCATTTAGGAGAAAGAGATTGCTCTATTCAAAGAAATCATCAAAAAGTAATAGAAGAAACACCTTCCACTGCTATTGACGAAAAAACAAGAAATAAAATGGGCAATGCAGCTATAAAAGCTGCTAAAACAGCTGGATATACAAGCCTTGGTACAGTAGAATTTTTGGTAGATAAAGATAACAATTTTTATTTTATGGAAATGAACACAAGAATTCAGGTAGAACATCCAATTACTGAAATGAGAACAGGAATAGATTTGGTAAAAACACAAATAAAAATTGCAACAGGAGCGGAATTAAAAATAAAACAAAAAGATGTAGAATTTAAAGGGCATTCTATAGAATGCAGATTGAATGCTGAAAATCCAAGTAAAAAATTTATGCCATGTCCAGGACTAATAGAAGGTTTGCACTTCCCAGGAGGAAATGGAGTACGAATAGATAGTGCGATTTATGAAGGATATACAATTCCATCAAATTATGATTCCATGATTGCAAAACTTATTACTTTTGGAGTAAATAGAAATGAAGCAATTAGTAAAATGAAAAGAGTTTTAGAAGAATTAGTTGTAGAAGGAATACAAACAAATCAAGACTTTTTATTCGAAATAATTAGAAATCCAAACTTTATTAGAGGAAATTTTGATACTTCATTTATAGAAAAAGAGATATTAAAAAAGGAGACTGATAAATGATTGTAGATAAAATAAAAAAAAGGCAAGCACCAACAAATAACAAAAGTTCTAATATAGATATACCAGTAGGAAAATGGGTAAAATGCGAGAAATGTAAAGAAATATTATATAAAGAAACTCTTAGAAATAATCTAAATATTTGTCCTAATTGTGGATATTACTTTAGAATGCATATAGACAAAAGGTTAGAATTAATAATAGATAATAATACATATAAAAAGTTTGAGTTAAATATAGAAACAACGAATCCGCTAGAATTAGAAGATTACCCTAAAAAACTTAAAACTTTAAGAGAAAAAACAGGGCTAGCTGAAGCAGTAGCATGCCGGAACAGGTAAGATTAATGGAGAAAACGTTGTTATATGTATAATGGATAGTGGTTTTTTAATGGGAAGCATGGGAAGTGTTGTAGGCGAAAAAATAACATACGCCATTGAGCAAGCAGTAGAAAAAAGATTACCTCTTATTATATTTTCTGTTTCAGGTGGAGCTAGAATGCAAGAAGGAATTATATCTTTAATGCAAATGGCAAAAACTACAGCAGCACTTACCAAATTAGATGAAGCAAGATTATTATATATATCTGTTTTGACAGATCCAACATATGGAGGAGTTACAGCTTCATTTGCAAGTTTGGGTGACATTGTTTTAGCAGAACCACATGCAATGATAGGATTTGCCGGGCAAAGGGTAATAAAGCAAACAATAGGTGAGGAGCTTCCCGAAGGTTTTCAAACAGCTGAATTTTTACTAGAACATGGTTTTATAGATAAGATAGTTGAAAGAAAAGATTTAAAAGATACTATTTATAAATTAATTATGTTTCATAAGGGAGGAGAAATTTAATGGCAAATACGAGATTATCAGCTTGGGAAAGAGTAGAAATAGCAAGAAATCCAAAAAGGAAGACATCACTTGACTATATAGAGGAGATATTTGATGATTTCATAGAATTACATGGAGATAGAAACTCTAAAGATGATAAAGCTATAGTATGCGGATTAGCCAAAATAGGAAAACAAAATTTTACAATTATAGCAGAACAAAAAGGAAGGACAACAAAAGAAAATATAGAAAGAAACTTCGGAATGCCAAATCCTGAAAGTTATAGAAAAGCGATAAGATTTATGAAACAAGCTGAAAAATTTAAAAGACCGGTAATCACTTTTATTGATACAAAAGGAGCATATCCAGGAATAGAAGCAGAAGAGAAAGGACAAGGAGAAGCTATTGCTAAGTCTATGTTTGAAATGGCAAAGCTTAGAGTACCAATTATATCAATTGTAATTGGAGAAGGTTCAAGTGGAGGAGCTTTAGCCATTGGAGTTGCAAATAAGGTATTGATGTTAGAAAATGCTATTTATTCAATCCTTTCACCAGAAGGTTATAGTAGTATTTTATGGAAAGATGCATCTAGGTTTAAAGAAGCAGCAGAAAAAATGAAATTAACAGCAAAAGACTTATTAGAACTTAAAGTAATAGACAAAATTATAAAAGAGCCCAAAGAATATAATGAAGAAAATTTTAAAAAAATTGCCAATAGTTTAAAAAAAGAGATTCAAAAAGAAATAGAACAAATGAAATATCTAAATGAAAGTCAAATTGTAGAAAATAGATATATGAAATTTAGAAATATGGGTGAATTTAAGGAGGTATAAAATGTTATTAAAAGATAAAAAGATATTAATAATGGGAATCAGAAACAAGTGGAGTATTGCTTATGGAATCGCAAAATCAGCTTATGAAAATGGAGCAAAATTAATTTTCACTTATATGGGTGAAGATAATAAAGAAAAAATAGAAGCTCTAATTAGTGAATTTAAAGGTAGTAAAGCTTATGTATTAAATGGTGCATCAAAAGATGAATTAGTTAAAGATGTATTTATAAAAATAAAAGAAGAAAATGGCAAATTGGATGGAATTGTACATGCAATTGCACATGCGAATACTGAAGACTTAAGAAATGATTTTATACTTACAAGTAAAGAAGGATATTCTCACGCAGTTGATGTTAGTAGTTATTCTTTTGTATTAGTTGCAAGGATGGCTAAAGAACTAGATATGCTAAATGAAAATGCAACTTTAGTGACTTTAACATATCATGGTTCTACTAAAGTTTTAGAAGGTTATAATATTATGGGAATTGCAAAAGCAGCACTTGAAGCAAGTGTTAGGTATTTAGCAGATAATCTGGGAAAAGACGGAATAAGAGTAAATGCAATATCTGCAGGACCAATAAAAACATTATCAGCAAAGGGTATAAAAGATTTTAATTCAATATTGACTATTGTAGAAGAAAAAGCACCTTTACATAGAAATGTAACTACAGAGCAAGTTGGAAATGTCGCAACATTTTTATTAAGCAATATGTCAGATGCGATAACAGGACAAATTATATATGCTGATAGTGGATATAATATTATGGGAGTTTAATTAAAAATTGTGAATAAATAGATGGACTCGCAAGAAGTTAAAAAAATCACAGAAATAGATGTTATGCTAAGCTGTTGCTAAAAACTTTTTTTAATGCTATAATTTCATTAGTATAAAAAGGAGATAGTGGTGGATAACGAATTAGAACAAAAGATAATTAGAGAACAGGATTTGCTAACTATATATGTATACAATAATTTTAATAAATCATTAGGATTGGGGCAAGAATATGTTCCAGGGATTAGATATAGAGATATAAAAGAAATAATGTCTAATAATCAAGCCATATTGGATGGACTATCAGTAAAGAATTTGTATAATTTATATGCATCAATATGTTATGGAATTGACAATGAGGAAGTATGTAGTAGAATTTTAGCTCAAATTGATAAAAAATTAGAACATGAAGATTTTTTTGTAGAAGATCTTGATAAGGATGTATATCTTAAGCCAATTCATACTGCTAATGTGTACTCGAAATTAGGACAGTTTTTGTTTGATAAAATAAATCCAGCAATTAAAGAAGGTATGCAAGTACTTAAAGGTATTCCATATGAGAGGATAGGCAGAAATATTAAATATTATACTGATGCTGCAAATTTTTTGAAGTACTATAAACAAGGAATATTTACTCCAGAAAAAATGGAGCTAATAAATAAGATGTTGGATAAGGATCCGGATGCTTTGAGATTTGTTAATTTTGGCTTATTTAAAGATGATATATTTGATTTAGGACCAGAATTTTGCACATATATGTCTAAATTTCCAACTTTAAATGCTCAGTTGTTAGTAATAGAAGAGCAAAATCCTGAATTATTTAATGCACTAAAATCTAGATTTAAAAGTTATGAAAATGTTAAAGATAAATTAGATGAGATAGAGATACTTGTGACATATTCTGCAAGGAATACATTTGAATTGCAAGGTAAGCCAATAAATATTGATGAACTTGTAGAATGTGCATATAGAAATTGTAATGATATAAATGCAATAAACGTTCCGTATGGTAGTCAATATCAGCAAAGGCTTAGAGAAAGGATGATTGCTGAATATGACAAAGTAAGTAAACAAACTTGGAGAACTGACTTAGCAGAAAGAAAACTTAATGTGTATACTAATGCAGCATATTCTATACCATTAAATAAAATACAAACACTTCTAAAAGAATATGGTTCAGATATTGATAATTTGCCAGGGGTTAGTGAAAAGTCTAAGCAATTATTCGCAAAACTTAGAAATGTAGTCGATATAAATGATGAGAATAAGATAGATGAATTATTTAGAAACTACAGTCAAGAATATACTGCAACTGATATAAAAGAAACAGAATATGAAATATCTAGAGCAGCGGCAAAAGATTTTTCAAGAGAATTTAGGCGTACAAATAAAGATTTACAAAATGAAGATCTTTATGAAGTTTCATATATAGGATTTGCAGGGCAACAAATTCCTCAGATAAAGCTTAAGGGCAAGTTTAATTTATTGGTTCATAGCACTGACGCAGAGTTTATTGAGGCAAAAACTGAAAAAGCAACTGACTATGTAGAAGAGTGGAGCAATGGTAAAAATAAAAACAATCATATAATTTCTACCACATATATAAATCAAGACTTTATGGGAATGACTCCAGTAGGAAACAATGGTGTTAGATACGCTTTTGCAGACATTAGTGATGAGCAGATAAAATTGATGGGCGTATCTGACCTTAATACATATTCTATTAATTTTGCTTATGATTCAGCAAGCAAACAGTATATGTCTGCAAAAACTTTAGCCAATAGTTCAAGAAGAGTGTATAGTGAATTTGGAATTGAAAGAGAATCGACTTTACCGAATTATGTTGTACTTGCAGATGACGATTCTCCAGAAGTAATGGTTAATTCATATAAAGCTGCTATGCAATTTGGCATACCTATTATAAAAATTGATAAAAGGGTAATTGAACAAGAACAGATACACAATTTACAAGGAATGCTAGAAAATTTTAAACAAACTCATGATAGTGGAACATTACGAAAATTAATAAATACATATGAAACTAATATGGCTGGATGGCTTTTAAATAGAGAAGGTAAAGATTCTAGTTTTACATATATGATAAACAATTCTAGATTTGAACAGGACTTTGCTGATATGCGAATCTTGATTGAAGATGAGATATATGATTATTTATCTATTAGTGATAATAAAAATATTACTGATAGCCAGACAAGAGAGGTTATTGATATCATATTAGATGAAAATGATTTATACGAAGGTTGTAATGAGGAAAAGCCAATTAGTAAAACTGCAATGACTCTTGATGCGAGAAAGATATTAGGACAAGCAAATAGAACACTTGAATTTTTAGGACAAGACCATTTAAAAGTAAATTTAAGTGGAGACTTGCCTACAAGAAAAGAATATGATCACTCTATTGAAGAATATGTTAGAAGTAGTTTGTCTGGCATAGATGCTGTAACAAAAGAAGAGGTTAACGATATGGAGTTATTCCTAGAAGGCAGAGCAGATAGAGAAGTACCAAATGACATAAGAGATAATAAATAAAGTTAAGAGAAAGGATTAATCAATATAATTGATTATATGAAAATTAATGGTTGAAACAAATGAAAAAGCTTGCAATGAAGTGCTAGTTCTTTTGAAAATGTTGCCGGAAGCGGAACTAAAGAAGATTCCAGAAACAGAAATTAAATTCTTAGAAGAACATAGAGATGTTAATTATAACTTTAGTGTTAATCCAGAAGTTCCGATAAATGAAGTTAATATTTCAAAAAAAGCAAAAGCTATATTAGTAGTACTCTGGAAGAAATATTTTGCAACAGATATTCAAAAGCAGAAATTAGACAAGATTTTGCAAGAAAATTCAATGAAAGAAGAACAGAAGAAACAAGAAGAATATCAATATTCTGATATGTTTAAAAATAATACACAGAAAATAATTAATTTACCTACTGTAATTGAAGAAAAATGGTATGAAAAGGTTTGGAATAAAATTAAGGATGCAATCTTTAATATATTCCATAGATAATATTACAGAAATGTTTCGAAAAAATGACAAATTTTATACATTTTATTTTAAATAATATATTATTTTGTGATTAATGTTATAATTGTCGTAAAAGGAGGTAAATATGCAAAGAATTATTGAATGTGATGTTGCAGTAATTGGTGGAGGAGCAGCTGGTATCGCTGCTGCATTAGGTGCATCAAGAGCTGGGGCAAAAACAGTATTAATTGAAAGAAATCCTTTCTTTGGAGGACAAGCTACAAATTCGCAAGTAACAGCATATTGTGGTTTCTTCACAAGAGGAGAAAACTATGACCAAGTAGTAATGGGAATAGGAAATGAAGTTTTACAAAGACTTGAAAAGTATGGAACAAATATTCATCCACGTCCATCAAAGTCTACAGGAAATGTATCAGTATCTTTTAATCCAGAGTATGTAAAATTAGTAATGGATAAGATGCTAGAGGAAAGTAATGTTGAATATTATTTACATGCACAAATGTACAGTGTGGTAAATGAATGTGGCGAGATTCAGGAAATCAAGTGTACTGATGACGAAGGAACATTTATAGTTAGAGCACAAGCATATGTAGATGCATCAGGAAATGCTAACGTAGTTCACTTCGCTGGAATTAGGACAAATTGGGGTGATGATGAAGGTAAAGTACAACAATCATCATTACCATTTAGATTAGACAATTTACCAAAAGTAGAAATTTTAAAATCTGATATTGAAGCTGCATTAGCTAAAGCAAAAGCTGCTGGAATACCAATCAAAAAGGAAACAGGTTTAATCATAAAACCTATAGATAGAACTTATGGATATTGCACAATACCAAGTACAATAGTTCCTAACTTATCAGCTGAAACACTTACAAAAACAGAAATGGAATTAAGATCACAAGTTCATGCTTATGTTGAAGCATTCCAGAAATATATGCCTGGATTTGAAAATATAATTGTTTCTCAGTCTGGACCAGCTGTTGGTATACGTGAAGCAAGAAGAATTATTGGTGATAAAATGCTTAAAGGTGAAGAAATCATCATGGCACCAAAATCAGATGATAGTGTTGCTCGTGGAGCATGGAGTCCTGAAATGCATAAGAGCAATACAGCAATAAAATATACTCATATTCCAGATAACGAATATTTCTCAATACCATTGGGATGCTTAAAAGTAAAAGATGCAAGGAATTTATGGGCGGCAGGAAGAACAATTTCTACTGATTCATTAGCTCTTGGTTCTGTAAGAGTTATGGGAACTGGATTTGCAACTGGTCAAGCAGCTGGTGTTGCAGCAGCATTAACATTAGATAGACCAGAATACGATGTAAAGAAAGTTCAAGAAGAACTATTAAGACAAGGAGCTTTGATATAAATTTTTATCAGAAGAAGAAAGGAAAAGAAAAAAATGGAAAAAACAAAAGAACAAAAAGCAGCAGATGCCAAATTAGCAAAGAAAAATAAAAAAGAGCTAATTTGCACAATAATTGCATTTGCAATAATCGCACTATTTTTCATGTTAAAACCACCAGCAGGATTAAGTGCTGATGGAATGAAAGTTTTAGGAATATTTGTAGGAATACTATTCTTATGGATAACTGTTGGAATTGGATGGCCAAGTTTGCTATGCGTTGCAGCACTTGCATTTGTACCATCACTTGGAACAAAAGCTGTATTACAGTCGTCATTTGGTAACGAAACATTTGCATTTTTACTATTTACATTTATGTTTACTTATGCTTTTTCTCAAACAGGATATGTTAAGAAAATTGCATTAGGATTTGTAACAAGTAGATTTGCAAGAAAATCTCCTTGGAGATTTGCATTCTGTTTCTTTGCAGCCGTATTAATAATTGGTTGTTTTATGTCACCAACTGTATTATTCTTTGTTATTCTTCCAATATTAGAAGAAATCTATAATATATTGGGACTAAAGAAGGGTGATAAATATGCAAGTATGTTAATGATAGGTTTAGTTACATGCACAAGTTTATCATCAGGAATGACACCAATTGCACACGTATTCCCAGTATTATCGATGAATGTATTCAGCAGCTTAGCAGGAATGACAATTAACTATGGTCAATATATGTTATATGCTGTACCAACAGGAATATTAATTTTCTTAGCAATGATGTTGGTATTTAAGTTTATAATGAGACCAGATACAAAAGGTCTAAACTTAAAATCAAAAGAATTTGATAAGATGAAAAAAGAAACTGCAAGATCAACATTTGCAGAACAAATAACATTAGTTGTTTTCTTATTTGTAATTGCTTTATGGGTATTACCAAGTTTAATCAAAGGAAGCTTATCTACATGGATTAGCAAATTTGGAACAGCAATGCCACCACTACTTGGTATAATTATTTTATCAATTATTAAGCAAAACAGAAAACCACTTATCAATTTAAATGAATCAATGGTTAAAGGTGTATCTTGGCCAAGTATAATAATGGTTGCAGCAACATTGTCATTAGGATCAGCAATGACTAATAAGGCAATAGGTTTAACAACATTCTTATCAGGCACAATAGCACCAATAACTGCAGGATTAAGTCCAGTATTATTAATACTTTTATTTGCTACATGGGCTGGTTTACAATCAAACTTCTCATCACACATGGTTACAGCACAATTAGTTCCAACTTTAGCTGTTCCAGTTGCTTTAGCTTCTGGTGGAGCATTAAGTGCAGCAGCAATAACAGCTGTTATAGGATTAATTGCAGCAACAGGTTCAGCAGCACCTTCATCAATGCCTTATGTTGCAGTAGCAGGTTCATCAGGATGGTCTGATTCAAGTAAATTATTGAAATATGGATTATTAATGATGTTAATAATTATATTAATTGCATCTTTTGTAGGATATCCTCTTGCAAATGCAATAATGGGTTAATGAAAATAGTGTTTATAAATAATGTAAAAATAAAGCCAAAAGCCGGCAAAGCAGACTATATTGTCTGTTGCCGG
>HF993646.1:46436-229426 GCA_000433915.1 Clostridium sp. CAG:793
CCGGCTTTTGGCTTTGTAGGAGATGAGGCAATAGCGGTTATACTGAGGCTATGCCTGCTTTAATGGATGCCTTTTTTCTCTCAAAGTGGCGGTTGTTGCGTGCGATAGTCATATTGGCTATCTTTGTCTGATAGGTTTTGTAACATACCTTATAGAAGGTATCGCTATCAATTGCCTTGAGGTCACTACCGAACTTTTGGCCTAGCGTTGAGTATGGAACTCCATATTTCTGTGCGATATCTTGTATCGTAGCCGTTTCGCTTTGTAGATATGCGACGGCTAGATTTAAGATAAACTCGTCGGAGTACCGTCTACGTGTTGCTCTTTTTACTTCCATTGTAATTTCCTCCAAATCAACATATTACATTTTTATTATACCAAATTAATACATAAAAGTCAACAATTATGTAAATATAAATGGCATATAATGTTATAAGAAAATTAAAATTATACGTAGACATTAAAAAATAGTAGTGATATAATCATAAAAAAGACGAAAAAAGAAACTTTTTAAAGATGTTAGATAGTGGTGAAAGTAAATAAATAGGAGGAATTTTATCATGAAAGAAATTTTTGAGAGAAGAAGTGTACGTAAATATACTGATAAGGACATATCAAGTGAAGATATGGAGAAACTATTAAAGGCTGGTATGAATGCTCCGTCAGCACACAATTATAAGCCTTATGATTTAATTGCCGTAAAGAATAAGGAAACTTTAAAGAAACTAGCTGATACATGTATATATTCACATATGCTTAATGAAGCAAATGCAGCAATAGTTGTTTGCTCAAGAGCAGACGATGAGAAGACTCCATATTGGCAAGCTGATTGCGGAGCTGTGACAGAAAATATACTGCTAGAAGCAACGCATTTAGGTATAGGATCTTGCTGGTTAGGAGGATATCCAGACTTAGAAAAAACAGCGAAGGAAAAAGAAATATTAGGAATACCAGAAGAATATAAAGTATTCTGCGTAATTTCATTAGGCTATCCAAATGAAAATAAAAAGCCAAATGACAACTATTATCAAGAGAAAGTTCATTATGAGAAATTTTAATAAAATATCCAATATGCTTTTACAGTATATTGGATATTTTTGTATATAACTTATATAAATTTTTTATAAAAATATTTTTGAAAAAAATAAAATTTTATAAAATTCATTATATTTTATTTAAATATTTTCTTTGCTGACTTAATGATGAATGCACATATTTATCTTATTCGTAATAAATTTTGATTAAGTATTGAAAAAGAAAATTCGTTATAATATAATAATTTCGTAAAATTAAATATTTTATGAAATTATTGCGATTTCTATTTTTTACAATATTGATTATAACCAAAAATACAGAAAATGTGAATAGATAATTGTAAAATATTCCAAAGAAATCGAATATTTTCTTTAATTTATGACTGAATATAACGAAATGTTATAAAAATAATAGATTAACTAAAGAAAAGATGGAAATAATAACAGAAATAAAATACTTTTTGCAATATATTTTGAGAAAGGAAAACTGATGAAGAAAAGCAAGAAACAATTAATCAAAAATGCTAAAGGAATAACTTTAGTTGCATTGGTAGTAACTATAGTAATGATGCTGATTTTAGTAGGAATAACTATGGTGGCAGTGCTGGGTGATAACGGAGTAATTAGTAAGGCTAAGATTGCTGGTAATAAATATGAGAAGGCAGAAATTGACGAAATACAATATTTAAACGAATTATCTAATTTAATGCATAATCACATCTCGAAAGATAATAGTGAATCTAGTAATAAATATAAATTTACTATTAAATTTGAAGATAATGATAAAAATCTTATAAAATTTGAAAAGGCTATTATCTGCATTTATAGTAATGAAGAATCAGCTAAAAATAAAGACAATACCTATATAGCCCAAATAGGAGATGGTTCTACAAATGATGAAAGTGATGAGAAAAGTGTATACCTTCAGGAGGGAATATATTGGTTGTCTTTTAAGGCTGCACCAAGTGGATATAATAAACCTAGTAATGTAACGAAAATTGAAGTTAAGTCCAATAATGAAAATACATTGGTTATAAAACTTGATAATAAATTTAAAGTTACTATAAAATATAGAGATAATAATGAGAATCCTATAAAATTCGGAAAATCGGTTATTTATATTTATAATAATGAAAACTCAGCTAAAAATGGAGACAATACCTATATAGCCCAAATAGGGGATAAATCTATAAATAATGAAAATGATGAAGAAAGTATATATCTTCCGATAGGAACATATTGGTTATTTTTGAGGAACCCACCAGATGGATATAATAATCTTTCAGATAAGTTGAAATTTGAGGTTACATCCAATGGCTCAAATGAAATTGTAATTCATTTGAGAACAGGGGCTATGCTTCCTACAACTGGAGGAGGAAAATATATGGGATTTGGAATTAATAAATAAAAATTCGAATGTGTAATAATAAAGATAAATCGAAGGAGAAAAAGACAAATGAAAAAGTCAAAAAGACATATAAGTCCGGACGAAAAAGCGATAACACTAATTGCGCTAGTTGTAACTATAGTAATCTTATTAATTCTAGCAGGAGTAACAATTACAATGACATTGGGACAGAATGGATTGTTTATAAAAGCGCAAGCAGGCAGAAAAGAATATGAGCAAGCAGAAGTAAGAGAAGATTTAAGTATGCTAATAACACAATATACATGGGACAAGGCATCAGAGAAGACAGACAAAAGCTTAGGAGACTATCTAAAAGATAATGGAGCAACAAGTGTAAATGTAAATGCAGATGGAACAACATTAGAAGTAACGTATAAAGGATATACGTTTAAAGTAAACAAAGACAGTGGAAAAATAACAGGAGTAAGTAAAGGTGATAATAATGATAATCCAGTAACACCAACAATAAAGCCTAAAGTAGGTGAAATAGTAAGTTACACACCTGATACAGTAGAAAACTATAACTTAAGTGCAGAAAAAAGTGGAGATAGTAATGTACAAACTATAGATAACATGTATGATCCAACAACGTGGAAAGTTATGGAGGTTGATAAAAATGGTAACATAACAAAATTATTTGGAGTACCAAATGGAAAACAATCAATGATAAATTTTTATGGATCAGTAGGATACAATAATGGGGTATATTTATTAAATGACATATGTGCTAAAAGATATAAAAATACAAGCTTAGGAGCAACAGCAAAGCACTTAGCAATAGAAGATATAGAATTAAAGATGAATGAAGATGGAATCACAGCTAGAAACAGTTATGGTTCAATAAAATATGGAACAACTAAAAAATATCCGGGAGATTACATGCAATATCCAGCAGTATATGCGAAAGAAAAGTATTCAGGAATTAATGTAAGTGATGTTACAGACGGGACGCAAGTTGTAACTGGGACAGTGGATTCAGCAGCACAAGAAAAAATGAATCCAAATGGAAAAATGCAAAGTGATAATGTGTATTCATTATTACCAACTACATCAGAAACAATAGGAGAAAAAGTAACGAATTTGACATGCACGCAGTTGTATTATGGATTTGGTGAAACTACTCCTAGTTCATATTTTAGTGATATGGATTTTTATAGCATGATATTTGGAACAGGAACTTATTTCTGGATTGCTTCTCGCTATACTAATTGTGACTCTTCTGATGCATCTTGGGGACTACGCTTTATAAGTAGTAAAAAATTATATGGTCTTTATATGTTTGATTCAGAAGGCTATAAAGAATTGATAAATGGTCGTCTTGCACCTGTAGTTACATTTGACTCAGCTGTTCAAATTAAAAACGGAACTGGTACAACTGAAGATCCATATATAATAGGAAAATGATGAGCTTGTCGAGGATAGTGTGTAAATTTTTTTGAAAAAATACGACCAATAGGCATTAGGCCTGAGATATAATTATTAATAATATAAAATAAAAAGCTTTAATAGAATTAAATTTCTGTTGAAGCTTTTTTACTTTAAACAATTTGTAATTTTTTGTCTGAAAATATTGTAAATTTTATAGCTTTTTATATCTAATTATGATATAGTGTAAAAGAAAAAAGGTTTATAGGTATCCATAAAACCTAAATAAACAAATAGGACAAATATTGTGAAAGCACTTGTTAAGACGAGAAAAGATATAACAGTCAAATTGGCTAAAGCTGTAATGATATTAGCATTTCTAATATACGCTATATACAGTGTAATATATGCAATTCAAGTAAGAGGAAATGTACGATGCTTCGGTGTATCATTTTTATACCAAGAAGGATTTGCACAAGAACAAAAAAGTGCAAATGTGTTATTATTTGTGGGATTTATAATAATTTCAGTAGCGTCATATCTAATAATAACATTTAAAGATACATCGCAAACAAAATCAGATATTAAGAAATCGTGTATATTTATTGCAATAATTGCGATTCTGTCAGGTTTGATTTTGCCGAATAATAGCTCTGATGTATATTATTATATAGCTGCCGGAAGAATAGATTCAATGTATGGATATAATATGTATGAAAATAATTTCGATAAAGTACAGGCCGGTATTCAAGAAGATGATATTATAAAAAATGCACCAGGAATAAAGCACAAATTTATATATGGAGTAATTTGGGCTGAAATTTGCAGAGCAATAGGTGCAATACCAACTAATTCGGAAGTCGTACTTATATATATATTCAAAATGTGTAACATAATTGTACATTTAATTAATGCGTATTTAATATATAAAATATCTAAAAATAAGAAATTAATGTATCTATATGCATTAAATCCATTAGTATTATTCGAAGGAATTATAAATTGTCATAATGATATATTTTTAATATTGTGTGTGCTATTAGCTGTGTATTTAAAGAAAAAAGACAAAATTGGATTAGCAACCTTATGCATCACATGTGGTACTTTAATAAAATACACTCCAATAATAGTGCTACCATACATTTTTAGTGATAAGAAATTTAAAGAAAAATTAAAATATGTAGCTGAATTTGCAGTGGTATTTGTTTTAGCAAATTGGCTTGTAACAGGAGATATTACAAAGATATTAAGTGTAATGGATCAAACAGGAAGATTTGCAAATTCAATGTATTTACAATTAGTATTATTAGACGTTCCATGGAACATAATAGATGTAGTAACATTAACTGGAAAGGTTATTTTCTGTATTATATTTGGATATGCAGTGCTTAGCAAACATGGCAAAAGTGGGAGAACATATTTGTATTTGCTAATGGCTTTTATAGTCCTAGCAATCACAAATTTTAGAGCTTGGTATATTTTATGGTTATTTGGACTTATAACAGAAGTACAAGGAAAAGATATTGAGAGACTAGTTGTACTAAGTATTATAATTGAATTTTCTAATTATGTTATATATTATTTTGGTGAATCGTATGTATATGGAGGATTCTACTTTTTCTCCGTAGTTGTGTATTGCGGAATTTATCTGATTGCATCAGAATATCTTGAACAAAAAAGCAAAAGAAAGAAGGAAATTACTAAATGAAGAAATTACTACTTATAGATGGAAATTCTATAATGAATAGAGCATTTTATGGAATAATGGGAAATAAAATGCTTACAACTGATGATGGTAAATATACTAATGCACTTTATGGATTTCTAGCAATTTTATTTAAGAATATGGAGGAAGTTAAGCCTGATTATATTTTAGTCGCTTTTGATTCAAAAACGGCAGCAGATGTTAGAAAAAAAGTGTATGACGGATATAAGAAAAGCAGACATAAGATGCCAGAGGAATTAGCTCAGCAGATGCCAGAGATAAAAGAGATTTTGAAAGAAATGAATATAACATATTTAGAAATGGCTGATTATGAAGGCGACGATATTCTTGGCTCTGCTGCAAAACAGTTATCTAGTGATGATGTTCAGGCAGTGCTTTTATCAGGAGATAGAGATTTATTTCAATTAGTTGATCATAATATAACAATGAGAATTCCTAGAACCAAAATGGGAAAAACGGAAACTGAGATTTATGATGAATCTAAAATTATTGAAGAATATGGATTGTCGCCATGTGGATTAATAGAACTTAAAGCTTTAATGGGAGATTCATCAGATGAAATACCAGGAGTTCCAGGAGTTGGACCTAAAACAGCTACTGAATTGCTAAAAAAATATGGAACAATTGAGAATTTATATAATGAAGTATCTAAAGAAGAGAATGCAAAAGAATTTAAACCAAAGTTACGATTAAACTTAATTGAAAATAAAGATTTAGCTTTCATTTCAAAAGATATAGGAACAATAAATATTAATGCTCCATTAGGACTAACACTTGATGATTTAAAAGTAAAAGAATGGAATAATAAAGAGATTCTTAGATTATTTAAATATTATAGATTTAATAGATATATTGATAGATTTCATTTAAATGAAGGTATAACAGTAGAAGAGCCAGAAGATGATAAATGGAATGTAGATGTTGTTATAAAAGATAAGATTGCAGACATTAAAATATCTGACAATAAAATGATATATTATCTTGAAACAGCAGAGGATAAAGATTCTAATAAAATTATTAAGAAGAAAATAATTGGAATTGGTATATTAGAAAATGACAAAACAGCTTATGTGCAGAATCCTAGCATGGAAGAGCTTAAAGAAATATTTGAAAATAAAGAGATTGCTAAGATTGGCTATAAGTTAAGTGAAGATTATGTATTGTTTCGTGAAAATGGAATAAAAATGAATAATATCATATATGATGTAGAAGTAGCTGGATATGATATAAATCCAAGCAATGTAAAGCATAAGCTACAAGAGATAGCCCTTCAATATCTTGATAAAGATATACAGGAATTAATTCCTGAAAAACAGATGAATTTATTTGAAAAAAACGAAGAAAATAAATCAGAAATTGGAGTGTATGTAACAGCAATAAGCAAATTGTATGATATAACAAAAAAGAAACTTGAAGAAGAAGGTGCATATACTTTATTCTGCAACATTGAGATTCCACTTATTACTGTGCTTGGAGAGATTCAGTATAATGGAATGTTGGTTGACAAAAATGAGCTAATAAGTTTCGGAAATGAATTAAAAGGACAATTAGCAGAATTAACAAAGGAAATCTATGAATTAGCAGGAGAAGAATTTAATATAAACTCAACTCAACAATTAGGAACTATACTATTTGAAAAAATGGGATTACCAGCACCTAAAAAGAACAAAAAAGGTTACAGTACAGATGTTGATACTCTTGAAAAATTAAGGTTGGCAAGCCCTATAATAGAAAAAATATTAAATTACAGAACTTTGACTAAACTAAATTCGACTTATGTTGAAGGACTTATTCCATATATAAATCCAGTAACAGGAAGAATACATTCATATTTTCATCAAACTATAACTGCAACAGGAAGGATAAGTTCGGCAGAGCCAAACTTACAAAATATTCCTAGCCGTGAAGAATTAGGAAGAAATATAAAAAAGGCTTTTAAGCCAAAGGATGGATATGTATACATTGATGCTGATTATTCTCAGATTGAATTAAGAGTGTTATCACACATGGCTCATGATGAGAACATGATGAAAGCATTTAGAAATGATGAAGATATCCATAGAGAAGTTGCTTCTAAAGTATTTAATGTACCATTTGAGGAAGTAACTAAAGAACAAAGATCACGTGCTAAGGCTGTAAACTTCGGAATAGTATATGGAATTACTGATTTTGGATTGGCAGCACAGATTGGTTGCTCAAGAAAACAAGCGAAAGAGTATATTGAGAATTATTTGGATAAATATGAAGGTATACGAACATATATGGAAAAGGTTACGTCAGATGCAAAGGAAAATGGATATGTTCAGACTTTGTTTGGAAGAAGGAGATACATCCCAGAACTTAAGTCAAGCAATTATATGGTTCGAGAATTTGGAAAAAGGGCTGCTATGAATACTCCTATACAAGGAACAGCAGCAGACATAATGAAAATTGCTATGAATAATGTCTATGCTAAAATACAAGAAGAAAAATTAGATGCGATGATTATTTTGCAGGTACATGATGAGCTTATCTTAGAGGTTAAAGAAAGCGAGAAAGAGAAAGCTAAAGAGATTTTAAAACAATGCATGGAGCAGGCTACAAAGTTAGATATACCATTAAAAGTAGAAATGACGGAAGCAAAAAGCTGGTATGAGGCTAAATAATCATTTGATAAAGGAAAGGATTTGAGCTAAGAATGAAAAAAGCTATAATAGTGATTATAGTTGCAATAATAGCTTTAATAATAATACTAAATTCAAAAAATATTTTAAAATTAATATATAAAACAAATTATAGTGAGTATGTTGAGAAATATGCACAGGAAAATGATATTGATCCGCTCTTAATATATGCAATAATAAAAGCAGAAAGTAATTTTAATGAGCTTGCAGAATCTAATAGAGGAGCGTGCGGACTGATGCAACTGATGGATTCAACAGCCCGTGAGGTTGCTACTAATACTGCTATTGAATATGAAACAGGAAATACTTTGTATAATCCAGAAAAAAACATTGCATTAGGAGTAAAATATTTTGCAGATCTTAAATCGCAACTAAAATATACGCAGGTAGCTTTAGCGGCATATAATGCGGGAATTGGAAATGTAACTAAATGGATTGAAAATGGTACAATAAAGGCAGATGGCAGTGACATTGAGAATATACCATTTAAAGAAACGAACATATATGTAAGAAAAATTTTAAAAGACTACAAAATCTATCAAAAGTTATATGAAGAATAATTTTAAGGTAATCAAATTGTAAAAATAAAATCAAAAAATGTATTGATAAAAATTCTAAATTAGTATATCATAATGTTAGTAATAAAATTATTACGTAATAATAGGAAGGAGACCAATAATATGGATAATGAAAATAATGTAAACAATGAAAATGAGGAATTAGATAACAACATCGTAACACTTAAAGATGAAGATGGAAATGACATAAACTTTGAATTTCTTGATATGATTGAATTTGAAGGAGAAAATTATGTAATATTATTACCAGCAGAGGAAACAGATGATGAGGAATCTGATGAAGTTGTAATATTAAAAGAAGAAAAAGATGCTGAAGGCGTTGGAGAAGACGAAGAATCTTATGTAAGTGTTGATGACGAAGAGGTTCTTAACAAAGTATTCGATATATTCAAAGATAAATTCAAAGATGAATTCAATTTTGTAGAAGAATAATTAAATAAATTTTAAGAAAAACCTTTTGCAAGACAAAAGGTTTTTTATAACTTGAAAGGGAGAGAATAAAATGAGAAGTTTTGCAAACTGGATGATAGTAACATTTATGGCAATGTTTTGGGGATTTAGAGTATTTATAACGTATATGGCAACTAGCGGAAGTGATTTTTTAGTAAAGCCTATTGATACAACAGTTGAGATAGTTTTATTATTTATAACTTTGGCATGTATTATATTAGTAATCAAGAGACAATTATTTGGTGGAATATTATATACTGTTGCAAATGTAGGATATTTTGGAACAGATGCATGGCTTGCTGTAAAACCATTGCTAACAGGTGAAACTATGAGTGCTGGAAATAGTTTAACAGTATTAGTTGCAGTTGTTGCTGTAATTCTTGCCATTGCTGTAATGATGGATTTGCTTGCTGATAGATTAAAAGCCCCAGATGATAAAAAAACAGAATGGTTTTACGATAATAAAGAATTTGATAGAAAATTTGATGATAGAGCTGATAAAAATAACTATAAGACATTATAAATTTAAGGAGAAGGCAAAATGAATAGAACTGTCAGTATGTTTAAAAGAGCAGACGATTTTTTTACTGAGATGTTAGGAAGACCAGAGCCGATGCTTTGTGAATTAGACATTGCAATGCATGATACTAATGGAAGAGGATTAATACATTATCCAGAAAGTTTCAACAGAGTAATTGAAACTAAAGCAGTAAAGAGAATGGCAAGAATATTTCAATTAGGTACTAAAATATATACTCGCGATAATGTAATTCATACAAGACTAGAACATAGCAAGGGTACATATTACAGAACACTGGAATTACTTATGAATTTATGTGAAGACCAGAAGGTAAAAGATTTAATAATAAACAATAATTATCAGAAATATATACTAGCAATGTTGGCTAGAGCTTTATTACATGATGTTGGTCATGGGCCATTTTCACATACGATGGAAACTGTATGTAATTTGCCAAAAGGATTTCATGAAGACATTGGAAGAAGATTAATAAATGAAGATCCTGAACTAAGAGCAGCTTTAGAAGGTATATGTCCACATATGCCGGAATTATTGAATGAGGTTGTAGAAAGAGATTTTCTTGGACTAAATCGTTTATTCGAGGGACAATCAGATGTTGATAGAGGAGACTTCTTACCACGAGACAGCTTTTTTGCAGATGCCAATTTTTCAGAGAATTCAAGAGCAGTGGCTGAATTATTTAGTCATGTTTCAATAGAAAAAGTTTGCATGGATGGAAAGAAAAGTATGATTGCACCAGTGTTTTCTGAAGATCAAATTGGAAACTTAGATACGTTTTTTATGAATAGATTTGAAAATTATAAAAATATTTATTATGCTCATGAAGCAATAAGTTATGATTATGTTTTTAAAACATTTGCAGAAAAATTAACGCAAAGTAGTGAGGACTATAGATTAAAAACATTTTTATTGCATAATATGAATAAAAAGCCAGAAGAGATTGACTTACAAGAATACATATCTTTTAATGATGTTGAATATTTAAAAGGAATAGTTGAAGTACTGGATAAGACTCAAGATCCATTTTTAAGAAAATTTGCAATTATGTCATTACCTCCTAAAGAAAAAATATTAGACTTTTATTATGGTCTTATGATTTCACCAGAACAAGTGAGAGATTATAAAGATAATGATTTTTTTATGAGATTAGAGTATTTGCCAGATTCAGAATCAGAGTATAGACAAAACTGTTTGGTATTACACGATTGTAGTAGAAAAAATATACAAAGTGTAACCGAAAAGATTAAATCTGCACTTGGTGTAAGTGATGAAAATCTTGAAGACTTAGGCATCTTTACATGGAAAAATACAGTTTCAACATATAAGAAAAAAAGGGGAGAAGAAACTTTTGTAAAAGGTGCTGATGGAAAAGTATATGAATACAGTGTACATCCTGAAAGAAGAGCACCACTAATATCAGAAGATGTTAATGGGTTCTGCGTATTAGTTCCAATATTAGAGTCAAAAGGATTTTCAAAGAAAAGCATTGATGATGTAAGAAGTATAATGACTGATTATAAGGATATAAATAGTGATGAAAGAAGAGAAAAGATGTAAATGGTGTAATTTAAATAATCCGAAGTACATTGAATATCATGATAATGAATGGTGCAAGCCTAATTTTGATGATAAATATTTATTTGAAATGCTTATACTAGAATCATTTCAAGCAGGGCTTTCCTGGGAATGTGTATTAAATAAAAGAGATGATTTTAGAAGAGCTTATGATAATTTTGACATTGACAAGATATGTAATTATGATGATACTAAGATTCAAGAATTGCTTAACAATGATAAAATTATAAGAAATAAACTAAAAATTAAGGCTAGTATAACAAACAGTAAAATTTTTAAAAGTATTCAAAATGAATATGGATCTTTTTATAATTATTTAAAAACATTTATGAATCAAGATGTAATTTATGAAACAGATGTGACTACTAATGATTTGTCAGATAATATATCAAATGATTTGCGAAAAAGAGGAATGAAATTTGTAGGAAGTACAATTATATATTCTTTTTTGCAAGCTGTTGGAATTATTTACTCACATGATAAGGAATGTTTTTTATACAAAGAATAAAATAAAAAGCCCCCGCTACTGTAATGTTACTCATAGTGTACACTGTAGTAGCGGGGGTGTTGCAAGAAATCTTAATTAAGAATTATGCCAAACCATGCCGTGTTCCATAATGTCAGAGCAATACTGGTCAATCATGGACCAAATGATTGTGTAGGGTCTCATAAGCTTGATAATCCTCCGGTCAGAATGAGCTGCACCAGAGAGCTTGTACTCAATGATAGGAATGTCCTGAGTCTCGTTGAAGTCAGAGTTTATTTTAAAGTACTCTGCCTTTGGGATGATGTTTACAAGGGCTTTCGCGTTCTCGTTACAGGTAGGATACCAGGAAATTAACTTGTTCATCTTATCGAGAAAGACTGCACGGTTGATACTACCTTGATATGTAATTCCTTTCTCAGAATAGAAAAGTATGATGTCTTTTTCTTGCATTAATTATGACCTCCAATAATTTATTAAAAAATCAAAGGCTAATTATGTACCTTTGATTCTTTTTCAAAGGTTTCAGACTTTGGAAAAAATATTATAACACAAGTTTATAAAATATACTAGTGTTTGTGAAAAAAATATGCTAAAATAAAGATGCTATTAGGAGGAAGGATTAATGGATGAACTTAAGAAAAAATATTTTGAAATCTTAGAGCCAGATTTTCCAGAATGGCTGAATGAATATATAAATACTGAGCAGGTGCAAAGGCTTAAATATGTAAGTGTGACATGTGGTAAGAAATATACTAAATTATTTGATCTTAAATATGACTTTTCTACTCTGGATCATTCTATTTCAGTTGCCTTAATTATATGGCATTTTACGAAAGACAGAAAGCAAACATTATCAGGACTTTTTCACGATATATCTACACCTGTATTTAAACACTGTGTTGATTTTTTGAATGGTGATTATATGACTCAAGAATCGACAGAGTCATTAACAAAATCTATAATTGCTAATTCGCAGGATATTATGAAATTGTTAAAAAGAGACGGAATTGATATAGATGAGGTTTGTGATTATCATATATATCCGATTGCTGATAATGATACTCCACAATTATCTGCTGATAGATTGGAATACTCTATGTCAAATGATTTATTTGTGTTTGGCAAATCTAATATAGAAGATGTGCGAAAAATTTATGATGATATAGTTGTTGGAAAAAATGAAAGTGGAATAGCAGAGCTTGAATTTAAAAGCATTGAAATAGCAATTAATTTTGTAAAGATGACTAGTAGATTGTCAGTTTGTTATAGAGATGATGAAACACGATATTCGATGCAGTTTATAGCAGATATTATGAAAAAATTAAATGAAGATAATATGGTATCTAAAAAAGATTTGTATTACATGAAAGAAGCGGAAATTATTAAAATTATAGAAGACTCAAAATATGGGGGGATTTTTGAAATATGGAAAAATGCGACTCAGATATTAACTTCTAGTGATGAGCCTAAAGATGTATATTATGTTCATCATGGTGCAAAGATAAGGTATATAGATCCATTGGTGCGTGGAAAGCGAACTTCAGAAATTTCTGATATAGCACAAAATTTAATAAATGATAATTTGAAGTATGATATGTCAAAATATGTTTATATAAATGATATAAATGATATAATTTGATTAAATTTGAATAGTGAGGAAAATTATGAGTGATATAAAATTCAATAGTTTAATTCCAGAACTAAGTGTATCTGATATAGAAAAAACGAAAGAGTTTTATTTGAGTCTAGGATTTGAAATACAATATGAAAGAGCTGAAAATAAATTTTGTTTTTTGCAATTAGAGAACAATCAGATAATGGTAGAACAAGAAAATGATAATTGGAATGTCGGAAGATTAGAATATCCTTATGGTAGAGGAATTAATTTAAGCATGACTGTATCTAATCCTGAGAAGATGTATGAAAGATTAAAGAAGAAAAATATATCATTTTTTAAAGAATTAGAAATACATGAATATCGAGTAAATGACCATATTTCAAAAGATGTAGAGTTTCTTATACAAGATCCGGATGGGTATTTGTTAAGATTTAATAGTTAGAGTAAAAAAATAGAGAAAAATTGTCTTTGATTTTAAAGGAATAGAGCAAGAACCAATTCAAAATGATAGCGAAAAGAAGCAAGTAGTTCAAAAAGATAGCACTGAAGAGATGTTTGAATATATAAATAGTGTTATGGAAAATGAAAGCAAATTTTGACATTAACAAGTAATTGTGGTAAAATGAATCTGTAACTAGTTTGATGGAAATCTCATATTACAAGTGTAAGGAGGAATATATTTATCCTTTGTAGTATATAGCACAACATGTTTTTTACATTGAAAGGAGCCGATTATGGCACATGGTGGTCATTCTGGTGGATCGCATTATAGTGGACATTACCATCATTATAGCAATTATGGTGGATATTGGAGTGGCAATGAAGGTCCGCTGGAAACAGTGGTTATATTGGTTATATGTGGACTACTGCTTGCAGCATTAGTATATATACGAACGACTGCTAATAACAGCAAGTATATAATTGGCGGTAAAGAACCTCTGAAAGGAGAGTTCGAAGTAGTACAATATATACATGACGATGGAACTTTTGAAAATGTGGAGAACCTTCAGGAGGGATTAGAATATTTAAAGGAGAAGACTAATGTCCAGTTGGTTATAGAAACTACATCTGATGAATGGATGTCTAATGGCAAAGCGGTGGATGAGTATTATAAGCTGTTTGATGATGAAGCTCATGTTTTACTGATTGTGCCACCTAAAGGGTCAAGAGATGACTTTTACTATGCAATTGGAGATGATGCTGATTCTGTAATTGGCAACAAAGAAATCGATTATCTAATAGAGGAAGTAAAGAACTCTCGGAATGGAATGTACTGGGGAGAGATTCTGCATGATTTTGCGGATGAACTTTTAAAGCCTCTGTAAAGCAAAAGCAGTGATATTTGCATTAGATGCAGGTATCACTGCTATTTTGACATTTATATAATTTTGTATAAATTTAATACAATTGGCAATTAATATATAAGTATTACATCAAATATAATTATTAGTCTATTTTTCATACATACATATAAAATTGTGTATTGCATGTAATAATATAGAACAATATAATTTAATAAATAAAAATAAGGAGGTATAATATTATGTATTATGGAGCTGGAACGTATGAAGCATTTGCTAGACCAGAAAAACCGGAAGGTGTTGATAAAAAGTCTGCATATATAATTGGAACAGGATTAGCAGGATTATCTGCAGCTTTTTATCTAGTAAGAGATGGACAAATGAAAGGAGAGCATATTCATTTATTAGAAAAGCTTGAATTAGCAGGTGGTTCATGTGATGGAAGAAAAGATGTTACTAAAGGTTTTTATATGCGTGGTGGACGTGAAATGGATAACCATTTTGAATGTATGTGGGATATGTTCAGAAGTGTTCCTTCAATAGAAACACCTGAGGTATCTGTACTTGATGAATATTATTGGCTAAATAAACATGATCCTAATTATTCACTATGTAGGGCAACAATAAATTGTGGAGAAGATGCTCATACTGATAAATTATTTAAACTTGATAAAAAATCAGCGATGGCTTTATCTAAATTATTTATTACTCCAGAGAAAGAATTGGAGAATAAAAAGATTTCAGAAGTATTGCCTGATTCATTCTGGGAAACTAATTTCTGGTTATATTGGCAGACAATGTTCGCATTTCAGAGATGGTCATCTGCACTTGAAATGAAGAGATATTTATGCAGATATGTTCATCACATAGACGGATTACCTGATTTCTCAGCATTAAGATTTACAAAATATAATCAATACGAATCAATGATTTTACCACTTACAAAATACTTAGAAAGCCATGGCGTAAAGATAGAATATGGAGTAGATGTAAAGAACGTTACATTTGAGTCTAAACAAAATAAAAAAGTAGCAACTCAGATTGTGTATGAAAACAATGGAGAAGAAAAAACTATTGATTTAATAGAAGATGATTTAGTATTTATTACAAATGGATGTTGTACAGATACATCTTGTTATGGTGATCAAGACCATGCACCTGATTTATCAAAGATAAAGAATGGTGAAGGTGAATCATGGGATTTATGGAAAAATATTGCTGCACAAGCTACAAATGGCGAATTTGGAAATCCAGATAAGTTCTGTGGAAATGTTGATGAAACTAACTGGATGAGTGCTACTGTTGAAGTTAGTGATGAAAATATAATCAATCATATCATAGATATATGCAAGAGAGATCCTAGAAAGGGAAAAGTTACTACTGGTGGAATTGTAACAGTAAAAGACAGTACAGATAATTGGTATTTGTCATGGACAATTAATAGACAACCTCAATTTAAATCTCAAAAGAAAAACAGTGTATTAGTATGGGTATATGCTTTAAATACAAATAAGCCAGGTAATTTCATAAATAAACCAATAAAATTATGTACGGGTAAGGAAGTATGCGAAGAATGGTTATACCATATTGGAATTCCAAACAATGAAATTGAGGAATGTGCGGAAAAATGTAACACAACAACATGCTATATGCCATATATTAATGCCTTTTTCCAACCAAGAGAAGAGAAAGATAGACCTCTTGTAGTACCAAAGGAATCAATTAACTTTGCATTTATTGGACAGTTTGCAGAAACTCCAAGAGATACAATATTTACTACAGAATATTCTATTCGTACAGGAATGGAAGCGGTATATACTCTTTTAAATATAGATAGAGCTGTACCAGAAGTTTGGGGTAGTAAGTATGATGTTAGAGAATTGCTAAGAGCATGCTATTATGCGGTAGATAAAAAGTCACTTGATGAACTTCCTCTAACATTTCCAGAAAAACAGGCTGTAAAACTTTTAGAGAAAAAAGTTGAAGGAACTGATTTAGAAATACTTTTAAAAGAGAGTGGATTATTTAAATAATAGAAAAAAATATGAAATATTTATTTAATTATATTTATTTCATATTTTTTTTAATGTATAATACTTTATAGGTGATAATATGAGTAGTTTAACAACTAAAAGAGCGATAGCATACGCATTTAAAGATTTATTAAAAGAAAAAGCATTTAATAAAATAACTGTTAATGATATAGCAAAAGAATGTGATATAAACAGACAGACATTTTACTATCATTTTCAAGATATAAGAGACCTTGTTGAATGGACGTGTTTAGACGAAGTTGATAATATTTTAAAGAAGAAAGATGAGTGCGAAAGATGGGAAGACAAATTCCTGCTTATATTTGAGATAATGAAAGATGAAAAAGTTTTTGTAAAAAATATTTATCATTCAGTTTCGAGCGAAATACTAAGAAATAATTTGTATAGGTTAGTATATCCAATTATATATGATGAGATAGTTGAAAAATCTAAAGGAAGAAATCTGAGAGAAGAGGATAAAAAATTTATAACTGATTTTTATAAATATGCTTTTGTTTCAATTGTTTTAAATTGGATTGATAATGGAATGAATGAAAATCCAGAGGATATTGTTTCAAAGGTAAGTAATCTTGTTACAGGGACAATTAATCATGCGTGTTTATCAATGAATAAAGAAACACATATAGAGTTTTAGGCGAAGTTGCTGGAAATGCTTTTAGATATGTTCTAAAATTAAAAGATAAAAATGATAAGAAATATTATCTGCAGTTGTTAGTATAATATGTATTGTAAAAAAAGAAAAAATATGAGTATGTATAATAAATTCCTAGTTATTGAATCTTCAATGACTAGGAGATTTTTTAATTGTAAAAGGCTTTATTAACTTACAAAATTGTGATATAATACCTTTATGATATACGTATTTAAGGGCATCAGTTATGTGAAAATTACTAACGAGTGAAAAATTTTATCACAATTTGAAATAGAAAAGATAAAACAATATGTGCCACAAGCCTTAAAGGAAATAGAACATATTATTGTTGTAAAGAACGAAAAAAATAACTTAATTGGTTTTAAGGGGATAGAAAATACGAAACTTGAGATGTTATTTATTAAAGACAGCGAAAGAGGAAAAGGTATAGGAAAAAAATTATTACAATATGGAATTGAAAAATACAATATTAATGAACTTACTGTAAACGAACAGAATCCGAATGCACAAGGATTTTATGAACACATGGGATTTAAAACATATAAAAGAACAGAGTTGGATGAACAGGGTAATCCGTATTCGATATTATATATGAGATTGGAAAATGATGGTGTAAGTTAGTTATAATATATAGTGATTTTTATGTTAAATAATATTAGATATAAAGGAGGATTTATTTGGAAAACAATAAATTAGAAACGATTTCAAATTTATTTGATGGTAAAGAGATTAGAAGTGTATGGGATAGCGAAAAAGAAGAGTATTATTTTAGTGTTGTTGACGTTATAAACGCTTTAACAGATAGTCCGGAACCAAGAAAATATTGGTCGGTCTTAAAAAGTAGACTAAAAAAAGAAGGCAGTGAAGTGGCTACAAATTGTAGTCAGTTGAAAATGTTAGCACCAGATGGAAAGAAACGTTTAAGAGATGCAATGACAACTCGTGATATCTTTAGACTTATTGAATCTGTTCCAAGTAGTAAAGCAGAACCTTTTAAAGTATGGCTTGCAAATTTAGGAAGTGAGAGAATTGATGAAGTATTTGATCCTGAAATTGCAATTAATAGAGCTGTACAATATTATCGTAACAAAGGATATAGTGATGAATGGATAAAGTCTAGAATGAATGGAATAGTTGATAGATTCAAACTTACTGATATTTGGAAAGAAGGAGGAATAACTAAACCAATTGAATTTGCACTTTTAACAAATGAAATATATAAAGAATGGTCTGGAATGAAGGCAAGTGAATATAAAAAGTTAAAAGGAATTAGAAAGGAATCGCTAAGAGATAATATGACAGATATAGAAGTAGCACTTACAAACATAGGCGAGATTGCAACAAGAGATATAGCAAGGGAAGAACATCCACAAGGATTAAATGAAAATTTGAATGTTGCTAAGCGTGGTGGAGGAGTAGCAAAAGGTGCAAAAGATTTATACGAAAAAGAAACTAAAAAATCTGCAATATCTAAAAGCAATAGTTTAAATTATAGGTACTTAGATGAAGTAAAAGAACAAAAACAAATTGAAGGTAAAAAAAGTTAATGAGATTATTTTATGAAGAGTATGCTTATGATGAAAGGTGGCAACAATTTGTTGCCAAATTATCTTAGGATGTATTGAAGTATCGTCATTTGAAATTGAAAAAATATATACTGAAAGATATTTTGTGCAAATTGTCAATAGAATAAGAAATAAATTTGTATTTGAATGTGAAAGAAGGTGAAGAATAATATGAACATGTATCAAAAAAGAAAAATTAGAGCTGAAAAGAAAAATAACAATCAAGAAGAAAAAATAATCAAAAATGGAATTAATTGGTACCCACGGACATATGGCTAAAACTAAAAAACAGATATTAGAAGACTTAAAGTTAATAGATATAATAGTTGAAATATTAGATGCGCGTTTGCCAGTATCTAGCCAGAATCCAGATGTAAGGGAATACAGTAAAAATAAAAAAAGAATAGTGGTATTAAATAAGGCAGATTTGGCCGATGAAGTTGAAACAAAAAAATGGATTGAATATTATAATCAAAGGTCTATACCAGCGGTGGCGTTAAATGCCTCAACTGGTAAAGGAATAAATGATGTAATTGAAAAGATAAAAGATGAATACAAAGACATTGAAGAAAAATACATAAAAAAAGGTCGTATCGGAAGAACAATTAAAGTTATGGTACTTGGTATTCCGAATGTAGGGAAATCTACGTTTATAAATAGATTAGCTAATAGAAGTGCTGCTAAAGTTGGAAATAGACCAGGAGTTACAACTCAAAAGCAATGGATAAGAGTAAATGATGAAATTGAACTTCTAGATACACCGGGTATGTTATGGCCTAGATTAGACGATGAAGGAGTTTCAATGCATTTAGCATTTGCAAACTCTATTGGACAGAATGCTTTAGATACTGAAGAAGTTGCATTTTATTTACTGAAATATTTAGTTTTGAATTATAAAAATAGAGTTGAAAAAAGATATGATGTAATAATAGATTTGGATTTAAATGCAGATGAATTAGATCTTAATCAGCAATTAGTTGAAATTAGAGATAATATAGCTATAAAAAAAGGAGCAATTTTATCAGGAGGAAGAATAAACGTACAAAAAGTATCTGATATGATAATAAATGATTTTAGAGAAGGAAAATTAGGAAGGATAACTATAGAGAAGGTATCTCTATAAAGAGGAGGAAAATTGGAATTTCAAGATATACTTGTAACTAAGAATGAAACTGAAATAAATATGATGTCACCACTTACGTGGGCGTATGTTGGAGATAGTGTGTATGAAATGTATGTGAGAACATATTTAAGCAATATCACATATTTGAATCCACATAGGATGCATGTACTATCAATAAAATATGTAAAAGCAGAGGCGCAAGCTAGAATTGTAAAAGAACTGGATTTGTCTGATGATGAACAAGAAATTGTTAGAAGAGGGAGAAATGTAGAAAGTCATCATTTACCTAAGCATGCAACTCATGAAGATTATTCTTATTCAACAGCTTTTGAAGCATTGATTGGATATTTATATATGACAAGGAAAAATGAGAGATTACAAGAAATATTAAAACAAAGTATAGAAATAGCAGAGAGAAAATAAGAAAGAATGCTGATAATATAAGAATTATCAGTATTCTTTCTATATTTTATCTAGTTCTTCATATAATTCTTCTTCTGAAATTACATCACCTTTATCCAAAGAATTTATACCTTTTTCTAGTTCTTTATATAATACATTTTTATCTGTTAATAATTCATATAGCTCAATGCTCATGATGGCTAAATCACCAGCACCATTTTTGGTAATATATACTGGTCTATTGGTTTTGTGACAAATTGTAGAAATTTCATTATAATTATTTCTTAAATCAGAACTTGGTCTAATAATTGGCATAATATACACCTCCATTAATATTATATCAATATTATATCAAAATGTTAATATAAATCTTATTTTTATTATAAGGAAATAAAAAACATTCTGATTAGTTGCAGGTATTATTATTAATAATGTTGGTTATATTACAAGCAGAGTTTAAATGTTCATGAATTTCACATACATATATTTATGTTGCCTTGTTAAATATTTATATCCTTTAATAATATTTGATCACTTATTATATCTTTCTGAAATTGATTATATATATATTCGATGTATTAAGATATCTTGTAATATCTTGTAATATTTTCTAATCTTGTTTAATCATAAAAAATTTTTAACTATATTTATGTGCGAATACTATAGAATGTTTATAATTGCATTTGGTATGTGATAAACTTGAATTGTATCATATGTTATACTGTTTATTGATATGTAGCTCCTTTCATTTATTTTATTATTTATGTGCAGAATATAATATGAAAGGAATTTCTTGGCTACAAAGTTAGAGACTACTATACCACTTGTATAGTTGGAAGTTTATTTTTAGACAAAATTCGACATTATTTACTTTTAAAAAAATATGTTGTATGATATATTAAATTTTAATAAAAGGACGTATAATCATGAAAAAAATATTTTTGGTACTAAAAATGATTGGAACAATTGGATTATTACTTATGTCACCTTTTGCATTACCATTATTGAATAAGTTGCTTATTCATTGGAAATTGTTTGAAAGTATAGAGGATTTACAAGAAAATATAAAAGTATTTAGCAACATGTATACAGTAATATGTATTATAATTGCAGTATTACTACTATTATGGTTTTTCTATGACTGGAAAGATATAAAAAAAATAATTCAACAAATAAAAAGTTTTAAACTAAAAGATCTTGAATTTTCAAAAGAAAATGTAGAAGTTGCAATAAAGGAAAATGAAGAAAAAACGAAAATTATTAAAGAATTGAAAAAAGATAATAAAGATAATTCTAAAGATAGCGAAGAAAGCAAAAAGGCAATAAAAGAGCAACTATTTTCACAGAAAAATAATAGTAATATATGTGATAATAGTAATTTGATAAGTGAAAATAAAAACTTGAAATATTATTCTGCTTATAATATAATAAATATAGAGACAAAGAGTTTATTGCATAAAATATATAATGAAAAGTATATAGAAACAGATAATTTTAAAAAACAAATAATTGAAGGATATACAAGAAGAAATAAACATAATATAAAATTCAGTAAAAAAGATATAAATAAAATTGCAGAGAGTAAGTATCATACTATATATGAAGGTTTATTATTTTTGAATATAATAGAGCCTTCAGAAGATGATAAAGAAATAAGATTAACAAACGAAGGAAAAGAATTTGTCGAAAAATATATTGAAGGAGGCGCATTATAATGAATGCAACAATGATAGGAAAATATTTTTTCTCAAAAAATAATAATTTAACAGATATACAAATACAGAAGCTAACGTATTACGCTTATGCTTGGTACATGGTAAAGAATGACGGAGCTAAAATATTTGAAGAGAGTCCAGAAGCATGGGTACATGGCCCTGTTTTTAGAAGTCTTTATGATAATATGAAAAAAAATAAGTTCTATGAAGAAAGTGATGAAATAGGCATTGAAAATGAAAAGAGTTTTTTAGATATTATATATAAAATTTATGGTAAATATTCTGGAAATGAATTAGAAACAATGACACATTCAGAACAGCCTTGGAAAGCTGCAAGAGCAAGAGCCGGACTTATGCTCTCTCCGATGTCTCGTTCAGCAGAAAAAATTAAAGATGAAGATATATTAGCATGGGGGAAAGCAAATACATAAGCTAAAAAGCTTAAGGAGAAAGTAAGTAATGAGTGATATACTAATAATACATAAAATGGAATCTAATACTTAGATTCCATTTTTGTGTACTAGTAGTTTTGTTATTATTTAATAATAAAAACACATTAAAACTAATTCTCATGACAAGAAATTACCTTGCTTTTTGGCAAAATAAGTCTTAAAATTTAATGCAATTTTTAATGCAACGCCACAAAAAAACGAAAAAAAGCGAAGAAAATATATAAAAAGTAAATTTAATGTAATACTTAAAAAATGGCTTGAAATAGCACGTTTTAAGAAAATATATAAAATGAAGAGAAAATAAAAAAGATGAAAAAGTTAACCTTTTTCATCTAAGTCTGGTGACCCCGACGGGAATCGAACCCATGATTCAGCCTTGAGAGGGCTACGTCTTAACCGCTTGACCACGGGGCCATAACAAAATTATTATACAATATAAAAATAATTAAGTCAACAAAAAAATATAAAAAAATAATGAAAATTAAAAACAAGAAAAGTATTGACAAATAGAAGATAACTTAGTATAATATTAAAGTGACTAAAATAAGAGAATAAATAATATAGATATTCTAAGCATAAGGAGGGATAAAGATGGCACAACCAAAAAGAAGATGGTCTAAAGCAAGAACACATACTAAAAGATCAACATGGAAATTAGAGAATAAGAACTTAGTAGAATGCCCACATTGCCATAAACTTATGATGCAACACAGAATTTGCCCAAGTTGTGGATATTATGATGGAACAGAAGTTATATCTCAAAAAGCTAACTAATTAAGCAAGGTAAGAAAGAGGTGAAACCAAGATGAAAGAAGGAATACATCCAGAATATACAGAAGCTACAATAACTTGTGCTTGTGGAAATGTTATGAAAACAAATTCAACAAAAAAAGATTTAAAAGTAGATGTATGCTCAAAATGTCATCCATTTTGGACAGGTAATTTAAGAAAAGAGACAACAGGTGGAAAAGCTGATAAATTCAAAAAGAAATATGGATTACAATAATCGAAAAATAGACTCTGTAGCATTTTGTTACAGAGTTATTTTAGTATAGAAACGCATGTAAGAAAGGAAAAACAATGGAAGCTAATATACAAGAATGGACAGATAAAATTAATGAATTTTATAATGGAAAAAGTAGAAAATATGCCATAATGACAATGGGATGTCAGCTTAATGAAAATGATTCAGAAAAAATGAGTGGAATGTGTAAAAAAGCTGGATTTGAAAGAACTAATGATTTATCAGAAGCAGATTTGATTATTTTTAATACATGTTGTGTTAGAGAAAATGCAGAAGATAAACTATTTGGCAAATTAGGAGAAGTTAAGAAATATAAAGAAACTAATGGTACAATAATTGCTATTGGTGGTTGTATGATGCAAGAAAAACATATTGTAGAAAAGCTAAATGCAAGTTATCCTTTTGTAGATATAATATTTGGCCCTCATACTTTGGAGCAATTTCCTAAAGACTTGTATAAGGCTTTAATTGAGAAAAAGAAAATTGAAGATATATTAGATATAGATGGATTAGTATATGAAGGGGTTCCTGTTGAAAGAGAGGACAAAATAAAAGCTTCTGTTGCTATAATGAATGGATGTAATAATTTTTGCACATATTGTATAGTTCCTTATGTTCGTGGAAGAGAAAGAAGTAGAAATCCACAAGATATAATTAATGAAGTAGAAAGCCTTGCTACACAAGGATATAAGGAAGTTACTCTGTTAGGACAAAATGTTAATTCATATTTAGTAAGCCAGAAACAAAAAGGCGAAGACGTTGATTTTAGAGTTGTAGTTCAAGGCAAAGAAACGGTCGTAAATTCATTTGCAACATTATTACAAGCTTTAGATGAAATAGAAGGAATAGAGAGAATTAGATTCATTTCACCACATCCAAAAGATTTTACTGACGATGTAATAGATGCTATAAAAAATGGAAAGCATATATGTAAACTGATTCATTTACCACTTCAGTCAGGAAGCACAGAAGTATTAAGAAGAATGAATAGAAAATACAGTAAAGAACAATATTTAGAATTAGCTAGAAAAATAAAAGAAGAGATACCAGATGTGACATTTTCAACAGATATAATAGTTGGATTTCCAGGTGAAACAGAGGAAGACTTTGAAGATACATTAGATGTTGTTAGAAAAGTTGATTTTGACCAAGTTTATATGTTTATTTATTCTAGAAGACTGGGAACTCCTGCTGATAAAATGGATGACCAAGTTCCAGAAGAGATAAAACATAAAAGATTTGATAGATTAAAGAAATTAGCAGAAGAAATAATCGAGAGAAAAAACAAAGAATATGTTGGAACAAAGCAATATGTACTTGTTGAGGGAAAAAGTAAAAACAATAAGGATATGCTAACCGGTAGAACAGAATCTAACAAAGTTGTAAATTTTGAAGGACCAGATGATCTAATAGGAAAGCTAATAAGCATGGAAATTGTTTCAGAACATATGTGGTATTTAAAGGGAAAATGTGATAAAATGTAAGTCGTAATGACTTACATTTTAAGTTTACATAAATTGAAACAATGAATGAACAAGGAGATGACTCATAATAATGGCAGAAAATGAATTAGAAAATGCACTAAAAGATTTGGATATAAATAAATTTTCACCTATGATGCAGCATTACATATCAACTAGAAGAAAATATCCTGATAGTATATTATTTTATCGATTAGGAGACTTTTATGAAATGTTTTTTGATGATGCATTACGTGTTTCAAGAGAGTTAGAGTTAACTCTTACAGGAAAAGATTGTGGTCAAGAAGAAAGAGCTCCAATGTGTGGAATTCCATATCATGCAGCAGAAGGATATATTTGCAAATTAGTTGAAAAAGGCTACAAAGTTGCTATATGTGAACAGCTAGAAGATCCAAAACAAGCTAAGGGAATAGTAAAACGTGATGTTATAAAGGTTATAACACCAGGAACCATTGTTGATGGTAGCTTGCTTGAAGAGAAAAAAAATAATTATATTATGAGCATTTATAAAGAAGGAATTTATTTTGGTGTTGCAATCTGTGACATTTCGACAGGTGATTTTTATGCAACAGAAATAAAAGAAGATAATAATTTCGCAAAATTATTAGATGAAATATCTAGATACAATCCATCAGAACTTGTAATTAATCAAATGCTTGCTGATTCAACAGAAGAAGTGAATGAGATTAAACAAAGATTTAATACATATATTTCTAAGGAAAATGAAGAAGTTTTCTCACAAGAATCAAAAAATATAAAGTCTACATTTGATGTTGTAGATAAAGATGGAAATGAATACAAAGATTTTGACAAGCATTTATTTGTAATATCAGCTATAAATGGTTTAATGAATTATATTGAAGATACTCAAAAGGAAAGACCTGATAATTTAAATAAAATAACAATATATGAAGCTACTAAATATATGGCTTTAGATATAAATGCACGAAGAAACCTTGAACTTACAGAAAAGCTTAGAGATAAATCAAAAAAAGGGACTCTACTATGGGTGCTTGATAAAACATCAACCTCTATGGGGGGAAGACTTTTAAGAAGATGGATAAGCGACCCTTTGGTGGATGTAAATGATATACAGAATAGACTTGGAGCAGTAAAAGAATTAAAGGAAAATGATATTCTAAGAGACGATGTTATAAATTCTTTGAAAAATGTATATGATATAGAAAGATTAGCAGGTAAGATTTCGTATGGCACAGCTAATGCGAGAGATTTGATTTCACTAAAAAATTCTGTATCACAGTTGCCTGAATTAAAAGATACACTTTCTAGAGCAAATTCTAATATGCTAAGTACAATGTATAGAGCATTAGATACTTTAGATGACATATTTAATTTGATAAATATTGCAATAGTTGATGATCCGCCAATGTCGGTAAAAGAAGGTGGATTAATAAAAAAAGGATATGATGAACAAATTGATGAACTTATTGACTTAACTACTAACGGAAAGAAATGGCTACTTGATATTGAAGCTAAGGAAAAAGAGCTAACTGGAATTAAAAATTTGAAAATTGGATATAATAAAATATTTGGCTATTATATTGAAGTTAGTAAATCTTTTGTAAAAATGGTTCCAACAGATAGATATATAAGAAAGCAAACTTTAACAACTGGTGAAAGATATATAACAGAAGAGCTTAAGAATATGGAAAATCAGATTGTTGGGGCACAGGAAAGAATTGTAAATCTTGAATATGACACATTTGCAAAAATAAGAGATCAAATTGAAGAAAATGCAAAAAGATTACAAACAGCAGCTAGTATAGTTGCTAAAGTTGATGTACTTTGCTCATTAGCAATTGTTGCAAAAGATCAAAATTATTGTATGCCAGTTGTTGATAATTCAGATGTAATAGATATAAAAGAAGGTCGTCATCCAGTAGTAGAAAAGATATTACATGCTGGTGCATTTGTTCAAAATGATGCATACTTAGATGCTACTGAAAATAGATTAAATATAATTACGGGACCTAATATGGCTGGTAAATCAACGTATATGAGGCAAGTAGCTTTAATTACACTTATGGCTCAAATAGGAAGTTTTGTACCGGCTACATCTGCTAGAATAGGCGTAGTTGACAAAATCTTTACAAGAGTTGGAGCATCAGATGATTTAAGTATGGGTGAAAGTACGTTTATGGTTGAAATGATGGAGGTTGCAACTATTCTAAATAATGCAACAAGCAAAAGCTTAGTTATTTTAGATGAAATAGGAAGAGGAACATCTACGTATGATGGAATGTCAATTGCATGGGCTGTTGCAGAATATATTACTAAAATAAAGGCAAAAACATTATTTGCAACACATTATCATGAATTAACAAGCTTGGAAGGAATGTTAGAAGGAACTAAAAATTATCATGTTGCTGTAAAAGAAAGAGGAGAAGATGTTATATTCCTTAGAAAAATACTTCCTGGAGGAACAGATGAAAGCTATGGTGTGCATGTCGCTAAATTAGCAGGAGTTCCTAAAGAAGTAACTAAGAGAGCAAATGAAATTTTAAGAAGCTTGGAAAGAAAGAGTGCATTAAAAGAAGAGCCAAAAAGTAATAAACAAGAAGATCAAGGACAATTAAGCATGTATAATTATAAACTTGCTGAAATTGCACATGAATTAGATAAGATTAAATTAGATGAAATCACACCGATTGATGCTTTAAATATTTTATCTAAAATTAAAGAAAAAATGATGTAAAGGAGAATACTTATGAAAATATATTATCAAGGAAAAGAAGTAGGGTTACCAGCAGGAGTAACTTGTGTAGCAGAGATGTTTAAAGAAAACTTACGTATATTTCCTAAACATGTTATAGCATGCAAATGCAATAATGAAGTAAAATCATTAGAATATGAAATAAAAGAAGGCGATAGTGTAGAGCTTTTGGATTTAACAAGTAAAGATGGTATGCTTGTATATATTAGAGGAGCTTTGTTCTTAGCATGTATGGCATTTAATGAGTTATATCCAAATTCACAATTAAGTGTAAATTTCCAACTATCAAATGCTATGTTTTGTGAATTAAAGAATATGGAACTTACAGACGAAATGATTGATAATGTAAGAAACAAAATGCATGAATATGTTGAAAAAGACTTGCATATAACAAAGAAAATGATGACAAAATCTGAGGCTAAGGAGTTTTATGATAGAGAGAAAACACTTAGAGGAATATTACAATTAAGCAATGATGAAAAAGATACAGTTACATTATATTATTGCCAAGATTATTATAATTATTTTTATGGTGTAATGCCTATAAGCACTGGATTTATTGATATATTTGATATTGAAAAATATAAAACAGGATTTATCGTTAGATATCCTAATAGAAAAAATCCAGAAGAATTAGGAGAATTTAAGGAAAGTAAAAAGTTTTTAGCAACATTGAAGGAATATGAGGATATTAACAGTTTAATGCATGTACAAACAATTTATCATGTAAATAATGCAATAGCTAAAGATGGAGGTAAGGATCTTATTCTAACTTCAGAAGCTTTAAATGAAAAGAAAATTGCAGAAATGGCTGATAAGATTGCTAAAAGGCCAGGAATAAAAATGGTATTAATAGCAGGACCATCATCATCAGGAAAAACAACTTTTGCAAAAAGACTAGGGATTCAATTAAAGGTAAATGGACTAAAGCCTGTAACAATTGGAACTGATGACTATTTTGTAGAAAGACCAATGACTCCTAGAGATGAGAATGGAGATTATGATTTTGAAACAATTGAAGCATTAGACTTAGAGTTATTTAATGAACATCTAACAAAATTAATAAATGGTGAAACTGTTCAAATGCCTACTTTTGATTTCAAAGAAGGAACAAAAAAATATTTAGGAAAAGAACTTCACTTAGCAGATGATGAAATTCTTGTAATAGAAGGAATACATTGCTTAAATGATAGATTAACAGAAAGTATACCAGCAGAAAATAAATTTAAAATTTATATAAGTGATTTAACGGTATTAAATATTGACTACTTTAATAGAATATCAACAACTGATACAAGATTAGTTCGTAGAATGGTAAGAGACTATAATTTTAGAGGATATTCTGCTTTAGACACATTAAAGAGATGGCCATCAGTAAACGCAGGAGAAGACAAAAATATATTCCCTTATCAAGAAGAGGCTGATGCTATGTTTAATAGCTCACTAGTGTATGAATTGCCAGTACTTGCAAAGCATGCTTTACCACTTTTAAGAGAAATAAAAGATACTGAAAAGGAATACTCAGAGGCTAAACGTATAATATCTTTCTTAGAGTATTTTGATCAAATTGAAGATGAAAGTCCAATACCTAATAATTCATTATTACGTGAATTTATAGGAGGTAGTGTATTTGGATATTAAGCGATGTAATGAAAGGAGCAGAATATGAAGAATTTTACTAAAAGAGATGAAAGTTTTGTATGTGAAAATTGTAATGTACAAGTTGAAAAATTAGGATATACTTCAAGAGACCACTGCCCACATTGCTTATGCTCAAAACATGTTGATAATATGCCAGGTGACAGGAGCGAAACTTGTCATGGCATATTAAGACCTATTCAGGTTGAGCTAGATAACAAAAAAGGATATGTAATTATATATAAATGTGATAAATGTGGTGCGATACGAAAAAACAAAGCCGCAGATGATGATAACAAAGATTTGCTTATAGAATTAACAGTTTGCAAACAATAATAACGGAGGTACATATATGGAAGGTAATGATGAAAAAATAATGATTGAAGACGTTCTGCCTGATAAAAGTAAGAGAATACTTACAGGTGATAGACCTACAGGAAGATTACATATTGGGCATTACTTTGGTTCTCTAAAGAGTAGAGTAAAATTGCAAGATCAATTTGAAACATTTATTGAAGTTGCAGATGTACAAGCTTTAACTGATAATTTTAATAATCCAGATAAAGTAAAACAGAATGTAACTCAAATTTTGATGGATGAACTTGCTGTTGGAATAGATCCTAATAAGGTAACATTTCTATTGCAATCAATGGTTCCAGAAATAGCTGAATTAACAGTATTTTATTCAAATCTTGTAACAATAGCAAGACTACAGAGAAATCCAACAGTGAAAACAGAAATTGCACAAAAAAAGGATTTATTTGGTGAAAGTGTAACTTATGGATTTTTAGGATATCCAGTTAGTCAGGCTGCTGATATTACTGCTTTTGAAGCGGAAATAGTTCCAGTTGGAGAGGATCAATTACCTTTGATTGAACAATGCAGAGAAATTGTTAGAAAATTTAATTCTATTTATGGAGATACTTTAAAAGAGCCTAAAGCAGTATTAAGCAGTAATGCTCGTATAAAAGGTCTTGATGGAAATGAGAAAATGGGTAAATCCCTTGGAAATGCTTTGTATTTATCAGATGATTTTGATACAATAAAAGCAAAAGTAATGTCTGCAGTAACAGATCCAGCTAGAATTAAGAAAGATGATCCGGGTAATCCAGATATATGTATGGTTTATTATTATCATAAATTATTTAGCACAAGTGATGAGTGCCATAATATTTGTGAAGAATGTAAAGCTGGAAAAAGAGGATGTGTTTCATGCAAGAAGCAATTAATTGAAAGTGTAAATAATACTTTAGAGCCTATAAGAGATAAAAGACATTATTATGAAGAAAGACCAAATGAGGTAATGGATATATTAATGTCAGGAACAAAACATGCAAGAGAAATAGCAAAGCAAACAATGGAAAAAGTTAAGAAGTCAATGAAATTAGATTATTAATAAAAGGAGAATGATATGTTTACAGACTATGTAAAAATATATGCACAAGCTGGAAAAGGTGGAAATGGTGCAATATCATTTAGACATGAAAAATATGTTGCGGCTGGCGGACCTGATGGAGGAGATGGAGGAAGAGGCGGAGACGTTTATTTTAAAGTTGATCCAGATGCAAATACATTAATTGAATTTAGATTTAAAAAGAAATTTAAAGCTGAAAATGGTGAGAATGGTCAAGGTGCAAGGAAATATGGAAAAAGTGCAGAAGACTTATATATACCAGTACCAATAGGAACTGTTATAAAAGATGCGGAAACTAATCAAGTATTAGCTGATCTTTCTACACCTGGACAAGAAGCTTTAATTTTAAAAGGTGGAAGAGGAGGTCTTGGCAATTCACATTTCGCAACAGCGACTAGACAAGCACCTCGTTTTGCACAAGATGGAGAACCAGGTGAAGAAAAAGAACTTGTGCTAGAATTAAAATTATTAGCTGATGTGGGACTTATAGGATTTCCTAATGTAGGAAAATCAACATTTTTGTCAAAAGTAACATCAGCAACTCCTAAGATTGCAAATTATCATTTTACAACAATTGAGCCAAACCTTGGAGTTGTAACTTCAAAATATGGAGATAGTTTCGTAATTGCTGATATTCCGGGAATTATAGAAGGAGCAAGCGATGGAGTTGGACTAGGAATCCAGTTCTTAAGACATATTGAAAGGACACGTTTATTGCTACACTTTATTGATGTTTCTGGAACAGAAGGAAGAGATCCTGTAAAAGATTATCAAGTAATTAATGATGAACTAAAAGATTATAGTGAGAAATTATCTCATAGAACTCAAATAATAGTTGCTAATAAATCTGATATTGCTCAAGATGATGATAATTATAAAAAGTTAGCTGATATAGCTGAAAAAAACGGTCAAAAGATATTTAAAATATCAGCTGCTACTGGTGAAGGAGTAGAAGAGCTTATGAATTATGTGTCTAAGACTTTGAAAGAATTACCTAAAGAAGATTTAATTGATGTAGCGACTCCAAGTGAAGGAGAAAAGGTTTACAGACTAGAGACTAAGAAAGAACCGTTTGCAATTAGCAAAGAAAAAGGTGTATGGATTGTAAAAGGAGAAGAAGTTGATAGAATAATTAGAAAAGTTAATATTACTGATTATGAATCATTATTTTTCCTACACAGAAAACTAAATGAATTAGGACTTGATAAAGCTTTAAAGAAAGCAGGAATCCATGATGGAGATACTGTAAAAATAGGAAATTATGAAATGGAATGGGAAGACTAATTTGCATTAATTTACATAATGTGATATAATATAAAGTATTATACGGAACAAAAAAGGAGTAATACATCATGGAAATGCACATTGAAAAAATTTTGAACAACACGGTACACTTCTGGCGGGATCTTGCTAAGGAAGTAAAGAAAGATTGGAGACTTGGGTTTGCATTAATTGTTGGAGTTATTATCAGCTTGATGATCACATTGCCGTATATGTTTCCAAAACAGGTTCAAACTGCTCATGAAACAGAGAGTACTACCAACAGTGCAAAAGAAACTGGCACTTATGAGGTAGCTCAGGATCGTCAAGAACGTAGTAGCTATATGGTTACGGTAAATGTTGTAGGTGCTACTAAAGAAATAACTGGAGAGAGCGAACATGTAATGACAATAAGAGAAAATTTTGACAATGAGGATGAAGTTGCACCAATAGGCGAAAATGCTAAAACTACTGAAGATGCTAAGGACGCTGAAGTAATTGCAGAGCCTACAAGTTATGACTCGAATTACGATATGTTTCTTAAACTTGTAGCTGCTGAGTCTGGTAATTGTGGACTGGATGAACAAGAAGCAGTGGCACAGTGCATCTGGAACAGGGCTGGTCATGATATGAATAATATTATGACTGTTGCTACTGCAAGAGGACAGTTTTCAACTGTAAAGAATGGACAAGCGTATGCTAATTTCTCTGATGGTTATAGAGATGTAAGAATGAGTGACATTAACGATGTTACTAAAGAAGCAGTTGGAAATGTAGTAAATGGTAAAACCACAGTTGTAGAAGAGGCTTTGGCTGATACAGCTAACCAGATGGGACTCTCAGTGGAAACGTATGCAAGCGGCGGACCGGTATTCTTTTACAGCCCGAAGTACTGCTCCGAAAGTGCATTGGCTGATAGAGCAGCCATTGCCGTGAAAGTTCAAATTGGAAACCAAGTATTCTATAAAGCTTGGCAATGAGAACTCCAATCGCTCCCCGATTTAAAGGGAGCGATTTTTTTTAACGCCAAATTCTTTAATAATAATTTCTTTAACTGACCAATTAGTACACTTGTATTAAAAAATACAAAATTATATTGCTTTTTTAGTACAATTGTATTAAAATATAGAAAGAAAGGGATTATAAAAGTAGATTTAATTCACATAAAGTCGAATTATATATAAACTTGGAGGAAAAGATGCGATTACTACCTAAAAAGAAAAATAAGAAAATAAAAGTAACAGCAAAAGAAAAACTAAAAAAAGCAACTTTCGAATTATTATCTGAAAAAGGATATGCATCAGTTTCAACAAGGGATATTGCTAAAAGAGCTGATGTGGCTGTTGGACAACTTACATATTATTATAAAACAAAAGATGCTCTTATTATGGAAGTTGTTGATGAAACAATAGAATGCTTGATATTAAGCTTAAGGGAATGTATTGATAGTTCAGATAAAAAAATAGAAACAGCAGAAGATTTTTTTGATGAATTAATCAGGCAAGATGAGAAAACATCCAGAATACTAATAGATGTTATTTCACAAGCTTTGTACAATAATCAGTTAACTTTGCGTGCAAACGAATTGCTAGATAAATTATCTGAGATAATTACTTCAATATATATATCAGAAAAAAATGAAGATGAAAATGTAGCTAAAAATTCTGCTGAGAAATTTATAAATTGTGTATTAGGAACAATTGTAAGAAATAATATACACAAATTTAGTATTGAATTTGAAAATATGGCTAAAGAGAAAACAGCTAAAAAGAAATTATCTGTAAAATCTTTATTTGAATATTAGAGGAAAAAATGAAAAAAGATAAAGTTATATATTATCATGATGAATTAAATGATGATTTTGAGGGAAAAAATATTACTCCAATAAAGATTGATGGAAATTATAAATATATTCATAAAAATCTATTATGGAATTTATCAGCAGCAATTTTATATAGAGGAATATTAACTCCTGCTTGCTGGTTATATGGTAAGATAAAGTTTGGCTTAAAAATTGAAAATAAAGAAATTTTAAAATTGTGTAAGAATTCTGGATATTTCCTATATATTAACCATACTCAGGACTTGCTTGATGTAATGACACCTACATTTGTAGGATTTCCAAAAAGAGCATTTGTGATTGCACACCCTTCAAATGTATCAATGAGAGGATTAAAAACAATTATTAGAATGCTTGGTGCGTTGCCAATTCCAGGAGATATGGCAAGCAGTAGAAATTTTATGAATGCTATACAGCAGAAAATAAACAATAAAAATGTAATTGCAATATATCCAGAAGCACATGTATGGCCATATTATACTAAGGTACGTCCTTTTAAATCAACGTCTTTCGGGTATCCTGTTGAATTTGATGCACCTGTATTTTCTGTTACAATTACGTATCAAAAAAGGAAATATAGAAAAGAACCTAAAATAGTTGAATACATTGATGGACCATTTTTCCCAGACAATTCATTAAGCAAAAAAAATGCCAAGGAAAAGCTTAGAAATGAAATTTATAATAAGATGGTCGAAAGAAGCAATAATAGTAATATTGAGGTAATAAAATATATAAAAGAAACAGAGTAAAAAATGAAAGGAAAAGATATGATAAATATAGAGCTATGTGGAAACAGGAAAGTTTACGATGGAATGCTTATGTCACTTTTATCAATTATAAAAAATACAAATGAAGAGTTAAATGTATATGTGTTAACAATGGATCTTCATGAACTTGATGAAAGATTTGTTCCAATAACAGATGAACAGATTGAAACATTGAATAAAGTAGTAAAGACCAAGAACGAACTAAGCAAGGTTCAAAAAATTGATATAACAAAAAAATTTAAAAGTGAAATGTTACATGGCAAAAATATGAAAACACATTATACGCCATACATATTTGTACGATTATTTAGCGATGTGATTGAAGAATTACCAGATAAAATATTGTATATTGATACAGATATAATTTGTTATAAGGATATAAAAGAGTTATTTGACATAGACATATCACAATATGAGTTAGCTGTTGCAACAGACTGTATTGGTAGAAAGGCAATAAATAAAAAATACATGAACTCAGGTGTAATTCTAATGAACTTAAAAAGAATTAGAAAAACTGAAAGTTTTGAAAAGGCAAGGGAAATGTGCAATAATAAGTGGATGATGATGCCTGATCAGTCTGCAATATATAGGTGTTGCAAGGAAAAATTATATTTACCTGATAAATATAATGAACAAAAAGCTCGCAAAGAAGATACAGTTATAAGACATTTTAGCATGACAATTAGATGGCTACCAATATTTCATCTTGTAAATATTAAGCCTTGGAATGTTGAAAAAGTTCATGAAAAATATCATATCTTTGATTATGAAGATATAATTGAGCAATATAATGACATACAATCTGGAAAAGAACCAGAAGAAGTTTTAAAAAAATATAAAATAGCAGAAAAAGTGTAAATTAGGAGGAATATTTTATGAAACAGGAAATACCAATATTTTTCTCAGCAGATGATAATTACATACCATGTTTATCAGTTGCTTTAAAATCATTAGAGGAGAATGTAAGTGATGAAAACAATTATAAGGTCATTGTTTTACATACAGGAATGACTGATGAAGGAAAAAATGCTATAAAAGAAATGGAAACATATAATGTAAAAGTTGATTTTTTTGACATAACGGAAATAACTAAAAATATGGGAGAAGAGTTATTACTAAGATGTAGAGATTACTATTCTCCAACTATATATTATAGAATGTTTATACCATCATTGTTTCCTCAATATGATAAAGCTCTTTACTTAGATTCAGATATTGTAATTAGAGATGACATTGCTAAATTGTATAACACAGAACTTGGAAATAACTACGTTGGAGCTATAACAGATGCTGTTGCAAATAGCTGCCCTGAATTAGTTGAATATGTTGTTAAAAATCTAGGACTTAATGATGGAAAAGAATACTTTAATTCTGGAGTTTTAGTAATGAATTTAAAGGCTATGAGAGATGCTAAGATAAAAGAAAAATTTGTTTATTTATTGATGAATTACAATCTTGATACAATAGCTCCTGACCAAGATTATCTAAATTTATTCTGCAAAGGAAAAGTAATATACATACCTGAAACATGGGATAAAATGCCTGACTTTGGAGAGCCTATTCCGGTTCAAGAATTACATTTAATACACTATAATATGTTTAGAAAACCATGGCTATATGAGGATGTGCCTTATGCAGCTGAATTTTGGAAATATGCTAATATGACACCATATTTTGAAGAACTACAATTAAAATTAAAGAATTATACTGATACTGAGAAAGCTCGTGATGCTGGAGCAGGAGAAATTATGGTTAAACGTGCATTAGATATAATAGAAAAGCCTCAAAAATTTATAGATGTATTACATACAGTTGAGAACATGTAAAGTATTCTAAAGGGGAATTTAATGAAAAAAAGTGAAGATAGATTAAAGGTTATTGAAAATATTAAAGCTGCAACAGAAAGAGGAGACTTAAACTGCAAAGTTGAAATTGGGGATCCGACAAACATTGATATGGAAACTGTACTTAACTTTGATGTTATGAGGCAGCAACCAATAAATAAAATAAAAAAAATAATTGCAACAAAAATTGCTAATGAATATACTAAGATTTTTAATAGAGATACTGAAATAGTTGGCCTTGAAAATGTAAAAGGAATTAGAACAGGAGCTATTATTACATGCAATCATTTTAGTCCACAAGATAGTACAGTTATAAGGTATTTTACTAATAAAATTCATAAAAAACATAAATTAGACATTATAATAGAAGAAAGCAATATATTTATGACTGGACAGTTCGGTTTCTTAATGAATAATTGTGGCACAATTCCAATAAGCCAAAGTAAACAATATATTTCTCAAAGCTTTATGCCTGCTATGGAATATTATTTGAAAAAAAGACATTTTATATTAATATATCCAGAAGAAGAAATGTGGTTTAATTATAGAAAACCTCGTCCATTTAAGATTGGAGCATACCATATTGCAGTAAAGAATGATGTACCAATTATATCATGCTTTATTGAAATGAAAGAAATACCTGGGGAATATGATGAAAATGGATTTAATAGATTAAAATATATATTACACATACTGCCTACAATATATCCTGACCAAGATAAAGATTATCAAGAAGCAAAAAAAGAGATGATGAACAAGGATTTTGAACAGAAGAAGGAATGTTATGAAAGAGTATATAATAAAAAATTAACTTATGATTTTTCAGAAGAAGATATAGCTGGATTAAAAGAAGATGAGTAGAATTTAAGTATTAGTTACATAATGGACACAATTTTAATATATAATCTCTCCTAGATAAGGAGGGATTATTATTTTTAGATTAGAATCAATAGAAAGCGTTAATATAAATGTAAATAATGCAGAAGATGAAGAAATTTTGGAGATTAATGATATATTTGACAAAGATATATTAGAAAGAACTATAGATATAGGAAATGAAAATTTTAGAGATATAATTTATGTGTATACACTAGCTCTTAAAGAAATGCTTAAGAGAATCGAAATTATTCAAAAAGATTATGAATATTTTAATGAACATACTTCAATAGATCATATAATGAATAGGATAAAATCGCCTGATAGTATTGTTAATAAGATGAAAAAAGATAAAGTTGGTTTAAACTATAAGGCAATGATTGATAATGTGAATGATATTGCTGGAATACGTGTGATTTGTCCACTAAAAAGCGATGTATTTACTGTAAGGAAATATTTAAGAGAATTTAATGATATAGAAGTAATAAAAGAAAAAGATTATGTAACACATCCAAAGCCAAGTGGATATACTAGTTATCACATGATATTAAAAGTTCCTGTTTATATTAAAGATAGAGCAATAAAGGTAAAAGTTGAAGTTCAGATAAGGAGCTTAGCAATGGACTTTTGGGCTAGTTTGGAACACAAAATAAAATATAAACCAAATGGAGAAATAAATGAAGAAGTATCAAAAGAATTAATTAAATGTGCAAGAGACATAAATAAATTGGACAATAAAATGGTTAAATTATTTAAAAGTAAGACGTAAATTCATTGATTTTATAACAAAATAGCATATTAAAGACCGAACAAAAATTTTTCAAACTTTTGTTTGACAAACAAAATCATTTATGATATATTAATATTGTCATAGTATTGGAAAATGAGAGAATATAAGGAGGTCTTTTATGAATAAATCTAGGAGAGATGAAAATGGATTAAATAAAAGAGAAAGGGCTATCCTGAAATATATTGAAAAAGAGATTATATATAAAGGATATGCACCATCTGTTAGAGAGATTTGTAAAGCTGTAGGATTAAATTCAACGGCAACTGTTCAAGGTTATTTAACAGTATTAGAGGAAAGAGGATTTATAAAAAAAGAGAGTCAGAAGGGAAGAACACTTAGACTACTTAAGAACTCTAAAGGCGATGATGTAATAAGTGAAAAAGATGGAATTTTAAGTACAAAGCAGTATTATAGCAATAAGGAAATGGTTAATATTCCTGTAATAGGTAAGATTACCGCTGGTCAACCAATATTAGCTGTTGAAAATATAACAGATACATTTCCTATACCACTTGATTTTGTTGGAAATTCAGAGTGCTTCATGTTAACTGTTAGAGGAGAAAGTATGATTGAAGCGGGAATATTAGATGGTGACTATATATTAGTTAAAAGACAAAATACTGCGGAAAATGGTACTATTGTTGTAGCTCTTATAGATGATGAAGCAACAGTTAAGACTTTCTATAAAGAAGATGGATATATTAGATTGCAACCAGAAAATAGTACAATGGATCCGATAATCGTACCTGATTGCAAGATACTAGGTAGAGTTGCTGGTGTATTCAGAAGAATGTAAATAAGCTAAAGATAAATATAAAATAGAGGATGACATTATGGAGTAATAATATGAAGAAATTTTTTAAATATTTTTTAGCGTTTGTAATTGTATATGTTTTAGTAGATATAAGTACATATTTTATTTTAAAATCAACCTATTTGACAAGAAATTATTCTATTGAGATAGAAAATAATAGTCCAGAAGTTAGTATAACTGAGGCAAAATGTACTAATGTTAATGGATATATAAAAGGTGTTATAAAAAATACAACAGGAAGCAATATTCAGAATAAAAGTTTGAAAATAGATTGCTTTAGTAAGCATGGAGTAAATGTTGGTACTAAATATGTAAGAATTGATGAGCTAGGCAATGGAAATAACATGAACTTTGAATCAAAGTTTAATTATGATAATGTTGATAACTTTAAAATAAGTATAGTGGACGCACCATCTTTACAAGGAGTAAAGAGCAGTGAATTTGAATGGGACGATTTGTCTAAAGATCAAGTTAATTTGTTCATAATACTTGGAGCAATTATATTTGCAATTTTCTAAAAAAATAAACCACGATTTTGTGGTTTATTTTTTATTCGACTTTCTTTTTATTAGCTAAATCTTGTTTAGTTAAAAGCTCATAGCAATTTCTACATAAAGCTAGATATTGTCTATCTCCAATAACAATGTCAGTATCTTTTCCGCCTTTATAATATGTAAGAACTGCATTTTCATTTTTGCAATTATCACATATTGCTGTTAACATATTTACATTATCTGCAATGCAAAGTAAATCAGCCATTTTGCCAAAAGGCTTTTTTTCAGCAGTTAAATTAAGACCAGCAATAAAGAATTTTTTTCCTTCACTAGCCATTTCTTCGATTGTTTTAACATTTCCTTTTAAAAATTGAAATTCATCAATGCAATAAACATCTGCATCATATTTTTCTAAATCAGAAATTTTGTAAATAGAAGTTGCTGGAATATCAATACCATTTCTAGATGCTACTACATCACGACCAGCTCTTGTATCAATGGTTGGTTTAAACATTTTTACTTTTTTACCAGCGATTAATTGTCTTTTGTATTCATTAAGAATTTGTTGAGTTTTGCCACATTTCATTGGTCCAGAATATACATTTATGTCACCCATTTTATTTCTCCTTTTTTTGCTACCACACTATGATAATACAAGAGACTAAAAGTATCAATACATTTTTGGAAAAAAATATTTTTGTAATATTGTTGTAAAATATACATATAAATGATAAAATAAAGCTGAAAAAATTAGCCGGAGGTTATGTTTTTTGAAAGAGTTAGAAGATTTACTCGGAAGAGAGAATATAAAGTATAATGAACCAATGTATAAGCATACAAGTTTTAAAGTTGGCGGTCCAGCAGACATGTTTGTTTGTGTTAATACTATTGAAAAATTGAAAAAAACAATTCAGATTGCTAAAAGTGAAGGAATACCTTATATCATTGTTGGAAATGGTTCTAATATATTGGTTAGTGACTATGGCATTGATGGAATGGTAATTAGATACAATAACAATGATGTAGAAATTGATGAGGATTTCGGAAAAAATAACAAGCAAAAATATGAAGATAGCAAATTATTATATATAAATGATGAAAATGCAGTAAAAATGACTTGCGGAGCAGGAGCCTTAAATGGAGCTTTAGCATATAAATGCTTTAATAATTCAATAACTGGTTTTGAATTTGCAGGAGGTATACCAGGAACTATTGGTGGAGCTGTATATATGAATGCAGGAGCTTTTGGAGGAGAGATGAGTCAGATTGTATCTAAAGTAAAGATAATGGATTTAGATACATTGCAGATTAAGATATTGACCAATCTAGATATTGGTTTTTCATACAGACACTCAATATTTCAAAATATGAAATGTGTTATACTAGAAGTAGAACTTATAATGGGACAAGATGATAAAGTTGCTATTGGAAATAGATATCAAGAGATAAAGAAAAAGAGATTTGAGACACAACCATTAAATGTGCCAAGTGCAGGAAGCATATTTAAAAGAGGAGAAGATTTTATACCAGCTAAATTAATAGATGAGGCAGGATTAAAAGGATATACAATAGGCGGAGCACAGGTTTCTCCAAAACATGCAGGTTTTATTGTAAATACAGGAGAAGCATCGACTAAAGATGTGATGGAACTTATTGAATTTATCAAAAACGAAATATACAAAAAATATGGAGTAAAACTAGAAACAGAAGTGAGGTATATACAGTAATGAAAGGCTTTTTTAAATGGTTTAAATCAAGTTCAAAAATGAAGAGATGGATATTAATCATTCTAATTGGAGTTGTACTTACTTGCTATGGTATAGCAAAATTAATTGATGCAGATACATTAGGAATAAAAGAAATTGTACAAGTTGTAATGTCATTCGTATTTGGATTTGCATCAATAGTATTAGGATTTGTATTTATGCAAAAAAGAATGCTAGAGATAATGGTTGAAGAAAGTGATACTAGAAAAGAAAAGAACAACATTAATACATTAATCTTTAATAAAAAAATATATAATCAAGGTCCTAAAATAGTTGTTATTGGTGGTGGAAGTGGCTTAGACACAGTACTTAGAGGATTGAAACATTATACTGATAATATTACTGCAATTGTAACTGTATCAGATTATGGAGAAACACCTACTGATTCAAGAAAAGCATTGCAAACACTTCCTTTAGATGACATTAAAGGAAGTTTGATGGCACTTGCTTATGATGAGGATGAAATGAGAAGTTTGCTTGATTGCAAATTTACAGATGGAAGATTAAATACATTGTCCTTTGGAGATATTTATTTCCTTGCAATGAATAAGATTTATGGAAATTTTGCAAAATCAATAGAAAATTCAACATCAGTATTAAATATGACTGGAAAGGTTTTACCAGTTACACTTGAACCTATTAATATTTGTGCAGAACTTGAAGATGGAACAGTAATACAAAATAGAGATAGAATACCTGAAATAGTAAGTCAAACTACTAATAAAATTAATAGAGTATTTATAAGTCCAACTAATACACGTCCTGCTCCAGGAGTAATAGAAGCTATTAATGAGGCTGATGCGATTGTAATTGGACCAGGAAGTTTATATACAAATGTTATTCCAAATTTACTTGTAAAAGGAATTGCAAAATCTATAAAAGATTCTAAAGCAATTAAAATATATGTAAGTAATATTATGACAGAAATGGGACAAACTGATGAATATACATTATCAGATCATATAAAGGCTATAATAGATTATATTGGTGAAGGAATAATTAATTATTGTATATATGATACAGGAGAAATAATTCCAGAATTTATACATAGATATAATTTAAAAGGTGCTGATATTGTATTGCCTGACACAACCAAGGCAAAAGAACTAGGAATAAGGCTAATTCAGAGAAATTTATCTAAAATTGATGGAGATTCTATAAGACATGATTCAGATGTTATTGCTAGCACAATAATTCAACTTATATGTGATGAGCTTAAATTTGAGGATAAGCAAAATGATAGTCAATATATGATGCTTAATTCAAAACTTAAGGAATCAAAACGTGAAATTCATAAGCGTGAAAAGAAAGAAAAAGCATTTCAAAAGTCTGGAAGGAAACAATTTGAAAGGCGTGATCCACAAATTCAAAGTAAATTTAGCTCAAAATATAAAGACAGAATTGAGTCAATAAAAGAAAGTGACGAGAAATCAAGAAAAGCAAAGAAAAGAAACAAAATGGTTACAGAAAATAAAGCTTATGATTTGCACTTTGATGATAAGTATGGAAGTGTACTTTCAAAACAGGAAACTACTCAAAATAAATTATTTGAGGCTGTTGGAAAAATTGGGATAAAAAGAAAAAGCGATATACCACATAAAGAAAATAAAGAAAAAATTTCACATTTTTAAATATACATAGGAAAAGATTATAGGAGAAATCAAATGAAAGAATGGATTGTAACAAATGGCATAGGAGGATATGCTGCATCAACAGATTTTGGAGGAATGAATACTAGAAAGTATCATGGATTATTGATTGCTGCATTAAATCCACCATCAGATAGAACACTTATATTATCAAAACTTGATGAAAGTATTGAAATCAATGGTAAAAAAACAAATTTATATACAAATGATGCTAATGGAGAAATTTCTAAAGGATACAAATACCAGACAAATTTTGAGAAAAACATAATACCAGTTTATACTTATAAAGTACAAAAAGTTACTATAGAAAAATCAATTAGTATGATATATGGCAGAAATGCAGTTGCTGTTGTATATAGAGTTATGAATCAAAAGGCTAGAACAAAACTATATTTAACACCAGTAATTAATTTTAGAGATTATCATGGGATATGTAAGAATTCGAGTTTTAGATATCGTCAGAATTTATCTCAAGATAAAGTACAGATTGATTATGGAAACAATCATAAAATCAACATGGGAATAAAAGATTCAAGCTATATTCCAAGCCAGGGAAATATGTTTTATAATATGCACTATCAAAAAGAGCAAGAAAGAGGATTTGATTCTTATGAAAATCATGCTGTACCAGGTACTTTTGTGGTAGAGCTTAAGCCAAATGAAGATAAAGAGATTACATTTGTATGTGCATTAGATGGAAAGTATGGAGTTGATTTTGCTGATATTACTAAATTTTCTGGAAGTAAAATAATTGAGTCTGAAGTTCAAAGAATAAATAGACAAATAAAAGAATCAGGTCTGTTAAATACTCTTCCTAGTGATTATTTGGATAAGCAAGCGTATGAAAATCTTGTAAAAAAATATATTGTTGCATCTGATAATTTTATTGTATATCGTGATTCTACTAAATTGCATACAATTATTGCGGGATATCCATGGTTTTCAGATTGGGGAAGAGATAGCTTAATAGCTTTTGAAGGATTGCTACTAATATCAAAAAGATTCAAGATTGCAGAAGAGGTACTTTTAACAAGCATGCAGAAAGTAAAACAAGGTTTAGTTCCTAATGGATTTTCAGAATATGGTGGTAAGGCATTATATAACAGTGCGGATGCTTCATTATTGTTATTTGAAGCAGTTAATAAATATTTGGAGTATACAGGAAATTATGATTTTGTAAAAAATAATTTATATGCTCAAATGAAATCAATTATAAACTATTATATTGATGGAATTACTTTAGACGGAAATAATATTTATTTAGATGAAAAAGATTATTTGATCGTATCAGGAACAGATAAGACTCAGAATACTTGGATGGATGCAAAAGTAAATAATATTCCAGTTACGCCTCGAAATGGTAAAGCTGTTGAAATAAATGCTTTATGGTATAATGCTTTAAGGATAATGCAAAAATTGAATTTAAAATGGAATCACATTGCAGGACAAGTAGAATATGCGTATCTTGCAAATAAATGCAGAAAATCCTTTATAAAAGATTTTTACAATCCTAATAAAAAATGTTTATATGATGTAATTAAAGAAGTAAAAAAGGAAAATCCTAAAGCACCAACTATTGATAATAGATATTCATTTATACAGGTAGAAAAAGATGATAAAGTACGACCAAATCAATTATTTAGTTTAAGTTTATCATATCCTGTAATAGATTGTAAAACTGAAATTGCAAGAAATATATTAATTACGACAACTCAAAAATTACTAAATAAATATGGACTTAGAACTTTAGCAAAAGGTGAACCAGGATATATAGGAGTATACGAAGGTGGACCTGCTAAGAGAGATAGTTCATATCATCAAGGACCTACATGGCCATGGTTATTTGGACTTTACTATAATGCAATGAAAAATGTAATTAGTGCTGAAAATGATGTAAAACAAAAGAAGGCTTTAGAAAATACTTTGACAGAGTTTAGAATCAACACTGCTAATACTTTTATAAATGAATTAGTAAATGGAAATACATGTGGAAGTATAAGTGAATTATATGATTCTGAAGAGTCAAATAAAAAGAAAAATGGCAAAGGTGCTTTTGCACAAGCATGGAGTGTAGCCGAAGTATTTAGAATTTTACTAAAAAAATAATAAAAAGGAGCGTATATGGTTTACTTATTGTATGGCGAAGATAATTATTTAAAAAACGAATTTGTAAAGAAAGCCAAGAAAAGTTTTGGAGAATTACAACTAGGAATCAACTATATACAAATAGATGAAAGTAATGTAAATAATGTTATATCAGATATTGAAACTCCGGCATTTGGCTATGAAAGAAAAATGATTATAGTAAAGAATGCTAACTTAATGCAGAAAAAGAATGCAATTTCTGATAAATTATCAGAGTATTTAAATGATGCGGACAAACAAATTTTAGATAGTATAGAACTAATAATTGTTGAAGACTCAGTAGAAAAGAATGCTTTATTTAATACGATTTCGAAGATCGGAATGATTAAGGAATTTAATGAGCAAAAGATAAGTCAATTAATTACTAAAGTAAAAAGCATTTCAGCAGCCTATGGCGTGCAGATACAAGAAAATGTTGCACAATATTTTATTGAATGTACCGGAACTAATATGGAGGATATAATTAATGAAATTCGTAAGCTAATTGAATATGCTGGAAAAGGTGGAACAATAAAAAAAGAAGACATAGACAGCCTAACAATAAAAAAATCAGAAAGTGTTATATTTGATTTAACTGATAATTTAGGCAAAAAGAATATACATGAAGCAATTAATGTACTTCATGACCTGATTTATGCAAAAGAACCAGTACAGAAGATCTTAGTAATGCTGTACAATCATTTTAAAAAGTTATATATAGTTCAATTAAGTAACGGACAAAATGTCGCTCAAAATTTAAAATTAAAGCCAAACCAAACTTTTTTAGTAAGTAAATATCAGAATCAAGCTAAATTTTTTACTCAGGATGAAATACGAAATTTATTAAATGAATTTATGTATATTGATGAAGCTTCTAAGAGTGGAAATCTTGATATAAATGTAGGGCTGGAATCAGTATTATGCAGATACTGTGCTTAATAGGAATAAAAAAGAATTCTTTAAACATAATATGTTTAGAGAATTTTTTTGAGGAGAATTTTACAATGAAAAATAAGTTAAATTATGTTGAAAACGATTTTGACTACGTACAATAGATTGACATAAAATACTAAAAATGATAAAATATAAAAAATATTAATTGAGAGAAATACTCATTAGAGGATTTATGTAATTATAGCTATGAAATAAATGGATTTTATAATTGAGGAGATTTTGTATAAATGGAAAGATGGGCAATTTTGGATGAAAATATGAAACAAGGAAAAAAGCAAAAATTTATATTTGTGACAGGACCATCAGAATCAGGTAAAAGTGGAGCCGTTATACATATGACAAGAAAATTTCCGAATAATGTAAAACATTTAAAGATAAGGAATATATTTAGAGAGATGTATGAAAGAAGTGATAAGAGGCAGAGTTATGAAGAATGGTATATGGAACAAACAACATATGAGTTTGAAAAATTTTGGGATAACTATATTGATACTGCTAAGGATTTAGGTGAGGATGCTGACATTATTGTTATGGATACTTTATATGGAGTAGAAGAGATGAAATTTATATATAGTAGACTGGGAAAAAATGTGGGATTACTATATATTGATGCACCTTTAAAAGATAGAATCTTAAGAGAATATAGAAGATTAAGGACAGATTCACCATATTCAGATAGAAAAGCGGATTTGACAATTACATGGGAACAAATAGAAGAGCAAACAAAAAGAAAAGATGAAAATAAAAGAAAAGCAGGCGCATTTGATTTAAAAAGGCTAGCAGTGGATGAAGATAATAAATTAGTAATAAATGATAATGCAGCAGTCCATTTTGCTAATATTATTAATAATAGAGGCAGTTTAAAGGAATTTGAAAACAAACTTGATGAATATATTGGTAAAGAGATATATGAATTAAGCAAAGAAAGAGAAGAAAATGAATGATAATATGTATATTTTTATTACATGGACTTCTTAAACTTATAAAAGCATGATTGATGGAAAACTGTACAATTTTGAAAATTTTAATATTACAGGGGAATTAAATTCCAATGCTATATCTATTGAATTTGAAAACTATATTAAAAAATTTATTGAATTTATTTCGAACGAAAAAGTACTAAAAATATAAATATGGGGATATTTTTAAGATAGGAATAAAAAAGAATTCTTTAAACATAATATGTTTAGAGAATTTTTTTTTGAGGAGAATTTTACAATGAAAAATAATCAAATTCCTAATTTTAGGACAGACCTTGCAGATGAAAGAACTGAAATATGTAAATCGCAATCACACAATAAAGACATAGATGGTATTGAAACTACTGAAAATAAAATATCGAATAACATTAGTGTTAATACAGTCAATGTTTTAAATGAAAACGGTAGTAAGAAAATTGACAAAAAGGTTGGAAAATACATTACAATAAATATTTCTAATATTGACAATATGACTAAAGAAGATATAAAGCTTGCAGAAAAAATTTTAAAAGAAGAATTAAATAAGTGTATTAATGATAATGGACCGATACTTGTTGTTGGGTTGGGAAATGAAGATACAACAGCAGATTCGATAGGACCTAAAGTAATTAAAGATTTAAAAATAACGCGTCATTTGCTAGAATACATGAAGAATAATGATGAAGAGAAGAACATAAGAGAGGTAAGTGCTATTGCCCCTGGGGTACTTGGAACTACTGGAATTGAGACTCAAGAAATTATTAAAGGTGTTGTTGAAAAAATTAAAGTTTCAGGAATAATAGTTATAGATGCTTTAGCTTCAAATAATATATCAAGATTGCTAAAAACTATTCAGATTTGTAATACTGGGATAATACCAGGATCAGGAGTATATAATAAAAGAAAGGAGATTAGTTTGGAAACTATGGGAGTTCCGGTTATTGCGATAGGTGTGCCAACTGTTGTTGAGGCTGCCACAATTGTTGCTAATACATTTGATATTTTAGTTGATAAATTTGATGAATTTGCATTTTTAAAAGATTCAACTTATCAGGAGAAATATACATTAATAAAAATGGTGTTAGATCCATGCAAATATAATCTTGCAGTTATGCCAAAAGAGATAGATGAACTTGTCGATAATATGAGAGAAATAATCTCTAATGGCATAAATGATGCATTAGTGTATGATGTAGAAAATGATATCTAATACTGCAATGTGCAATGGATAAAATATGTAAAAAATATATTTTAGTGATGGTCCTTTTTTTCCATTGTATAATAACATAAGAATTGATGGCAAAAATGTAAATAATATTTCAGCAATTAACCAATTTAGTGGAGTAATATTAAAATTAGGTATATATTTTAATATACAAAGTGCTAAAAATCCTACAAGGAATAAACCAGCATTATTTTTGCTCTTGAATATAGGGCAGAATAGATAAATATACAATATTAGCAAAACTCCCCAAGCGCCATAATCAAAATGTAAATATTCAGCTATTAGTGTAAGTATAATAATGGCTATACATTTTATTGGTTTGGATTGGACTTTATCATAAATCAATAATGAAATAAGCCCAAATAATAATGTGAAAAATATATTTAAATATATAGCTGTGCCAAATATAAAATATGTAAAAATGCTAAGTGGTATCTGAGATATGAATGCAAAGAGTGCTAATCGTTTAGCATATTTTGAAATATCGTGAGTATGTGTATATCCAATGGCTAATTGAAATGCAAATATGGGAAAGGCGAGTCTTCCAATAATATTTAGTACTGACAAATGACCAATTAGTGCATCAGATGAATGGTCAAGAAACATTGAAATGATAGCTATAAGTTTTAAAACAAAACTTGACATAATATAAAATCCTTTCATAAATAATAAAATTTAGCGTAATGCTAAATTTTATTACAATAAATCTTCATAAGGCAATTTTTTTAATGTAAAAGATGAATGGTTTAAGTAGTTTAAAATTCCTGAATCACTGGTAAAATTAAAAGATATACTGTAGCTACATAAACATTGCGTATATACTTTAAATCTTTTATTGATTTCGTAAGAGCCGTATTTTCCATCTCCTAGAATAGGTAATGAGCTATGTGCCAAATGCGCTCTTATTTGATGAGTTTTACCTGTATGTAATGTTACATCTAATAAAGATAGTTTTTTGTCTGGGTTACTTTTTAGTAGCTTATATGAAGTTGTGATTTTTGAATATCCTTTTTTAGGCTCATCTGAAATGTATACTAATGATTTTTTGCTATCTTTAAATAAATAAGCATTTAATGTTTTTGATGTGATTTTAGGAATGCCATAGCAACAAGCAACATAATGCTTTTCTATTTCAAAATTTTTGAATTTGTCAAGCAGAATTTCAAGTGATTCAGGATTTTTAGCAAATAGCACTAATCCGATTGTATTTCTATCAATTCTGTGACAAGGCTCAATATATGAGTATTTTTGCTTTAAAATAGAAGATAAAGAATTATCTCCTGTAACTTCAAGATCTACTGGTTTATTGAAAATTGCGATATTGTCATCTTCATAAATAGTAGGTATTTCAATATTTAATTTTATTCCATTTAATATTGAGTCAGTGATGTATACTTGAAGTTCATCATTATAATGAAGAACTTCATTTGAAGAAATTCTTTTTCCATTTAATTTAATATCCTTTTTTCGTAATGCTTTGTATACATGATTTACATTTAAGTTAGGGTATATGCTTGTTAAATATGTACTGATTTTTTTTCCTTCATCTTTATAATCAATTATTAATGTTTTCATAATTCTTAATCAATTAATTAAAATTGATAATCCTTTCTATATAGTAGTTATAATAAAAACTTTACATAAGCTTATCTAAAATGGCTTGAAATAAAAAAGTAAATTAGCCAATTAGTTGATAAATAAGCATTGTATATAGATTATACAATTTTTTTGAAAAAAATTCAACAAATTTGTTGACAAATTTAAAACTATAGTGTAAAATAATAACTGTCGTTAGGAAATGCAGGTGTAGTTCAATGGTAGAATTCCAGCCTTCCAAGCTGGCTATACGGGTTCGATTCCCGTTACCTGCTCCATATAATTTGTTCATAAGGGCATAGATTAAAATCAACCAGTTTACCTCTGGTTGATTTTTTCTTTTGTAATAAATCTTGAAAGATGTTCATTTCTGTGGTAAAATTGAAAAGTCAATTAGTTTGATACAGAGTGGAAATCCACTAGATTATTGATGTTATTACATTTATCTAGTCGGAGTTCTGTGTCCTCCGATAGATATAACACATTGGAGGATTATATGAGAGTATTCAGAATTGAGGTAAAATTCGAAGATGGTAAAAGTAGCTTACCCGCAAACTTTAAAGGATTCGTTGCACTGAAAAAATCAGGAAAAATTAGAGGATATGTAGAAGAAAAGATGCCTGATAATCATATTGCTATGCGATACATTTATGGTCAATATGACGAAGAACATAACAGGCTTGCTTTCTTTAAGTTGTCAAGCGACAAGGATTACGAACTACCATTTCTTTATGTTTTTCCTAGCTTGAATGAAAGTGGAGACGAACTTCAATATACTCCGCTGTTTGATTTCTTCCCGTTTGAAACTATTACAAGACATGTAAGAGTCACAATTAGTGAGGAGACTACTGTAAAGTTTGATAGAATTATTGCAAAATACAATAAGGTGATCGAAGATAAAAATAAGCTTAATATTATGCTTATTAGAGATGGAGTAGAAGACTACATACACAAAGTTTAAAATTAGTGGAGATTTATTGTGAGAATTAAAGATATTTTTACAAGCCGAGATTGCAGAAGATGCATGAGGATAGCACTGAAACTATTTTTTACAAAATTGCCTATTGTTAAAGACATTTGCGAAATGAGACAAGCGAATAAGTTAACTAAAAAGCTTGTGAAAAAAGATAGCTGGGAAAGATACACAATAATCAAAAAGATTGAAGATGAGGCGAATTTTAGAAATAGCTGCATTAATGTGTGGATATGCTCTAATGCAAATGTCTGTACTGAGGAAGATCTTGAAAATGCAAGGAATGATGCTTTAAGCAATTATTTGATTGACCAACCTAAGTATGCCAATATGAAGAAATATGTTGAAGGAGTGAAACTTCGGAGATTCGATACTGAACACTACAAAGAGATACTAGAAATCGTTGATACCTGCAAGGTGGATATGATGGATTAAAGCAAAGCACAAAACGCTATGGGGAGAACTACTTTTCATAGCGTTTTGTGCTAATAGAAAATAAAATTTATTAGGAGAAACAAAATGATTGATACTATATTGTCACAAATTTTTACATTAAGAAATATCATTATATATTTGATATTTATAAATTTTTTTACATGGGTAATGATGGGGTATGATAAACACGAAGCTAAAATACATGAATGGAGAGTAAGTGAGGGATTTCTATTTTTCCTTGTACTAATTGGAGGCGGAATTGGTGGAATAGCAGGGATGTATATGTTTCACCACAAAACAAGAAAATGGTATTTTAAATTTGGTTTTCCAATTATACTTATATTAGAAATTGTAGGAATTACATATTTAAAAGTACAAGGTATAATATAATTATTTTATTGACATAAGAGGAAAAAGGTAGTAAAATTTATTCATCAAAATAAAGATATTAGTGAACTACAGCTCATTATAGGGTATGTGATAGAAAGGAATATAGCGATTATGGTAGAAAATATGGAAACAATAGTAAATCTTTGTAAAAGCAGAGGATATATTTATCCCGGTTCAGAAATTTATGGTGGACTTGCAAATACATGGGATTATGGTCCTCTAGGTGTGGAACTAAAAAATAATGTTAAATCATTATGGAGAAAGAAATTTATTCAAGAACAAAAAAATATAGTTGGATTAGATGCGGCAATACTAATGAATCCGGAAACATGGGTTGCATCTGGACATTTGTCAAGCTTTTCAGATCCACTTATTGATTGTAAAGAATGCAAAACAAGACATAGAGCAGACAAATTAATTGAAGAATGGGCACATGAACACAATCAAGATTTAGTTGCGGATGGATGGACAGATCAGGAACTTATTGATTATATAAATAATAATAAAATTCCTTGCCCTAACTGTGGAAAAACTAACTTTACAGATATACGTAAATTCAATTTAATGTTTAAAACATTCCAAGGTGTTACTGAAGATTCAACTTCAACAGTATATCTAAGACCAGAGACAGCACAAGGAATATTTGTTGATTTCAAAAATGTTATAAGAACTACAAGAAAAAAGATGCCTATGGGAATTGCACAAATAGGAAAAGCATTTAGAAATGAAATAACTCCAGGGAACTTTACTTTCAGAACTCGTGAGTTTGAACAAATGGAACTTGAGTTTTTCTGCAAACCAGGAACAGACTTAGAATGGTTTAAATATTGGAAAGAATTCTGCAAAAATTGGTTAATTGGTCTAGGAATGAAAGAAGAAAATATCAGATTAAGAGACCATTCAAAAGAAGAATTGGTATTCTATAGTAAAGCAACGACAGATATAGAATTTGCATTTCCTTTTGGATGGGGAGAATTATGGGGCATTGCTGATAGAACTGATTATGATTTAACACAACATGCAAATCATTCAAAACAAGATTTAAGCTATATGGATCCAGAAACAAGCGAAAAATATATTCCTTATGTAATAGAACCTTCTTTAGGTGCTGACAGAGTAACATTAGCATTTTTATGTAATGCTTATGAAGTGCAAGACTTAGGCGAAGGAGATTCAAGAGTTGTATTACATTTGCATCCTGCATTAGCTCCTTATAAAGTTGCAATATTACCATTATCAAAGAAATTAAGTGATAAAGCAAATGAAATTTTCGATGAATTATCAAAGAAATTCCATTGTGATTATGATGAAGCAGGATCAATAGGAAAGAGATATAGAAGAGAAGACGAGATTGGAACACCATATTGTGTTACTGTTGATTTTGACACATTGGAAGATGGTCAAGTTACAGTAAGAGATAGAGATACAATGGAACAAGTTCGTATTCCAATAAATGAAGTAGAAAAATATATCGAAGAAAGAATAGAATTCTAAAGAAAAGGTGAATACATGATTAAATTTACTAAAATGGAAGGCCTAGGCAATGACTATATTTATATAGATTGCACTAGTAAAGACATAAACAACCCATCGGAACTATCTAAAAAGATAAGTGATAGACATTTTGGAATAGGCTCAGATGGGCTTATTCTTATAAAAAAGAGTAAGATTGCAGATTTTAAAATGCAGATGTATAATAGTGATGGCTCTGAAGCTGAGATGTGCGGAAATGGCATAAGATGTGTTGGAAAGTACGTATATGACAAAGGATTAACTAACAAGACTAACTTGAAAATAGAAACACTTGCAGGAATAAAAATACTAGAGCTTAATTTAGAAAAAGGAAAAGTTTCTACTGTAAAAGTTGATATGGGAGAACCAGTATTAAAAAGTGAAGATATTCCAATAAAAGATGGAAAGAAATTTGAATCTAAAGTGAAAAAAATCTTTTATAAAGTTAATGTTAACATAAAAGATGAACTTAGAGAACTTACATGTGTATCAATGGGAAATCCTCATGCAATAGATTTTGTAAATGATGTACAATGTACTGATGTTCATAAATATGGTTCAATCATAGAGATAGATAAACATTTTCCTAAAAAAATCAATGCTGAATTTATTGAAATTATAGATAAGAATAATATCAAAATGAGAGTATGGGAAAGAGGAGCAGGAGAGACACTTGCGTGTGGCACAGGAGCATGTGCATCTGTAGTTGCAAGTGTGTTAAATGGATATACAGAAAGAGATGTTAATGTTAACCTATTAGGTGGAAAGCTAAATGTAAAATGGGATAAAAATGACAACCATGTGTACATGACTGGACCAGCTAATATTGTATTTGAAGGAACAATAAATGTATAAAATTAACAAAATTAGAAATAATATATAATAAACCGTCCAATCGTTCGAGAGAAAAATATAAGAAGATTGGGCGTTTTTAAATCCTTTATAAAAAAAGTTGATATTTTAGTACAAATGTATTATAATATGTATGGATTTAAGAGAAAAAGTGATTACGAAAGGAAGGCTTAATGTGAGTGAGGATATTGGCATTGATTTAGGAACAGCAACAGTAATTGCATATACTAAGGGTAAAGGTATTGTTTTAAGAGAACCTTCTGTAGTTGCTATTGATAGATATACTAATGAGGTTCTGGAATATGGAAAAGAAGCTCAGAAAATGATTGGAAGAAATCCACATAATATAGATGTAATAAGACCTTTAAAGGATGGGGTTATATCTAATTTTACTGTGACGGCTAAAATGTTAAAGCATTTTATAAAAAAATCTTTGGTAAAGTCATTTTTCGCACCTAGAGTTATGATTTGCGTTCCATCACAAATTACTGAAGTAGAAAAAAGAGCTGTAATTGATGTTGCTATGCAAGCAGGAGCAAAAAAAGTTTATTTAATTGAAGAGCCTGTTGCAGCTGCAATAGGAGCTGGAATAGATATTTCTAAACCATCAGGAAATCTTGTCGTTGATATTGGAGGAGGAACAACTGATGTTGCTGTGATATCAATAGGTGGTTCTGTTGTAAGTTCATCAATAAAAATTGCAGGAAATAAGTTTGATGAGGCTATTATAAAATATGTTAAGAAAAAGTATAATGTATTAATTGGAGAAAGAACTGCTGAAGAGATAAAAATCAGCGTCGGATGTGTATATCCAATGGAATCAGATACATTTGTAAAAGTAAGAGGAAGAAATCTTGAAACTGGTTTACCAGTGGAAATAGATATATCTAATGAAGAAATGTTAAAGGTGTTATTACCAATAGCAATGAAAATCGTGGATTGTGTAAAGACAACTATTGAGAAAGCTCCACCTGAATTAGTTGAAGACATAAGCGATAAGGGAATTTATATGACTGGTGGAGGAAGTTTATTATATGGAATGGATAAACTTTTATCAGAAAGCACAGGAATAAATGTAATGATTGCACAAGATGCGGTATCATGTGTAGCAATTGGAACAGGAAAAGCACTTGATAATCTTGACGCACTTGATGCAAAATCAAGAAAGCAATAAAATATAGGAGAAATTAATGAATAGAACCAAGAGAAAAATATTTGAAACTTCAATGAGACTCTTTGCTGAAAAGGGATATGATGGAACAAGTATTGAGGATATTACTTCAACGGTAGGAGTAGCAAAAGGAACTTTGTATTATCATTTTTCAAGTAAAGAAGAGATATTTAATTTCCTTATTGAAGAAGGAATGAATCTATTAAAAAATAGCATAAATATAAAGACTGAAAGTCAAAAAAAATACATAGATAAATTGCGAGCAATAATACTTATACAAATAAAAATAATTGTTAAATACGAAAACTTTATGGCAATGGTACTTAGTGAAGCTTGGGGAAATAGTACAAGAAGTAAGACTTGCCAGAAGTATATTAATGAATATTTAGATATAGTGAAGAATATTTTAGCTGATGGAATGGAGAAAGGCGAAATAAAGCAATTTGATGTAGAAGTTTTAGCAACTGAATTTCTAGGAATTGCATGTGGGAATTTATATTACAAGAAAACAAATAATTTAAATATAGAAAAATTATATCATGAAATTGATAAAAACTTTGTACAATCATTAAAAGTATAAATTATTAAAAGAGAGGGAAAAGAAATGATAACAAATTTCAAACTACCAAATTTTAAATTTGGAAAAATAAAAATGGATACAGTTGAAGGCCTAGAAAATGTAAAAATTGATTATGAAAAATTGCAAAAAGATAATCTAAAAAAGAAGAGAACAGAACCATATCCAACAACAAATTATAAGACTGTAAAAGAATTTTTCTATGAATCATTGGAAAAATATCCGGATGAGGACTGTATTCTTGAGAAACCTGATCATAAAACACCTTATAAAGTTACAAATTACAGAGATTTTGGTAGAGATGTAAAGGCTCTTGGAACATCAATTATTAAGTTATTAAATTTAAAGGATAAGAGAATAATTATAATTGGTGAATCTCAATATGGGTGGTATGTATCTTATATGGCATTACTTTGTGGCGCAGGCTTAGCTGTTCCAGTTGATAGAGAATTACCTGTAAATGAATTGGAAAACTTAATAAAGAGAAGTAAAGCAAGTGCAATTATTTATTCTCCTAAGAAAGCAGATGATATAAAGAAAATAAAAGATAATGTTCCAGATGTAGAATATTTTATTGAAATGAAATCAGATAAAGCTATTGATGGTAAAGATGTAGGTATAAACTTCTTAATTGAAAATGGAAAAAAGATTTTAGATTCTGGAGATAATACTTTTGACAAGATTGAAATTGATCCAGAAGAATTTAAAGTATTAATATTTACATCAGGTACAACATCAAATTCAAAAGGTGTAATGCTATGTAATAGAAATTTAGCTGAAAATATAAATGCTTGTAATGCGTATGTACAGTTATATCCAACAGATATGCTATTTTCAATTTTGCCTCTACATCATACTTATGAATCAACAATTGGTTTCTTATATCCAATGGCAAGAGGAGCATCTGTTGCTGTATGTGAAGGATTAAGATATATTGTTCCTAACTTACAAGAAGCTCATCCAACTGCAATATTAACAGTTCCACTGTTGGTAGAAAGCATATATAAGAAAATAAATGAAAGCATAAAGAAAAGTCACAAAGAAGCTATAGTTAATTCCATGATACATATTACTAATGTTTTAAAATCAGTGGGCATTGATATAAAGAAAAAAGTATTTAAAGAAATATATGATAATTTGGGTGGAAATCTTAGAATAATAGTATCTGCAGCTGCACCTATTGATAAAAAAGTAGGAAATTGGCTAGAAGATATAGGCATAACATTCTTACAAGGATATGGATTAACTGAAACAGCTCCTATATCAGCATTAACACCAGAATATAAACCAATGGTTGGATCAGCTGGTAAAGCTATTGTTCAAGCAGATATCAAAGTAAATGATCCAAATGAAAACGGAGAAGGGGAGATTATGATAAAAACTCCAACTCTTATGCTTGGATATTATGAAGATGAAGAAGCAACTAAAGATGTAATAACAGAGGATGGATATTTCCATTCAGGAGACATTGGATATATTGATAAGGATGGATACATATATATTACAGGAAGAATAAAAAACGTAATAGTAACTCAAAATGGTAAAAATATTTATCCAGAAGAAATTGAAATGTTGCTAGAAAAAATACCTACAATAAAAGAAGTAATGGTATATGGTAAATCACCAGAAGGCGAAGATGCAAAGAGAAAAGATGCTAAAGAACTTATAATTACGGCAAGAGTAATACCAAATGAAGATGAATTAAATAAAATTAAACCTAATATGACAGAACAAGAGATTCATGATACTATATGGGAGAGCATAAAAGAAGTAAATAAAAAGCTTACATCTTATAAAGCAATAAAATGTTTAGAAATAAAACATGGTGAATTTGAAAAGACATCAACAATGAAAATAAAAAGATATAAAGAATTAAAAAAAGATGCTATTGCTAATCAGAGTAAATAATTGGAATAAAAAGATTACAAAAATGTAATAAAACTATATAACGCAGATGACAAGCAAACCTTACGGAAATAATATTTTGAAGAATAAAAAAATTCAAAATATTTTTTCTTTTTGCTTGACAAGTGTCTTACAGTTGTACTAAAATTAGGATAGTAAAAATAGAAGCACTAAATACCATGCTTTACATAAATCAAAGGAGGTAAAGTTTACAATGCCTAGAAGAGGGATAGTAAACGTGAGAATGGTAATCACGGAAGAAAAAATATTATCAAACATAGAAAAGGTTCAAAGACTTATAAATCCAAATAGTAAGAAGCAAATAATTGAATTAGATGATAACTCTTACTTTAAAGATTTAGTAGAATCAATTAAAACCTATTTAATAGAATACCCTAAAAAGAAGAACTTTCCTAAGAGTGTATATGATGCTGCTTATGAATTAGTGGAATATGCTACAAATCAATTTGAAGAGAACACAAAACAAATAGAGCATTTAATAAAGCAAAGAGAGTACAATATTAAATCAGCTACAATATTAAAGCAAACATTAGCTATAGTTCAAACACAAGATGATGAATGGAAAAAGAGTGTTAATGAAGTTAGTGATAGATTTTCAGCAGAAATAATTGAAGCTTTAAATGTTATTGGAAAGTCTAAGAACGATAATACTGAAGCATATCAAGAAGCTGAGAAACTTGTTAATGCGCGTATTGCTAATTTGGAATCAAATCTTCATATAGAAATCGATATGGAAAGAGTTGAAGATAGATCTAAAGCATTAAGCTACATTGGAATAGAAATAGCAGATGCTTTAAAACTAATACCAACACCGGTTGCTGAAGAACCAAAAGTAGAGGAAGTCGCTGAACAAGCTAAAGTTGAAGAAGCTAAACCACAAACTAATAATGTAAAAGTAGCTAATACAAATGTTGCTCCTACACAACCTGTACAAAGCAAGACACAAGCTTATGAAAACTTCTATAGTGAAACAAGAACAGAAGTTAAATCTTCTTTGTGGAATAAATTCAAAAATAGCAAATTTGTTAGAGCAGTTAAATATGCACTAAAAATTAGAGTTGTATTACAATTACCTGAAGCATTACCAGAGGGTAATTCGGATGGTATGAGAAAATAAAATACAAATAATGCACGTGAAAAAATATTTAAAAAAATTTCGAAAAATGTATTGACAGAATAATAAAAATATTATAAAATAAATCACGTGCTGAGATATGCGCCTTTAGCTCAGCTGGTCAGAGCAACCGGCTCATAACCGGTCGGTCCAAGGTTCGAATCCTTGAAGGCGCACCATTTTTTTATTATAGTCTATACATATAGTATGGACTATAAATAAAAATTTTTAATAATTTGTTTAAGGGCAGATGGCCGAGTGGCTAAAGGCGGCAGACTGTAAATCTGTTCTCATTTGAGTACGATGGTTCGAATCCATCTCTGCCCACCATTATAGAAATCGTAGAAATACTGAGAAATTAGTATATCTACGATTTTTATAATGTAAGTTTAATACGATTGGAATGGATAAATTAGTTTATTTTTATGTAATTTAAGCTATTTGACATTTATAAAATATCTATGTATAATACATAAATAGGGAGGATGCCAAAATGAAAAATTTAAGAAATATATTATGGGGAATTGTACTAATTGTATTAGGACTAATTATGGGAGCTAATTCATTAGGAATAATTAATGTGGAATTGTTCTTTGCTGGATGGTGGACTTTATTCATAATTGTGCCTTGTGTAATTGGATTAATAACAGAAAAAGATAAAGCCGGATATATAGTTGGAATTATAGTAGGAGTAATTTTACTTTTGTCAAGACAAAATGTGATTAGTACAGATATGATTTGGAAACTAGCATTACCAGTTATACTAATAATTGTAGGAATATCATTTTTCTTTAAGAATAAAGATAATTCAAATAATGATGAAAACAAATAATAGTAAGAGAAAGCCTAAGTTTTAATAATTTAGGCTTTTTTAATATTAATAGATAAATAGAAAATATGACGATTGCAGAAGTATAAGATATAATAATATAATGAAATAGAATAGAAAAAAGGAAAGGTTTTACAGAAGAAGTTTAAATAGTATGTTTGCATTCAAATATTGACAACAAAAGTAAATAATTATATAATGTGACCATATAATTACGAATATGAAAGGATATAATAATATGGAAAAAATATTAATTACTGGACATAAAAATCCAGACACAGATACAATATGCTCAAGCTTAGTTATGGAAAAAATAGCAAAACATTATGGCGTAGAAGCACAAGCTGTTAGATTAGGAAAGTTAAATAAAGAAACAGAATATGTATTTAAATATTTGGGAATAGAGGCACAACCTGAAATTTCAAATGTTGAAGCAAATCAAAAACTTATATTAGTAGATCATAATGAAGCAGGTCAAAGTGTTGATGGTAGAAAAGATGCTGAAGTTATAGCTGTAATTGATCATCATAGAATAGCAGATTTTTCAACAGAATTACCATTATATTATATAGCTAAACCTGTTGGATGTACTTCAACTATTTTATATGATATATGCAAACATGAAAACATAGAAATAGACAAACAAATGGCTGTTTTAATGCTAAGTGCAATTATTTCTGATACTTTATTATTAAAATCTCCAACATGCACAGAAAAAGATATAGAAGCATATAAAGAATTAGAAAGAATCGCTGATGTTGATGCAGCTACATATGGCTTAAACATGTTAAAGGCTGGAACAGACATAAGCTCATATTCTTGTGAAAAAGTTATAAACTTGGATGCAAAATTATTTGAAGAAAATGGAATGAAAATAGAGATTGCACAAGTAAATACAGCAGATATTGATGATGTATTTTCTAGAAAAGAAGATTTATCATTTGCTATAGAAAAAGAAATAGCAGAAAAAGGATTAAATTTATTCGTATTTACAATTACTGATATAATAAATACAAATTCTAAAATTATAGCTTTAGGAAAAGACAAAGATATAGTAGAAAAAGCTTTTGGAAAAAAATTAGATAGTGATGATTCAATGCTATTAGAAGGTGTAGTATCAAGAAAGAAACAGTTAGCTCCACCAATATTATCAGTAATAAAATAATTAAGATAAATAGTAACAATTATGAAAATGATTGTTACTATTTTTTTTGACGAAAATTGTAATAAAATGTCGATGAAAAAATAAAAAAATTACTGAAAAACTATTGACAAAATATTACAAAAAATATATTATTAGTCCATAATTTGGCAAGCCTAATTATGGATATTTATCTTTGACGATAAAAGACTCCAACATTATACAAATACAAAAGATGCAGTAATAATTATATAATAATCGAAAGGGGTCATTGTGCATAAAAAAAGTATATCAAATATAAGATTTAAAGTATTGCTAATAGTTTCTGTTGTAATTCTAACTCTTCATGTTCTTAGAATAATTCAGATTTTGTATGGAGCAAATGTACTTGCACAGGAGAATACAAATGTGTCCATTGTTAAATTACAACCTGGAAGTATATTGTATCAAAAATTAGATAATGATTTAATTCAAGTACAGCAAAATACTAAAAAAAGTCTTTTTCAAAAAGATCAGGAAGTAATCTTAGAAAATGAGGATATAGCTGAGCCTAATAATGTTGATTCTGTAATAACTCAAATGGACGGAGATAATATGTCAATCTATTTTAATAGACCTAAGGATAATGGAACAAAGTATATTTACCTTATAACTAAAGGATCTAATAATAAAGAATTGAGTTTTTATAGTGAATCTGGTATTCAAGGATATAGTTATGCCGTTGATAATGTTTTAGAAAATCAGGCAGATACTACACTCAATAAACTCGATGAATCGGCTATTATTGTTTCTAATATTGACTACTCGAAAGACTATTATTTACATATAAGAACTATGGACAATAGTGGAAATATTTCAAAAAATAAAACTTTTAAAATAGATATAAAATCAGATGGAATATGTGTTAAGTATGTAGACTCTAATGGAGAAATATTAGCTCCGAATGAGTATATTTATGGTGCAATTAATGATGAGTATGATGTCAAAGGGTTAGAAAAGAAGATAGATGGATACACATTCATTCATTTTGAATGTGATTATGAAGGAAAACTAACAAAAGAATGCAAAGATGTTAAATATCATTATGCCAAGAATTGTTCAATTAGGATAAAATACATAAACAAATTAAATAACAAAGAAATAAAAGAAGATACTGTAGAAGAAGGTTACGAAAACAAGAAAATACAAATTGTTCCTAAGAAGATAAGTAATTATTATACTAATTCGAAGAATAATGAAGTCGTTTTGCAACCAGGAGAGAATATAATTAAGTTATTTTATACTCCTGTCACAAAGAACTCTACAGAAATGAAAAAAGACAATAACACTCAAAGATATATAACTGTAAAATGTGTTGATATAGACACAAATAAGATATTAAGAAAAGACAGCGTAGTTGTTAATTCAAATAATAAAGCTGTATACAAATTAAGAAGAATCGAGGGATATCAAATAGTGAAAAACAAAGACAATTCTAATAAAAAGGATAGCTTAATTGATGAGATAATTAGTAGTATAGATACTGATAATAAATTTAATGTAAATAATGAGTTAGATTCATTAACCGAAGATGAAAAGAATATGATTGATGAACAATATGAAATTGTTATGAACTGTGATGAATCTGATTATATTATATATTATAAAAAATAATAAATGTATGGAAAAATAACCTATAAACATATAGGTTATTTGCAAAAGATTATAAGTTTTTAATAGCATCTCTAGCTAATTCGTCGCATCGATTGTTATAATGGTTATCTGCATGTCCTTTTACTTTGTTAAAAGTGACTTTATGAATTTTGGTAAGAGAATAAAGTTCTTGCCAGAGTTCTTTATTTTTTACAGAATCACCAGAAGCTGTTTTCCATCCTTTTTGCATCCAGTTGAAAATCCAACCTTGTGTAAAAGTATTAACAACATAAGCACTATCACTATATAATTCGACTTCACAAGGGTATTTTAAAGCTTTCAAACCTTCGATTACAGCAGTAATTTCCATTATATTATTTGTGGTATTTTTATTGCCACCGGAAATTTCCTTTTCCTTGCCATTATATATTAGTACGGCTGCCCATCCTCCGGGACCTGGATTACCTGAGCATGCACCATCTGTATATATGATAATTTTTTCCATACAAAACCTCCAAATTAATTGAAAAAAATATGAATTTATGTTATTATATCAATAAATAACGTAGCTTTCAATAGAAAGTATGAAATAATATAAAAGAAAGGAGAAGTACATTGTCGAAAATATTAGGAATAATTGCTGAATATAATCCATTTCATAATGGACATGTATATCACATACAAAATAGCAAAGAACAGGCTGGAGCAGATTATACTGTTGCTGTAATTACAGGTAACTTTACTCAGAGAGGAAATGCAGCCATAGTGAATAAGTGGGAAAAGGCTAAGATGGCTATAAAAAGTGGAGTGGATTTAGTAATAGAACTTCCAACACTGTATAGCATATCTAGTGCGGAAAATTTTGCAAGTGGTGCGATAAAAATTCTAGATGAACTTGGAATAATTGATAGTTTGTCATTTGGAATAGAATCAAATAATATATCATTGCTTAATAATATAGCTAATGTTTTATATGAAGAACCAGTACAATATGTAAATTATTTGAAAGATGAATTAAAACAAGGAAAATCATTTCCTAAAGCACGTGAAGAAGCAATAATCAAATATTTGAAAGATCCTAAGTATGATAATATCTTAAATGGATCAAATAATATTTTAGCTATTGAATATCTTAAAGCTTTAAAAAAGCAAAAAAGTAAAATAACTCCGATAGGAATCCGTAGAGAAAAAGTGTATTACAATAGTAAAAAAATAATAGACGAGTATGCTAGTGCGACTGGTATTAGATATTTAATGATGAGAAAACAAATGGAGGAAGTAGCCAGAGTTGTTCCAAGTAGTAGTTTTAATATATTGCTAGAAAATATAAAAAATGGGACTTATGTACTTGATCTTGCAAATTATTGTGACATTATAATATATAAATTAAGAAGTATGACAATAAAGGAAATTGCAGACTTACCAGAAGTATCAGAGGGATTAGAAAATTCGATTAAACAAGCTGTTGGCAAAACTAATAATATCATTGAATTGATAAATATGATTAAGTCAAAGAGATATACTCAAACAAGAATACAACGAATAATGTTATATGCTCTTTTAAACATAAAAAAGGCTGATATGGAAATGTCAAAGGCAATAAAACCATATGTACGAGTATTAGGATTTAATGAAAATGGTAGAAAATTATTATCAGAAATTGATCCTAGAGTAAAAGTAATTACATCAGTTAGCAAATTTGAAAGGGAGAATAGAAACAAGAAATATTCTAAAATGCTTGAAATTGATAAATATGCTACAGATGTGTATACAATAGGGTATTCAGAAGAATCAAAAACTGGTTTGGATTATACAAATGGGTTAGTCATAATGTAATATTACAAAGATATTACATTATGATTATTTTTTTATTATAATTATTGAAAGAAATAGCTTAATAGAATATAATGGCATTGAAATTTAAATATAACAGGAGGAAATCCTATGGGCGACGAAACTTTCGCAGAATACATTCTAGGAGAAACAGATTGGAGCAAGAAGCTAGAAATAATGTATTATTTGAAAAAGAGAACAGGAATATATTATGATAATTCAGTAATATTTAAAGCTCTAATAACAAAGATGTTCCTAGATTATTTAAAACAGTATTATCCTGATTTACAAATTGACGAGAATATAGTTATAACGGCTAGATTGCTTTGCGATTGTATGAAAGTAGAAAACTCAACTAATATAGAAGAAATAAAGAATTATGCAAAAAGAGGAGCTGAATATTTAGCTAAACTTGGCTTTGACGAAAGATTTTGCAAAATATGTGAAGGAGTAAATAGATATACAATAAAAGAAAATAGAACAATAGAAATGGACATACTAGAACTAGCAGATCAATTTGGCGGAATGTTATTGGACAGACCGGAAAGAATAGGTTTTGAACCAGAAGAAGCTATTGTATTATTACAATATAGAAATCTAAAAGATAAAGAAAATAAAATGTTAAATTTATTTATAGAATTTGTACATTATGCACAAAATATTGAGGTATAGGAGGGGAATAATATGCCAACAGAAGATAGTATAAGAAAAGCTCAGAAGATTTTTAATGATATGACAGATCCGCAAAATTTAATAAAAGGAATCAGCTATGCTAAGCAACTAGAGGAAGATTTTGTGAGAATGATTGAGCTACAGAAATTAAGAGAAAATCAGAAAAGCAAAGAAAAAGTCGAAATAACTCCGACACAATTAGCTTCTGAAATTGCTAATGACATGATGAGAAGTGAAAGAGAAAGTGGCGCTATGTCGCCTGAAGTCGCTAATACTCCATATACGAGCCATAGTGTGTTAAATCCACATAATCCGGATGTGGAAGAACTGTATAGTAGATATGGAAATGGAGCAATAGAAAATAATAGAGAACAAAATAGAGAACAAAATAGTGAGGAACATACAAGATAGAGAGGAAAATTAAATGAACGAAATATTTGCAGATTTACATGTACACATAGGAAGAAGCGAAAATGGAAAACCAATAAAAATTACAGGAGCTCGTTCACTGAACTTTGCTAACATAGCAAAAGAATGTTATGAAAGAAAAGGAATTGATGTAGTAGGAATAATTGATTGTGCATCACCTTATGTTATTGAAGACATTGAAAACTTTTTAAAAACAGGTGAAGCATATGAATTAAAAGATGGTGGAATAATTTATAAAGATAAAGTATGTATTATACTAGGAAGTGAAGTAGAAACATCAGAAAAAAATGAAGATGGCAAAACAGGTAGTGCACATAATTTATGTTATTTTCCAACGCTTAAGGATATAAAAGGCTTTTCGCAGGAAATGTCTAAGCATATTCATAATATTACATTAAGTACTCAAAGATCTGATGTATCAGGTTATGAATTAATTGATATAGTAGAGAAATATAATGGTGTATTAATTCCTGCTCACGTATTTACACCATTTAAAAGTTATTATGGAAATTGCACAAGAAGAATAGAAAGAATTTTTAAAGAAAAATATAATAAAATTTTTGCAATAGAATTGGGATTAAGTTCAGATACATATTATGCTGATAAGATTTCAGAATTAGCTGGTAAACAATTTGTAACTAACTCAGATGCACATTCATTACCTAAAATAGCAAGAGAATATAATAAATTATTAGTAGAAGATGTAAGCTTTAAAGAAATATTTAAAGCAATAAAAGGTGAGGATGGAAGAAAGATTATATGTAATTATGGATTAGATCCTAAACTAGGAAAATACAATAGAAGCTTTTGTGAAGATTGCAACTGTTCTATAGAAACACCAGCACCAGCATTAAAATGCGATAAATGTGGTGGAACAAATATTACAATGGGAGTTTTCGATAGAATAGAAATGATCAAAGATCAAGAATCAACAAGCCCAAGTTTTAGACCAGAATATCATTATCAAGTACCACTTCAATTTATGCCAGGAGTGGGAAATAAAGCCATAGAAAAATTACTTTCTGCATTTGGCACAGAAATGACTATATTAAATAAAGTTACAAGAGATGATTTAGAATCTTGTGTTGGAGAAAAATTAGCTGATGTTATTGATAATGCTAGACAAGGAAAAATGCATATTCATGCCGGAGGTGGCGGAGTATACGGAAAAGTAGAAAATGTATAGATAAAAAATGCAATAATCTTAGGATTATTGTATTTTTGCTTATATAGAAATATGAAGCCTATAGTAATAAATGATTGGGCAGATTTATTATACAAAAATGAATAATAATAACTTTTATGGAATAGTATTATGTATCAGGAGGAAACAGATGAGAAAGGCGATAGAAAGACATATACAAGAAAACATAAAAGAATATTTTATACTTTTTTTAGTACTTCTTATGGGAATATTGATTGGCACATTTGTATTAAATAATTCAGGTGATGAACAAAAATCGGAGATAATTAAATACATTACTGATTTTAATTCTAGTATAAAAAGTGGAAACAAAATAGATTATGCTTGTATACTTAAAGAAAATATAAATAAAAATATAAAAACTATACTTTTAATGGCTTTTTTAAGTATATCTATAATTGGCATATTGGGTACATATATTTTTATTGGGTATAAAGGATTTTGCATAGGATATTCAATTTCAGCAGTTATTATGACTTTGGGAATTGGAAAGGGAATGTTATTTACTTTATCTATTATGCTAGTAAGTAAAATAATAGAGATTCCAGCACTATTGATGTTGGCAGTTGCTGGAATGAAAATGTATAAATCTATTGTGCAAGATAGAGAAAATTTTAAACAAGAAATAGTAAAGTATTTAATATATGTGGGAGTGGCGATTTTTTTATTAGCAATATCAGTATTACTAGAAACCTATTTATCAAGTAACCTATATATTAGTATTTCAAAGTATATATGACTACAACAGAAATGCAAAAAAGTCAATACTTTTGGACAAAATTTATTTAATAAAATATTGCTCAATTCTCTTTACTTTTTAGAAATAATTTGATATAACATAATAAGTTTATGTAAAACAATATAATTTAAAGGGGCAAAACAAAATGGATAAGCAAATCAAACTTTTTTTAGAATTTTTACAGAACGATAAAAAATTGTCAGATAATACTCTTCAATCTTATAGAAGAGATATTTTACAATTCGAAAAGTTCCTTGACGCCAATGATATTAACTTTTCAAAAGCAACAGAAGAAAACATTGAAGATTATCTAAAAGAGTTACAAAAAGAAGGCAAGAAGACGTCTACTGCATCTAGAAGTTTAGCTACTATACGTTCTTTTTATCAATATCTATTAAGGACAAAGAAGGTTAAGGAAGATCCAACTGTTTCTATCCAATCTCCTAAAATAGAGAAAAGAGTTCCAAGTGTATTGACTTCTGAAGAAGTTGAACTATTACTAGATCAACCAAAAGACGTTGATTTAAAAGGAACTAGAGATAAGGCAATGCTTGAGTTTGCTTATGCAACTGGAATGAAAGTAACAGAAATAATTGATTTAAATATAGATGATGTTAATTTTGACGAAAATACAGTATTATGCAGTAATGGAAAAAAAGCTAGAATTATTCCATTAGGAACATTAGCTGAAAAAGCACTTAAAGAATATGTTGAAGATGCACGACCAATAATGGTTAAAGATGAAACTAACAAAGCATTATTTGTAAATGTTAATGGTGATAGATTAACAAGACAAGGATTTTGGAAAATAGTAAAATATTACAAAGAACAAGCTCATATTGAAAAAGATATAACTCCTCATGTATTAAGACATTCATTTGCAACACATCTTTTACAAAATGGTGCAGATTTAAAATCTATACAAGCTATGTTAGGACATTCAGATATATCTTCTACTCAGATTTATGCACAATTTCAAACCCCTGAATTAAAAAATATATATAAGAAAGCTCATCCAAGAGCATAGAAAAAGAACTTAGGCATTGCCTAATTTTTTTTGTCTAATTAATATAAACTTTCCCATTTTTGGTACTTGACATATTTCAATAATAATAATAAAATATATATGTAGAATATTTATAAAAAATGATTATATATATTTGTACATTGAAAATTTAATGAAAAAGAGGTGTTATAATTATGCAAATTGTAATTTATATCACTATTTTTCTAGTCTCAGCGATAATATTTTCAATTATTGGATACATGGCAAGAAAGAAGATTGCAGAGTCAAAGATTGAGGGTGCAGAGAAAGAAGCACTAAGAATACTTGAAAATGCCAATAAGGAAGCAGAAAATGCAAAGAAGGAAGAAATTGTTCGTGCTAAAGAAGAAATTATAAGAGCAAGAAATGATTTGGAAGATGAGATTAGAGAAAGAAGAAGTGATGTTCAACAACAAGAAAAAAGATTGATTCAAAAAGAAGAAAATTTGGAAAAGAAAATTTATAATGCAGAGCAAAGAGAAAAGCAATTGGACAAACGTGAAGATGGCATTGAGTCTACTAGACAAGAGGTTGAAAAACTAAAAGATGCACAACTTGACGAATTAGAGAGAATAGCAAGATTAACGGAGAATGAAGCTAAGGAACAATTACTTGCTAAAATTGATGAAACTCTTACAGCAGAAAAAGCTGAAAAAATAAGAGCGATAGAGGAGCATATAAAAGATAAAGCAGAAGAAACTGCTAAAAATGTTATAACATATGCTATTCAAAAATGTGCTGCAGATCATACCTCAGAAGCTACAGTTTCTATTGTTTCATTACCAAGTGATGATATGAAGGGAAGAATAATTGGTAGAGAAGGTAGAAATATTAAAGCTCTCGAAACTCTTACAGGTGTTGACTTTATTATTGATGATACACCAGAAGCAGTTGTTATATCAGGGTTTGATCCACTTAGAAGAGAAGTTGCAAGGATAGCGCTTGAAAAACTTATTGAAGATGGAAGAATACATCCATCAAAGATTGAAGAAATGGTTGAAAAGGCTAAAGAACAATTAGCTAAAACAATCAAGGAAGAGGGCGAAAGAGCTGCAATGGAAGCAGGTGTTATTAATTTACACCCAGACATTATAAATTTACTTGGAAAGCTAAAGTATAGGACAAGCTATGGACAAAATGTATTAATGCACTCTATTGAAGTTTCTAATTTAGCTAGAATAATGGCTGATGAATTAGGACTTGATGTAAAACTTGCAAGACGTGCAGGATTATTACATGATATAGGAAAAGCATTAGACCATGACATGGAAGGAACTCATGTTGAAATCGGTGTTGATATATTGAAAAAATATAAGGAAGATCCAAGAGTTATAAATGCTGTAGAAGCTCACCATGGAGATGTTGAACCGCAAACACCAGAAGCATGTTTAGTACAAGCAGCAGATGCTATATCAGCTTCAAGACCAGGAGCAAGACGAGAAACACTAGAAGCATATATCAAGAGATTAGAGCAATTGGAATCAATAGCAGATTCTTTTGATGGGGTTGAAAAATCATATGCAATTCAAGCTGGTAGAGAGATTAGAATTATTGTAAGACCAGAAAAGATTTCAGATGATCAAATGACTATAATTGCTAGAAAGATTGCTAAAAAAATCGAAGAAGAAATGGATTATCCAGGACAAATAAAAGTAAACATGATTAGAGAAAAACGTGTTGTTGATTATGCAAGATAATTTATAAAATAAAAGATTCTATAATAGAAATATTATGGAATCTTTTTTGGACAATTATGGATATTAATATAAAATCAAAAAATAAAGAAAAAATGAGAAAATAAAAGAAATATTGAGAAAAACATACAGAATAAGCATTACAAAATACTGCAAAGTCAAAGGAAATGGAATAAATCACTTTACACAATAATATAAATATTGTATACTATATCTTGTTGGTGCAGTATTCTAGTGATATTGCTTATTATGAGAGTGGGGCTAAAAATCCACTAAAAGGCTGACACGAATTTTATATTTTGCGCGGGACGCCAAGCTTGTGTGATATATAAAATATGAGAATAGGAAAATATATAATGGCATATATATTAACTCCTCTTTTCGCATAGTCTATCAATAGCCTGTTTTGAGTGATAGTCTTGGGATTAACTTAAAAAATAAGATTATTTGGCCAAATAGTTTTATTATTTGTTATGAAATCACTATTGCAAAAAGAACTAGTAATAAACGTAATATTTCAAGGAAATCTTCTAGACTGTTTGCATCAAATGTGAGAAGTTTTATGGATTAAGATACGGATTTAAGTGGCAATCTGGTAGCCAAATTTTTGGATGCTCTGATTAAATGGAAACAACTAAACAGTAATGGTTAGTTCGGAGTAGAGAAATTCGACTAGACCTAAACCGTAAAATTTACGTATAACTTTACCAACAAAATAAATAAAAAATAAGTAGAGAATTGATATCAAGCGGTAAGTTAAACTTATCGTTTTATTTTTTATAAAGCTTTGGATAGACAAAGTAGGAAAAGTATTATATAATGACGAGGAGGAATAAACCAATTTTAATTGGTTATGAAAAAATGAAGGAAAAACAAAAAGAAAAGAGAAAAATGAATGAAGAGCTGAAATGGTTTATACAGGTATCTATAATTGCATTTGTATTATCAATTATATTTTCATTTATTTCAAACAGTGCGGTATCTAGCTTGCCACTTATACCAGCAATACTAGTATTAATATTAGTAGTATTTATTGGAATAATATTTGATGTAATAGGTGTTGCTGTTACTGTAGCTGATGAAAAGGAATTTCATGCAAAAGCAACTAAGAAGTTACCAGGAGCTAAAACATCAATTAATTTAATAAAAAATGCTGGGAAAGTTTCAAATATATGTGCCGATGTAATAGGAGATATATGTGGAGTTTTAAGTGGAGCTATAAGTGCTGGAATTGCTATAAAAATAATGAATGCGATGAACATTTCAACTAATATTCAATTCATCATAAGTGCATTAGTTGCTTCAATGACAATTGGTGGCAAGGCACTAGGTAAAGGATTTGCAAGAAAACATTCAACTGAAATTATAATGATTATAGGAAAAATATTGAGCAAATTTAAAAAAGAAAAATAGATAAGAAAGAGGATTTATAAATGAAGATATTGGCTATAGGAGATCTAGTTGGTGAAAATGGATTAGCTAAGTTAAAAAAAGATTTGGATAATATACAGGAAGCTGAAAATATAGATTTCACAATTGTTAATGCTGAAAATGTAGCAGGTGGAATGGGAATTACCATAAAAATATTTCAAGAACTTAAAAATATGGATATAGATGTACTAACTATGGGAAATCATACATGGGGAAAGAAAGATATATTTTCTTTTATAGATGATCCAATGCTGGTTAGACCAGCCAATTATTCGAAAGGTGTACCAGGACACGGATATACTATTCTTACTAAAAATAGTAAAACAATATGTGTAATTAATTTAATTGGTAGAACTGATATGGGAGTATTATCGGAAAATCCATTTACCGTGGTTGATAATATTTTAAAGAAAGTCTCAGCAGATATTTTCATTGTCGACTTCCATGCTGAGGCATCTGCGGAAAAAATTGCGATGGGCTATTACTTAAATGGAAGAGTTAATGCAGTTTATGGAACACATACACATGTACAAACTGCGGATGAAACTATCCTAGATAAAGGAACAGCATACATAACTGATATAGGAATGACTGGACCTCGTAAGTCTGTAATTGGAATGGATGTAGATGCATCATTAAAACGTTTTGTTACATCTTTACCAGAAAGATATAAATTAGCAACAGGTGATTGCAAATTAAATGGTGTTGTCTTTGAGATAAATGACGAAAATTGTCGAACAGAGAAAGTATATAGAATAAATATATAATAAAATGTCGAAAATTGTCATAAAACGGAAAAACGAGTCGATGAAAACTTTGGAAAATTAATAAAAAATACTGGACATTTTTTCCAAAATATATTATAACTATAATTGTAATTACAAATAAAAAATAATATAGGAGGAATCAATGGAAGTTTTAAAAATCTCATCAAAATCAAATCCAAATTCAGTAGCAGGAGCTATTGCAGGGATGGTAAAGGAAACAAGAAAGGCAGAAATGCAAGCGATAGGAGCAGGAGCTCTTAATCAAGCTGTGAAGGCAGTGGCAATTGCGAGAGGATTTGTAGCACCTACAGGAGTAGATCTAGTATGTATACCTGCATTTGCTGAAGTTCAAGTGGAGGGCGAAGATAGAACTGGAATTAGGCTAATTGTAGAATCAAGATAATGATTAAGTAAATAAAATATAAATTTAACGGGCATGTTATAGTAGTGTTGTGAAAGCTGACAATACTCTATTCATACCCGTTTTTCAATTAAAAATATATTCTAAAACTATTGAAAAACAATTACATTTATTATATTATATGCTGGTAAAACATAATTGAAAGGAAATCATTTGCATGAAATCAAGTGGTAATAACTTTTTTAAATATATATTTATTTTGGTTGTAATAGCTCTTATAGCAGGAGCAATTTATATAGTGTATGATAAAAATAAACCAAATGAAGAAAATGATGAAGATGTTGAAAATGCAGTTCAAAATAATAACGTAAGCATTGTAGAAAATTTGAAAATGGGAATTACGAATTATGATACTATGAATCCAATTCTTACAAAAAATCGTGAGATTGTTAATATTGATAAATTAGTATTTGATTCATTAATAAATATTACATCAGACTATACGGCTGAATATTCACTTGCAACAGCATGCACAAAAGTATCAGATACACAATATGAGATAAAAGTAAATACGGGGATAAAATGGCAAGATGGAAGTAGTTTGATAGCTAAAGATGTACAGTATACGATAAATAAAATTCAAGAAACTGGATCAATATATATGCAGAATATTCAAAAGATAGTAAATGTAGAGACTCCAGATTCTGAAACGGTAATTATAAATTTAAGTGAAGCAGTTCCTTATTTTGAATATAATTTAACATTCCCTATAATCTCAAGTACGTATTACTTAAATGAAGATTTTCAAAGCACAGGAAAGATACCAATTGGTACTGGCATGTACAAAATAGCAAGTATAGATAATGACAATATATTGTTAATTAGAAATGATAGATGGAGAAATATAAAATCTAATCCACCTAAAACGCAATCTATTACAATTCATAAATATAATGCAATAGGAGAAATCTTTAATGCATTTAAGCTGGGAAATATTGATGTGGTAAATACGTATATGACAGATTATACAAACTATGTAGGAACAATGGGATACAATAAGAAAGAATACGCAGGAAGAGACTATGACTTTATAAGCATGAATTGTAAAGACAGTATTTTATCAGATTCAGCTGTTAGAAAAGCATTAAATTATGGGATAAATAAAGAAAATATAGTAAGTACCGTATTTAGTAACACTAAAATAGTAGCTGATACACCATTAGATTATGGAAGTTATTTAAATAATGAAGAAGGAAAAATTTCATATAATCAAGAAGAAGCTAAAAAAACATTAGAAAATGGTGGTTGGACATATGTTAGTGGTAGATGGCAAAAAAATATAGGTGGATATGTTAGAAAGCTTACATTATCGTTAGTAGTAAATAAGAATAATAATGATAGAGTAAAAGTAGCTAATAATATAAAGAGTCAGCTTGCAGATATAGGAGTTATTATAAATATAGTACAAGTTGATGATAATAAATATTATGAATATTTAAATAATAAAAATTATCAAATAATTTTAACAGGAGTAAAATCGTCTGTTAATCCTGATATGACATATTTTTATGGATATAATAATTTGGCTAATTATCAAAATGATGATGTTCAATCTAAGCTAAATAGTTTAGATAATTATGGTGAAATTCAGAAAAAAGTAAATGAAGATGTTCCATATATTGGATTGTATAGAAATAAAGGAGTAATAATTTTAAACTCAAATGTAGGCGGAGATTTTAGCCCTAATACGTTTAGTTTATACTATAATTTCGATAGATGGTTTAGACAACAATAAAAAGAAAAGTGAAAAAATGTTCGCAAAAACTATTGACAAAAAAATTTAATAATATATAATATACACAAACAAATGTTTAGAGGAGGAATTTATGAGCACAGAGAAAGAAAAGAACAAAATTAGTTCAGAAAAACAAAAAGCATTAGAAGCAGCAATGGGACAAATTGAAAAACAATTTGGTAAAGGATCTGTAATGAAACTAGGAGAATTTAAAGCCATGAATATAGAAGCTATACCAACAGGAGCATTAAGCCTTGATATAGCATTAGGAATAGGTGGAATACCAAAGGGAAGAATTATAGAAGTATATGGACCAGAATCATCTGGAAAAACTACTTTAGCACTTCATATGATTGCAGAAGCACAGAAGAAAGGTGGAGAGGCAGCGTTTATCGATGCTGAGCATGCTTTAGATCCTGTTTATGCTAAACATTTAGGAGTTGATATAGATAATTTAATAGTATCACAACCAGATACAGGAGAACAAGCATTAGAAATTGCTGAAGCTCTTGTAAGAAGCGGAGCTATTGATATAATTGTTGTTGACTCTGTTGCAGCACTCGTACCAAAGGCTGAAATAGATGGTGATATGGGAGATGCTCATGTTGGTTTACAAGCAAGATTGATGTCACAAGCTTTAAGAAAATTAGCAGGTGTTATAAATAAATCAAATAGCTGTATAGTATTTATAAATCAATTAAGAGAAAAAGTTGGAGTAATGTTTGGAAATCCTGAAACAACTCCAGGGGGTAGAGCTCTTAAGTTCTATGCCTCTGTGAGACTTGATATAAGAAGAGTTGAAAACATAAAACAAGATGGAGAAGTAGTAGGAAGTAGAGCTAGAGTGAAGGTAGTAAAAAATAAAGTTGCTCCACCATTTAGAGAGGCTGAATTTGATATTATATATGGTAAAGGAATTTCTAAGTCAGGAAATATCTTAGATTTAGGTGTTAACTTAGGAATAGTAGATAAGAGTGGATCATGGTTTGGCTATAATGGAGAAAGAATTGGACAAGGTAGAGAAAATGCAAAGAAATATTTAGAAGATAATCCTAAGATTATGGAAGATATTGAAGCAAAAGTAAGAAAGAATTTTAATGAAGCATTTGAAAAAAGCCTTGGAGATGAAGTAATTGATGATGAACAAGACATAGAGCCAGAAGATGATGATTTAGACGAATAATTTAAATATTGAAAGGTAGAACTTTGAGAGAAGTAAACATACATAATTTATCCCAAGAAATAAACAGAAGCAAACGTAATAAAGATATGTGCATATCTGATGATGAGTTTAATAAGTCTGATATGCACTATATCCAAGATGAAGTTAAAGAGCAAAAATCTAGTAATGTAGCTTTTAACAGGTATAAGGTTAAGTTCTTTAATGAAAATGGATATGCTTTAGAGAAATATGATGAAGCTAAAACTAAAATGTTAAAATATATTTTCTATAAAAAAAGGACAGAGAATGAAATTCGTACAAAATTTAAGAAAGACTATAGTCAAGATATAATTGATGATGCAATTACTGAACTAAAAAAGCTTGGATATATAAATGATACAAATTATGTTGAAAGATTTGTTAGAGAATATATGGCACTAAAAAGCTTATCAAGAAAAGAGCTAAGATACAAATTAATGTCTAAAGGTATTAAAAATAATGACATTGATTTATACTTTTCCGAAAATAGTGAAGAACTTAACGAATATGAATTACAGTCTGCAATAAAGATTGTTAATAGGAAGAAAAATTCAATGGAAGACATTGAAATAAAACAGTTTCTATTGAAAAAAGGATATACAAGTGATAATATAAAGTTAGCAATGAGTTATTAATATAATAAAATGATTTGAAGAAAAATAATATGAAAGGTAATAATAATGCAAAACATCTTTACATTAGAAACTAATAAGTACAATATAAAAATCGAAAACTTTGAAGGCCCTTTAGATCTATTATGCCATTTGATAGAAGTAAATAAAATGGATATATATGAAGTAAATCTTAATGAGATAACAGATCAATATATTGATTATATAAATAAAATGGAAGAGCTGGACTTAGAAGTTACAAGTGAATTTTTAATAATGGCATCTAATCTATTGTTTATAAAATCTAAAAAACTTCTTCCACGTCAGGAGGAAGAAGAAGAAATGTTATCAGAAGAAGAACTTATTCAAAGGATAATCGAATACAAACAATATAAAGAGATTACTAATAAATTTAGACAATTATATGATGAAAATTCAAAAAGATTTTATAGATTACCTGAAAGTATAGAATTACCTAAACAGAAATTAGAGATTAAACATTCATATCAGGATATTGTAGAAAAGTATAAAGAAATTTTACATAGAAATGAAGTGAAGGTTAATAAAAATTCTAAGAATTTGGAGAAGATTGCTATAATAGAGAACTATTCTGTTGGAGATACTGTAAAGACAATGTTTAGAGCATTAATACGTAATTCTAATTTTGTATTCAATACATTATTCTCATTGAATAAATGCAAACCACAAGAAGTTGTTACAGCGTTTTCAGGATTATTAGAGATGTCAAGGAGAAATAAAGTAGAAACTAAACAAGAATATTTATTTGGAGATATAGAAGTATCAAAAAAGAAGAAGACAGTGTGATTATATGTTAGAAAATCATTAGAATAAATATAAAAAAATGGGCAAGACTATCATTAGGAGGAAAATAGTGGTAGTCTTGCTTTGCTTTTTATGTAGTTTTATTATAATATTTTTATTAGTATTAATGATTATTATAATAAAGGGAAAAATTGAATTAAAAGTATGTAATATATGTATACATGATATTAATGATTTAAAGAATATTGTTGAGACGATTGTGAATAAAAAATATCCAAATGTTTTAGAATATATTGATTTCCAAATTATATGCAGGTTGTATATATGTAAAAATATTAAATTTAATATACTAAAATTAGATAATATGCAAACTAGAAAGATGTTGATAAAGTCTAATATCCAGGATATGAAGAGTGAAGATCCAGAAAAGAAACAAAAAGAAAAGATGGAAAAATTAAAGAAGATTATGCCACATGTGTGTATCGATAATTTGAACTTTAATTTAAGTATCGGTGTAGAAGATGCGTATGCAACTGCAATGATAACAAGTGCATTAGGCATAATTACTTCAATAATATTATCATTATTTATTGAAGATAATAAAAATTGCACATATATAATCAATCCAGTGTATATAGATAAAAATGTGTTTGAAATGAATGCAGCAATAGCAGCAGGAATACGAATAAAGGACTTAATTATAGCAATGAAATAAACACTATAATTACTATGGATTAGTAATATAGTGTTTTTTATTTTACATATCTGAACTTGTTTCATCATATTCAATATCATATGGTTTAGATTCTTTTTTTACAACTTCTGAGGCAGTTACATTGGTATTATTTTTTATAGGTGGTGTAGATGATTCTTTTGTAACTTTTAATGTAACAGAAGAATCTTTTTTGTTATCTAATTTTTTTAATTGTGTGTCAATAATTGAACTTGTTTTTTCAACCAAATCTGGGATAAAATCTAAAAGTTTATCTAGTGATGATGAATGGGTAACAGGTAATAATTTTACTCCAGTTGGTTGAATGGCAATAAATGCGATTGGGCTGATACTTACTCCAGCACCTGATCCTCCACCAAAAGGCAATCTTGAATTTTCAGAAGATGTGGATTTAGAATCATCGTCTTTTGACTTATTTTTGTCATTATTAGTTGGAATTTTAAACTCGCTTCCACCAGCTGCAAAACCGAAATTTACTTTAGAAACTGGAATTATAACAATATTATTAGATGTTTCAATTGGTTCACCTATTATTGTGTTAACATCAACCATCTCTTTTATTGAATTCATAGCAGTGTTCATTAATCCTTCAATAGGATAATTATTCATAATATTTAGCTCCTTTACTTTAAATTTATATGTATTATTTACCATATAAAGAAAAATATTCAAATTTTTATAAAAAGGCCGAAGCCTAGACGGAAAATTCTGTCCAGGCTTCGGCCTTGAAAATAGGAATTAATGTGAAATTAGTCGTTCACATCAATATCTAACATTTCTAATTTTAATTTATCACTCCTAACTGCTGTAACAATGCACCGAATATTTGAGTCTAGTGGGTATGTTTTGGTGGAATCTAAGATTCCATACACCATAGGGCTTACTTCAATGATGTAGCCATCATTTGTCTTAAGTCTTTGAGCGATCCGCCCGACGACCTGACGACCAGGATAGTAATTGGATAGTTGGTCTTTACAAAGATCTTTGATTGATCCATAAATAGTATGGTCATAGCGGTTCTTTCCAATAATCTTTATACGATGTTCAGTGCCAAGAGGAGACTGTTTTTTAAGATTATGGATTGGAGCTACTGAGATGTCAGATACCTTGCAACGTACAACGCTACTATTATTGGAACACTGCATGATAAGACCATCTTTAAAGTACCCAACAACTCTGCAAATCTGAGAACTTCCAATGTGAACCTTCTGATAATCTTCAAGCATTACTTCGCGATGAGAATAGTAACGCTCAGAGCCTTGCTTATGACAAACGTAAACGGTAATCTCCTGACCAAAAAGCCTTTCAACTTCTTTGGGCATCAGATATGATGTGAAATCATTGGGGTCATACATTGAAACTTCGCTGAGTTCCATGTAGCCAAAGCTACCGGTGTCAAGGTTTAAGAATCTTAAGCGCTTGGATGGATTGTCCCACCCGACTACTTTGACACGGTATTTCCGGATCTTTTCAGCTGCTGAATTATTTTTCATAGTGTAATCCTCCAAAATTTAAATTAAAAATGTACAAATCCTTTCTAAAGATTATGAATAACATTCATAATTTTTATGTTAACACAAAATACAATAAAAATCAAGTTATTTGCATAATGTATTCAAAGGACTATAAAGAACATTTTTTATAAAAATACATATAATTGAGTAGGAGGGTGATTATGAAGAAAAATACACATTATATATGTGTGATGATGATTTTGACTTTTTTACTTTTAATGATTGGCTGTGCTAATTATACATATGCTATTACACCAGAGTCTAAGGATTGGTATTACGGTGTTGATGTAAGTGGGTGGCAAGGATATATAGATTATGCAAAAGTAAAAAAGGATAGAATAGATATTGTATATATGAAGTCTAGTGAAGGAAGAACGTGGAAAGATAGTTATTTTGAAACGAATTACAGGAATGCCAAAGCAAATGGCTTGAAGGTCCGGAGTATATCATTTTTTAACAGCAACTAATGTGCGCGATGCAGAAGATCAAGCTAGGTTTTTTGCATCAGTTATATCTGGAAAACAAATAGATTGCAAACTAGCAATGGATTATGAGAGTTTTCAAGGCGCTAGTGTAGAAATGATAAATGCTATATCTAATGCATTTTTAAATAAGGTAAGAGAACTAACTGGAAAAGAGACAATAATTTATAGTGACATATATAATGCACAAAATAGGTTTGATAAAGAGCTTGCTGGAAATTATCCATTATGGCTTGCATATTATGGTGACTATAATAATACTGAAGATATAGATGTGAGATGGAGTAAATGGACTGGAATACAATATTCAGATAGGGGAAATGTAAGTGGTATAAGAGGTAGTGTTGATAGAGATGTATTCACAAAACAAATATTTTTAGGAAATTCGGATAAAACGCCAGATGTTGTTCATCCAAATAATAATCAAAATTCAAATGTTATAGAATATGTTGTAAAAAGTGGTGATACATTGTGGGGAATATCAAGAAGATACAACACAACAATTTCTGAAATAGTTAATTTAAATAATATTAGTAATCCGAACTTAATTTATCCAGGTGAAGTGCTAAAAATAATAACAAATAGTAATTTGAATGGAACGGAAAATAGAGCTACAGGAAAGATAATATATACTGTAAAGTCTCGGAGATACTCTATGGGCAATTTCGAGATATTATGGGGTATCTATACAGCAGATTGTTGAACTAAATAATATACAAAATCCGAATTTAATATATCCGGGTGAACAATTAAGAATAACATCATTATCAACTAATGGTGTTTTACAAAATAATTATACTAATCCTAATACTCAAGCAAATTACATTGTATATACAGTAAGATCAGGAGATACATTATGGGCAATTTCTAGATATTATGGGGTATCAATTAATAGAATCGTAACAATAAATCATATACAGAATCCAAACTTGATATATCCAGGGCAAATTTTATATATATAAATTATATAAAAACCCCCGTGACACATAGCGTGTGCCACGGGGGTGCTGAGGTTTAGTTGTTATAGGCTGCTGGGGTAATTATCCCAGAACTGTGACCTTTTTAAGGATCAGCATATTGGGAGGTGTAATAGCCTCTACTACAGCCTTCACATGTTTTCCGTAAAGGTACCCTCTGGAGCTTACATACGAAGCTCCAACAGAGCAGCTGAGCTCAACGGCGTATGCGTACAAAGATGCACCGTCTTTAACTTTTTCACCGTTCCTTTCGACTTGCTCCTTAAGCGCAGGATAGCAGGAGGCATCGGGAGAGATCTCCTCTTGGTAAACAACTGTGGCGTACACGATTGAGCCACGTTCGAAGTCACGAACCGACAGGGTACATGCGGCACGGATAGAAACCAAAGGATAGACCTTGCCATCTACTTGGTATTTGCCAGGCAGGGTGACGAAAGCAACATCTTTGCCGATGGGAAAAGTGTTTTTCAGGTAGTTGCTTGCGCTTTTTCCGGTTGCATACTGGATGCAGTCAGAGATGACTGTAGCTGCATCACTCATGCAAGCAACAGTTTCATCACAGTTGTTGCATTTGATGAGCAACGCACAAGGGACACCAGAGTTGTCAAAGACGTAATCAATGATTTTGCCATTAAATTTTTCCATAAGATCCATGTTAATTCTCCTATATGAAATTCACGGGTTGATAACGGACTAAATATAAACCTCTCTTTCTACAAAAATTTATGAATAAAAAATTCATAAATATATGTTAACATAAATCAGAGAAAAAATCAAGCTTAATTGTTAAATTTGTAAACTTAAGTTTACAAAGGGAAAAACAACGATACACCTCTATTTACAAAATCCCCCACTGGGTATATAATAAGCTTGGGGTTGTGAAAAAAGAAAATTTGGAAATAATATATGAATTAGTAGAATTATTTAAAAAATAATAAATAAGAAAGGATATGAAAGAAATGAAAGGATTAAAATTAAAAATAAATGGAATGATGTGCGGAGGATGTGAAAATAGAGTAAAAAATGCATTATTAGAAATAGATGGAGTAGAAAGTGTAGAAGCTGATCACAATACAGGAATAGTTGTAATAAATTCTAAAAAAGATTTAGATATAGCTAAAATCAAAGAACAAATAATTGATATTGGATATGAAATTGTAGAGGAATAATATGAAAAGAATAATTTTATCAATAGATGGAATGACATGTAGTGCGTGTTCTAATGGATTGGAGAAATATTTAAATAAACAAAATGGAATAATAAATGCGTCTGTTAATTTAGTAATGGCTAATGCCACAATTGATTATGATGAGAAAATACTAGATCAAGAAAAAATTGAAAAATATGTAAAACAGGCAGGATTCAAGAGCTTAGGGATATTTAAAAAAATAGGAAATGAAGAAAAAAGTAAAAAAGAAAAAATAAAGTTTATATTTTTTACTATTATGGCGATTGTAATGATGTATATTTCAATGGGACACATGATTGGTTTGCCTTCAATAAAAATAATTGATATGCATCATAATACGGTTGGATATGCAATAGCGATGATGATAATTTCAATTCTATTTTTAATATATGGATATGATATATTGAAAAACGGATATAAAAATTTGATTCATGTAATGCCTAATATGGATACTCTAGTTTCTTTAGGAGTGGTAAGTAGTTTTGCTTATAGTGTGTATGAGATGATTAGCATAACTAAAGGAAATATGGCGAGTGTATCAAATTTGTATTTTGAATCAGCCGCAATAGTAATATATTTTGTTAAACTTGGAAGATATATAGATGGAATCAGTACTGGAAAAACAAAAGATGCTATAAAAAAATTAGTTGAGATAACTCCTGAAAATGCCACAATAGAGATTGATGGAAAAGAAAAAGTTGTTACACTTGATGAAATAAAAAAAGATATGATAGTAATTGTAAAACCAGGTGAAAAGGTTGCCGTTGATGGAGAAATTATATCAGGTAAAGCTCATTTTGATGAATCATTTATTACAGGTGAAAGTAAGCCAACTCTTAAAGAAAGTGGAAACAAAGTACTAGCAGGGAGTATGAATTATGATGGCTATGTAAAATACAAAGCAGAAAGAATAGGTAAAGATTCGACTGTTTCTGAAATAGTAAGGCTTGTAATTGATGCTAGTAACACAAAAGCACCTATTGCTAAGATTGCAGATAAAATATGCAGTTATTTCGTTCCATCTGTTATAGCTATAGCATTTATTACTTTGTGTGCATATCTTTTAATGGGACAAGGCATAGCAAATGCCATTAGTACATTTGTAACTGTATTAGTTGTTGCATGTCCTTGTAGTTTGGGACTTGCTACACCGCTTGCAATAATTGTAAGTGAGGGAATTTGTGCTAGTCATGGAATATTAGTGAAAAAAAGTGAAATCTTAGAAAATGCATCTAAAATTGATACTATTATATTTGACAAGACTGGAACTATAACATATGGTATGTTAAAGATATCGGAGATAATTAATTATTCTGACATGGAAAATGATGAAATAATAAAAATTGCTGGTAGTATTGAAGCGAAATCAACTCATCCAATTAGTAAAGCATTTGCAGATTATATGACTGAAAATAAAATTATTCCGTATAATATAGATGAATTTGAAAACATAAGTGGATATGGAATTGTGGGAAATATAGAAAACAAAAAATATATAATTGGAAACAGCAAAATAATTGATAAATATGATATAGCAAATGATCATAAAGATGATGAGCTAAGATTGTCTAAAGGCGGAAATAGCATTGTGTATATTGCTAAGGACAACAAGATAATTGCTATGATAGGCGTTAATGACATTGTAAGAGAAAATGTAAGAGATGTAATCAGCAGATTAAACAAAAGAAATATTGCTACTATAATGCTAACAGGTGACAATGAGGAAACTGCTGGAAATGTTGGAAAACAAATAGGTATAACAGAAGTAATTGCAAATGTTTTACCAGCTGACAAGGCAAATGAGATAAAGAAATTAAAGAAAGAAAATCATAGAGTTATGATGTGCGGAGATGGGATAAACGATAGTCCAGCTCTTGCAAATGCTGATATAGGTGTTAGTGTACAAAGTGGTACTGATATTGCTATGGATGCATCTGATGTAATATTGACTAAAAATGACTTGAATTCTGTATTACAATTAATACAAATAAGTGAAAAAACAGTTAGAAATATAAAACAGAATTTGTTTTGGGCATTTTTCTATAATGTTTTAATGATACCAATAGCAATGGGAATATTTAAATTTGCAGGAATATCTATTAATCCAATGATTGCAAGCTTAGCAATGATGTTTAGTAGTTTAACGGTTATATTAAATGCCTTAAGATTAAAAAGAATGAATATATAATAAAATGGCCGCCATGGCAATACTTCCATTTGGAAGCAATAACCCTGGCGGCGTTTTGTATGTGGCCTAAAGAGTGGCCACAGAGATAATTAAATTATTCGGGTTATGCGAGGCTGCTGAGGTCGAATACGCCGATCAAGCCAACATTTGCAATCATAGCCTTAAAGAGCCTCTCGACAGGACATTCGAAAATGCCTCCTTCGATGCTGCTATCTAGCAGCACAGCTGTCGTTCCTTCAAAGCCGATGAGGGTGACATACCGTCCTTCGACTTTTTCGGGGTCATCGAGATATATGGAGTTCTGGACTCTCACGATAACACCGATTCCTTTCCAGAGATTTTCAAAGATCTCATGGATGTTGTGCAGACGGGTGTCACGGTAGGCAATAGGATGTACGTCGCGAATTCTGACACCAAAGTTAGCGATGAGTTCGTCAAGATAGTACATAGAACCACCAATACCATGAGGTCTGCCCAAAACCTTGATGATGTCTTCAGGGGTCTTAGCGTTTTTAAGAGAACTGATGACTTCATGGGTTGCTTCTTTCAAGAAACGGCTGTTGCTGAGGAAAACCTTCTTGATTTCTTCAACTTTGATTTCGGTCCACCCGAACGAAATGTACGGGAATTTCTCACAGCACCACATTCTGTAGCCTTTAGTGGCTGCATCTTTAATGAACTCTTCTACAGCAGGGATGTATCCGTTGCTTTTGTAAAAATCAGTGGATGTCAAAGCGTAAAAGGAATTATGGGCAGAGAGACCTAAAACTCCAGCTCTTTCTACTGTGCCAATGATACCAAAAGGCATATCAGCATAATCTTTGGCAAATGCCAATTCATTGTATTCCCGCTTAAGTAGGGGATAGCTGTAGCTAAAAATCAATTCTTGGGTATCTTGCGGATTCTTAAGTGCATTTTCAATGGAATATTTCATTCCATAAGCACTACTGAGTACAAAGTCTTTCCTTTCTAGATATTTTGCCCGACTGCGCTCGCAGTCCGGAATGTGTTGAATCAGATAGTTACTCATGATGTAAAACCTCCAATTGTTTAATTATCTCTTCAATAGAGATATCTTTATTATAACATATTATGTTAATAAAAACAATGCAATACGTAAATTTCTTTGAAAAATCAACAATTTTAAGGACAAAACTTAAAAAATATGCTATAATACTAATGATTGGAGTGTTAGAGATGGAAAAAAAGACATATAAAGAAGCAAATAAGTCAGAAACTGAAACAACTATTAATGTACTATATCATGAAAAAATAATTACTATTTACACTAATAAAGTTGATTTGCAAAAAAAATTGAATAAATTATTAGGAGCTCCAACAAGAGAGTATAAGACTAAAAGATCAATTACAGGAAGTTCATGGGATATTTCAATGGATGATAAAAGTATTATATCTAAGTTGATTCTTAAAGCTAATATATTTGAAATTTAAATTTTGTGGAGAATAAAAATGGAGAGAATAGATAAAATAGTTGCATCACAAACAGAATATTCAAGAAAAGAGATAAAGAAACTGATAGCACAAGGGAAGATTACAGCTAATGGAGAAAAAGTATTAAGACCAGAGCAGAAATTTGACATGGACTGTATAAATATTGTTATAGATGATAAACCTATTGAAGTAAACAGATATGTTTATTTAATTATGAATAAGCCTAAAGGATATGTTTCTGCAACAGAGGATAAAAATGATAAAACTGTACTTGATCTTGTACCTTCAAAATATAAAATGAGAAATTTATTTCCTGTTGGAAGGCTTGACAAAGATACAACTGGAATGATGATTATAAGTGATGATGGAGAATTTGCGCATAATATACTTTCTCCTAAAAAGCATATTATAAAAACTTATAGAGTTAAGATTGATATAGATATTAATGAAAAGATGAAAGAAGACTTTAAAAGAGGGATAGTACTTAAAGATCATGTATGTTGTCCTGCTGAAATTATAGTTCAAGATAAAAATACAGCTCTTGTTAAAATAACAGAAGGAAAATATCATCAGATAAAAAGAATGTTTGGATGTTTTGGAGCAAAAGTAGTTGAACTAGATAGAATCTCTATGGGAAAGCTTGATATGCCAGTTGACTTGAAAATGGGAGAATGCAGAGAACTAACAGAAGTTGAATTGCAGCTTTTAAAATTACGTTAATATGTACATAAAATTATAATGAAACGATTTTAGCATAGACATTATTATCATCAGAACTCATATATAATTTTATTTTAGAACCAGTGTTATTTTTAAACTTCATGTCAAGTTTGCCATAAGCAACAGCTGCGTCCTTGCCTTCAGGAACATAACTTACTTTTTGCCCATGATTGTTTCTCTCAATAATTTCAATATTGTTAGACTCTAAGGCAGCATTGTATAAAGTTGAACTTACTTGGCAGTTACCACCACCAATACCTTTAGTAATTCTATCGTTTATTATAACATCTGCTTCGAGATATCCTTTATCAGATGTGGGATTACCAACAACTTGATTGAATGAAAAAGTTTGCCCAGGTTCTACAATAGTTCCATTAATAGCCTGACATGAAAGTTTTATATTTGTTCTTCTATTGGTGTCTCCAGATAACTTTGTTGAATAATGAGCCAATTCATGCTCTTTAGATGGCTGATCAGATGAAATATTTTCTGAAACATTTGCAACTGAGTTAATTTGAATGTTTTGTGAGCTCTCGGAATTATTTTGACTAAATCCGATTATTATAATAGAAAAATCCAACACATATAGCAGAAACTAAAAGTATTACAATAATAAATACATATAACCAATTATCTTTCATTAGTATGTGTACTCCTTTCACGATATAGTATTGCAAAATAAAAGCAAATTATGCACTATCTAAACTATTGACAAATATTATTAAATTACATATAATAAAGATTATAGATAAATAGGAAGAAGAGGAGCAATAATGGCAGGAAAGGTATGGAAGCAACTACTTTTAGTTATATTGATAGTAGCATGTTTATTTAATATAGTAACAAAATTAGTAAAAAGAAATTCTTTAAAGAACGAATTGCAAGCAACTGTTGATTATTTTACTAATTCTCAACAATCTGAAAATACAAGTGATGTACAACAATAATATTCATAAAGAAATAATTTCGCCTAATTACAACTTAAGTCTGAATATAAGTTGTGATAGGCGATTTTTTAGGAGATAGAACAAATGAACAAAATTTTTAACAAGAATAAATTAATACCATATTTTATTATAGCATTAATATCATTAATTTCACTTATTCCATTTTTTTCAATGAATTTATCATTTTGCAATGAAGCGAGAATCCATATTGCAAGAATAGTGTCTGTAAAGCAGATAATTTCAGAAGGAGTATTTCCACCATTTATAAGTTATAAGCACATGTGTGGATTTGGATACGCACTAAATATATTTTATGGAGCTCTCACAACATATATCCCAATTATAATATCATATATTACTAAATCAGAGATAATTGCATTAAAGGTGTATACATTACTAGTTGTTGCATTATCAGGATTTACAATGTTTAATTTCGTAAAATATATAGTTAAGGATGATAAGAAGTCTAGCTTAATTGCTTTAATTGCTGCAATTATATATATTTTAGCGCCATATAGACTTACAAATATTTATTCGAGAAATGCAGTTGGAGAATATACAGCATTTATATTTATTCCAATGGTATTTCAGGGGTTATATTCATTACTAAATAGCAAAAAAGATAGAAAAGAATATTATATAGCGATTGGTGCAATTGGACTAATACTAAGTCATACCATTACAACGATATATGTTGCAGTATTCTCAGTAATATATATTATAATTAATTTCAAGAAAATCAAGAATTTAAATGTATGGAAAAAAATATTTATAAATATATTAATCATATTGTCAATTACAGCATTTTATACAGTTCCGCTTCTAGAACACAAGCTATATGGTGACTATTGCATATATGATAATGCTGAAATGGGAGCAACAGGGGAAAATGTACAAGCTACCACAGTAGGGTTAAAAGAATGGCTTTCATCAGAATTTTCTAATAATGAGATAAATCTTTCATTAGGAATAATTATGATATGGGGATTATTATTAACCTGTGTTACATATAAAAAAAGTAAAGACAAAGAAGAGTATACTACATTTGGATTATTGGCAATAATTGCACTATTTATGTCTAGCAAGCTATTTCCATGGTTTGCTATGCCAAGATTTTTAAATATAATACAGTTTGCTTGGAGATTAAGTGGATTTTTTATATTTTTTGCATCATATATATGTGCTGTAAATATTGTTCAATTTTCAAGTAGGTTTAAAGATAAACATAATGTGCTAGCTATTACGTGTATAGTTTTGTCATGTATATTTACTGTAATATCTACAATGAATTATTGGGATACATTGAATATGAAAGAAGAAACTGATTTTGAAAATCAAATAAAAAATGCTAGTAAAATAGGACCATATTCTATTAATCGAGAATATTTGCCTATAAGGTCATTAGAAAATCTTAAGTATATTCAGGATAGAGAAGATAAGACATATGTAGTGTCAGGTGAGGCAATTATATTAAATGAGAATAAGGAAAAATTACACGATGTTATGGATGTTACTGAGGTAAAGGATGCAACATTAGAACTTCCATATATTTATTATCATGGATATACAGTAGCCATAAATGGAAAAAAAGTTGATGTCCATGAATCAGATAAAGGATTCATAGAAATTAATATTAATGAATCCGGAAAAATTGAAGTTGCATATACGGGAACTATTACAGAAAAATGTGGAATGATAATTTCATTAGTAAGTGCAATAATTTGCGTATGTATTTACTTGTTTAAAAGGAGAGTATATGAAACTAAAGAATAAGAATACTATTACTTTTATAATTATATTAATTGTATCATTGTTTGTGGCAATTCCTAGCATAAAAATGAACATACAATATGATGATGGAATCCAGCATGTGTGTAGATTGATTGGAACAGAAAGATCAATAAAAGAAGGAAATATATTTTCTACAATAATAAGTAACCTATGTAATAATTTCGGATATTCATGGAATCTATTCTACAGTCCTTTAACAGCATATTTACCATTGATATTCAGAATATTCGGATTTTCGTATGGAGATTGTTTACGATTGTTTTTACTATTTTGCTCAATAGCATCAGGATATTCTATGTACTTTTTTGTAAAGAAAATCTTGCAGAAAAAAGATATTGATAATGATAAAAAATACTATATAGCATTACTTGCCGCTTCTTTTTATATATGTGCACCATACAGAATAAGTGATATGTATATAAGGGTTGCTATTGCTGAAGTTGCTTCATTTATATTTATTCCGATAATATGGAATGGGATATATTCGATTTTTAATTATAAGGAATTTACGAGCCGTAAATATGTATTATGCTTTGGAATAGTAGGATTAATGCTGTCACATACACTAATTACTTTTTATATGGCAATTATATGTGCTATATATGTTATATGCAATTATAAAAAAATTGATAAACATGTAATTATTCAGCTAGTAAAAAATATTTTATTAGCATTAGCAATAACAGCATTTTATTGGATACCTCTTGTTGAAAGCAAGCTATTATGTGATTATGAAGTATTTAATCAATCACACATGGTTAGAGAAAATGTACTTGTTAAATTAAAAGTTAGCCTGATTGAACTAATATGGCTTAAAGATGATAGAATGGCATATTTCTTAGAAATTCCGCTTCTATTAGGGATTATGCTTACTATTAATATAGTAAAGAAGAAAAAAATACAAGATTTGCAGTCATATTTTTTCTTCCTGATTACAGGAATAATAGGCGTTATACTTACTATGGATTTTATACCTTTTGAGAAGTTTCCTAGTTTTATGAAAATGATGCAATTTTCGTTTAGACTATTGGAGTTTTCATCATTTTTCTTATCAGTGATAGCTGCAATAAACATAGGATTGTTTTTTAAAGAGTTCACCTTTGCAAAAATGCTGATAATAGTACTTGTAATAATGGATTTGATTATTCCGATAAGCAAAAATATAGATTATCAAAATGGATATATTTCTGAAAATGATCTTATTCAAGGAGTTCGAGTAACAAGTAGTACTGGAAGAGTACATGCTGGTTGTGCTAGTTTTGAGTATTTGCCAAGTAAAGCTTTTAATAATAGAAAATATATTGAAGATAGGGAAGATGTACCTATCGCATATAATAATCAGACAATAAGTAATTACGAGAAAAATGGACTTACAATGAAATTTGCTATGGAAGGTACAGGAGAAGTTGAGCTTCCATATATATACTACATAGGATATTGTGTACGTGTAAATGGAGTAAAAGTTAAAACTAAGGAAAGTGATAATGGATTTATAAAGATTAATGTTACTGAAGAAAAATCAAGTGTTACAGTAGATTATGAAGGAAGTACTTTAATGAAAATATCACTAATAATTTCTATTATATCATTATTAAGTATATTCGTTAAAAAAATAATAGATTTGAGACAGAAAAAAGATTGAATTTTCAAGAAATATATAGTAAAATACTGTAAGAAAAGTTGCTGTAATAATGCAAATAATAATTAACAAGAAGAGGTGAAGAAATGGCTAGACCAACAGTTGCAATAGTAGGAAAACCTAATGTAGGTAAATCAACTTTTTTTAATTACCTTATTGGTGAAAGAAAATCGATTGTTGAAGATACTCCAGGTGTTACTCGTGATAGAGTTTATGGTGAGACAAATTGGAGAGGAAGAAAATTTACTTTAATTGACACAGGTGGTATTGAGGAAAAGTCTCAAGATGTAATTGCAAGTCAGATGAGAATACAAGCAGAAATTGCAATAGAATTATCTGACGTAGTTGTATTTATGACAGATGTAACTACTGGGATTACTCCTACTGATAAGGAAATTGCTCTTATGCTAAAAAGAGCGAAAAAGAAAGTAGTACTTGTATGTAATAAAGTAGATGATTTTAAGAAATTTGAAAATGATGTATATGAATTTTATAATTTAGGATTTGGTACACCTAATCCAGTGTCATCTGCTAATGCTAAAGGTATAGGTGATGTATTAGATAAGATATATGAAGAATTACCAGAAGAAACTGCTGATGAACAAGATGATGATAAAATAAAGGTTGCAGTTATTGGAAAGCCTAATGTAGGTAAATCTTCATTAATCAATAAAATCCTTGGAGAAAACAGATTAATTGTAAGTAATATTGCAGGTACTACAAGAGATGCAATTGATTCAGAATTTGAAAATCAATATGGAAAATACATGTTTATAGATACAGCAGGACTTAGAAGACATAGCAAAGTTGAAGAAAATATTGAAAAATATAGTGTACTTAGAACAAGCTTGGCTGTTGAAAGAGCTGATGTTTGTATTCTTATGATAGATGCAAATGAAGGTGTTACAGAACAAGATACTAAGATTGCAGGACTTGCTCATGAATCAGGAAAAGGTGTAATTATAGCAATTAACAAATGGGATGAATATGAGAAAGAAAATGGTACTTTGGAGCAATATACAAAAGATGTATATAACAAATTAGCATATTTATCTTATGCTCCAATTATATTTATTTCTGCTAAAACAGGACAAAGAGTTGAAAAAATATTTAATCTAATAAATGAAGTTGCTAATAATAATGCTTTTAGAATTAGCACAAGCAATCTTAATGAATTATTAGCAGAAGCGGTTGCTATGGTTCAACCTCCAACAGATAAAGGAAGAAGATTAAAAATCTTTTATATGACTCAGGTTGGAACTAAACCACCAACATTTGCTGTATTTGTAAATAGCAAGAAATTATTCCATTTCTCATACGAGAGGTATTTGGTAAATAAGTTAAGAGAAGAATACGGATTTAAAGGAACACCAATAAGAATGCTTGTAAGAGAAAAGATTGACAAAGATGGAGATTAATATAAGAAAGGAAGAATTGAAATGTTAAATTATATTGTGATAGCAGTTGTAGCATATTTAATTGGAAGTATAAGTTTTTCAATTATTTTTACTAAAAAATTTGCTGGATTTGATGTTAGAGAAAAAGGAAGTGGAAATGCTGGTTCAACTAATGTTCTTAGAACAGCAGGCAAGATTCCAGCACTATTAACTTTAATATGTGATACTTTAAAAGGTGTTGTAGCAGTTGCTATAGGATTACTAATTGGTGAAATGGTTAAAGCTGATGCAAATACAAGAGCAATATTAGTTGAAATTGCTGGTGCATTTGTTATAATTGGACATACATTTCCAATATTTTTTGGATTTAAAGGTGGAAAGGGTGTTGCAACAGCATTAGGGGTACTTTTAATTACAAATTGGAGAATTGGTCTTATATGCTTAGTATTTGCATTAATAATAATGGCTGTATTTAAAATGGTTTCATTAGGATCAATTGCAGCAGCTATATTGTTCCCAGTATTATGTTTATTTACTAAAACTGGATACATTGTTGGAGATGAAAATGCTCATATGACATATGTTATATTTGCTATAGTATTAGCTTGTATAGTAATATTTAATCATAGAAGTAATCTTAATAGATTAATACATGGAACAGAAAATAAACTAAAATTTTAGAAAATATGAGTATAGCTAATAAGTTATACTCATATATAATTTAAGAAGAGAGGTAAAACAAATGAGTAAAACAATTGCAATTATAGGAAGCGGAAGTTGGGGAGTTGCTTTAGGTAACCACCTTGGTGAGGCTGGAAACAAGGTAAAAATATGGTCTTTTGCAGAAGAAGAAAGAGATATCATAAATAATAAACATACATGTATGTTTATTCCAAATATACGAATAAATGAAAATGTGTATTGTTCTTGTGATATAAAAGAAGTGGTTCAGGGTAGTGATTTCATTATTCATGTTACACCATCTAAGTTTACTAGAAATATTTTTAAATCATATAAGGATTATGTAGGAAGTAAACCTATAATAATATGCTCTAAAGGATTAGAAGATAGCACATTGTCTACATTAGATAAAGTATTTAAGGAAGAAAAGCCAGATGTTAGATTAGCTGCTTTATCTGGCCCAAGTTATGCAACAGAAGTATGTGATCATATTCCGACAGCTGTTATACTTGCTTCTGAAGATGATGATATATTAGATGAAATTCCACCAGTATTGTCAAACGAATATATGAGAATATACAAGTCAAGAGACATTATTGGAGTTGAAGTTGGAGGAGCTTTAAAAAATATAATTGCTTTTTGTGCAGGAATATGTGCAGAGCTTAATTTTGGAACAAATGCACAATCTGCATTAATTACTAGAGGACTTGCTGAAATAGCAAGACTTGGTGTTAAGATGGGAGCAAAATCTGAAACTTTTTATGGATTATCTGGATTAGGAGATTTGATACTTACATGTTCAAGTGATGAAAGTAGAAATCGTAGAGCAGGAAGATTAATTGGGAGAGGACTAAGTATTGATGAGGCAAGAAAAGAAATAGGAATGACAATTGAAAGTGTTGACAATATTAATACAGCCAAAAAGTTAATTGAAAAATACGATGTTGATATGCCAATAGTTAATGCAGTATTTGAAGTTTTATATAACGGATTAGATCCAAAGGATGCTGCTAAAATGCTTATGACACGTAGCCTAAAATTTGAAAATGACTAAAACAATATGAATAAAAATTTCCATTTTACAAATAATAAGAAAAAATTGTAAAAGGAAATATGTTCTATGAAAAAAGAAATTGGAAAATATATTGCTATATTTTTAGGAATCGTGTGTATTATATTAATTACAGTTCTAATTTATATAAAAAGTACAAATGTGAGTTCAGATACGGCTTCTAAAAATTTAAAGAGTAAAACACTTGAGGAGATACGCTATCTGGACTCTAATATAATTGAAGTAATGAATAGAGTAAATAATATTACAGTTATAAATTATAAAGTATATACACGAGAAGTTAACGAAAGAACTAATTCTGGTACTAATAAGTCTAGTTCATCTCAATCAGAACAAAGTAGCAATATGGAACAGCAAAAAGGAAAAAGTTCAAGTGGTTCTAGTTCAGATAGCGAATCAGATGATTCGGATGAAAATAGTCCTAATAATGCAGGAGAAGAAACATCGAACACTCGTTCGAAGACCACAACCGTATCAGATTTAGTACCAAATGTAACTTTGAATAATAATACTAATGATATTAATTGGGATGAGATATCATTTACTATTGAGAATATTTTTGGGACATGGCCTACGATAAATCTCGACATGCAAGAAAACGGTATTTCAAATGACGATATTAATAATTTCTCAGCTTCTTTAAATGGAGTAATACAGTCTGTAAAGAATAGAGATAAAAACAATACTTTAATAAATCTGTATAATATGTATACTATAATTCCAAGGATTTTATCAAATGTGACTGATGACAATAATATAATTAATATGTATAACACAAAGCTATGTATATTAAATTCATATGTTCTTGCAACAACGGGAGATAATTGGAATGAAATAATCTCTAATATACAAGGAGCAAAAGGATATTTTAATAATATAGTAGAGCAGTCTTCACAAAATACTAATACACGAAGAGCATATATTATAATTGACAATCTTGAAAATATTGCACAATTAAATGACAAAGACATATTTTTCATGGGATACAAAAATGTGATTCAGCAATTAGAAACACTATAAAATGATAAACAAGAGAGGGTAAATATGAATATTATAGAAACAATAGCAAATGAGCTTAATGTAAAACAAAGTCAAGTAGAAAAAACAATAGAGTTAATTGATGGAGGAAATACAATTCCGTTTATTGCAAGATACAGAAAAGAAGTAACAGGAAATTTAAGTGATGAACAATTACGTAATTTGAATGATAGATTAACTTATTTAAGAAACTTAGAGCAAAGAAAATCAGAAGTAACAACATCTATTGAAAATCAAGGAAAGCTAACAGAAGAAATAATAAATGACTTAGAAAAAGCAGTAACACTAGCAGAAGTAGAAGATATATATAGACCATATAAACAAAAGAAAAAGACAAGAGCAATTATTGCTAAACAACGTGGATTAGAGCCTTTAGCAACAACTATATTAGAACAAAAATGTGAATCAGTTATAGATTGTGCTAAAGAATACATATCAGAAGAAGTTCCAACAGAGCAAGATGCTATTCAAGGAGCTAAAGACATAATTGCAGAAATGATTTCAGATGATCCAGATTTCAGAAAGAAAATAAAGAGTATCTATTATAGAGAAGGTATTATAGAGACTGCAGCTACTAAAGAAGATGAAAAATCGCCTTATGAAATGTATTATAAATTTACAGAAAAGATTTCAACAATCCCTAGCCATAGAATACTTGCAATAAATAGAGGAGAAAAAGAAGAGTCTTTAAAAGTAAAAATTAATAAGCCAGAAGATAAGATATTAGACATTATATGTAGAAAATTAATACATTCAGAAGGAGAATGTGCTGATCTTATAAGAGAAGCGGCAGAAGATAGCTTTACAAGATTAATTGAACCATCAGTAGATAGAGAAATACGTTCTGATTTAACAGAAAAAGCTGATGAACAAGCCATAAAGGTATTTGGAAAAAATGCAAAACAATTATTATTAGGTGCACCTTTAAAAGGCTTGACAGTTCTTGGATTTGATCCAGCATATAGAACAGGTTGTAAATTGGCTGTAATTGATGAAACTGGTAAAGTGCTTGATACTGGAGTTGTATATCCAACAGAACCACAGAATGATATTGAAGGAGCTAAAAAAGAGTTAATCCGTTTGATTGTAAAAGACAAGATAAATATGATTGCTATAGGAAATGGTACAGCATCACGCGAATCAGAAATGTTTGTATCAGATACTATAAAGGAAGTAAAAGAAAAGCTTGGATTAGATGTATATTATGCTATTGTAAGTGAAGCGGGAGCATCTGTATATTCTGCTTCAAAATTAGCAACAGAAGAATATCCTGATCTAAATGTATCTTTAAGAGGTGCAATATCTATTGCACGTAGATTACAAGACCCTCTTGCTGAATTTGTTAAGATCGACCCTAAAGCAATAGGTATAGGACAATATCAACATGATGTAGATCAAAAGAAATTAACAGAAAGCTTAGGTGGAGTTGTAGAAGATGCTGTAAACGAAATTGGAGTAGATGTTAATACGGCAACACCATCACTTTTATCTTATGTTTCAGGAATAAATTCAGGTATTGCTAAAAACATTGTTAAGTATAGAGAAGAAAACGGTAAATTTACAGAAAGAAAACAATTATTAAAAGTTCCTAAGCTAGGCAAAGTGGCATTTGAGCAATGTGCAGGATTTATACGTATACCAGATGGAAAAAATCCTTTAGAGATTACAGCAGTGCATCCAGAAAGTTATGTTGCAACTGAGAAATTATTAGATACTATTGGATATAAGAAAGAAGACATACTTGATAAAGAAAAATTAGTAAGTATAAAGCAAAAGTTAATGTCTTTAAATGTTAAGAAAGTATCAGAAGAATTACAAATAGGAGAAATAACACTACAAGATATTATTTCAGAACTATGCAAGCCAGGAAGAGATCCTAGAGAGGATATGCCTAAGCCTATATTAAGAAGTGATGTATTAAAATTTGATGATTTAAAAGAAGATATGATATTAACAGGTACAGTTAGAAATATAACTGATTTCGGAGTATTTGTTGATGTTGGAGTTAAACATGATGGACTAGTACATATATCAGAGATGAGTGACAAATTTGTTAAAAAGCCATCAGACATAGTTTCTATTGGTGATATAGTTAAGGTTAGAGTAATAGGTATAGATACAGAAAAACAAAAAGTTAAATTATCAATGAAGAATGTAGGATAAGGAGAGTAACTTATGCTTATAGAAATTATTGATAAAGATACTTTAAAAAAATGGACTGAATATAAACTATTATGGATGAATGAATTAAAAGAATATGCGTATGAAGCGGGTATACAAGATTTAGCTGTAATGGATGTCACGTTTGATAAAGCTATAATACATGTAGGAGATGAGAGCTTTTTTCAAAAACTTATAATGTTTGATGGAGAAGTTGTTGGAGGAGTTGAATATCATAATGAGATTTCATACATAGACAATAAATCCATAATATGCATTGATATGATATACATAGATGAAGATTGCAGAAATGAATTTTATGATATAAAAGTAATTGATGAGATACGACATTTATATGGCAAAGAAGTAGAAACTATATCATGGTATAATAGTAATCAACATAAATCATTTGAAACAATGAAAATGAAGAAGTTATTTGCAAAATATAGAATATAAGAAGGAGCAGCTATTGTGAAAAAACTTATTGCATTAGACTTGGATGGTACATTATTAGATGAAAATAGTATTGTTCCTGAGAGTACGAGAGAATATTTGATAAAATTAAAAGAAAAAGGAAATATAATATCTATAGCAAGTGGAAGAACTGTACAAAGTGCTATTGATGTGACAGATGGTGCTGAATTTGCTAACTATATAATAGCCGACACAGGAGCAATTATATTTAATAGAGAATATAACAAAATAGAAGATGCTAGATACATAAACAAAAATGAAGCTTACAAAATGTTTGGTGATATACAGAATGATGAGAATGTATTATTTAGAATATTTAATGAAGATAGTAAGTTATATGAATATAGAAAAGGTGAAATTAATACTATTCCAAATGATTTCTGGAGTAAAAAAGAAAATATTTTACATATAGCGATGCACAGCAGAAGCGGAATTGATGAATTTTATAATGAAAATCATAATAAATATGAATCGACTAGAATGCTTGTTATGAAAGATTCCTTTTCGGACTATAGATGGCTTGAAATATTAGAAAAAGAAGTAGATAAATGGAATGCTGTAAATAATCTGGCTAATATGCTTGAAATTAAGAATGAAGACATAATATGTTTTGGCGATGCATCAAATGACTTAGAGATGATAAAAAATGCCGGAGTTGGAGTTGCGATGTATAATGCAGATAGAGTTGTAAAAAGTATTGCTAAATGCGTAACTGATAGTAATAAGGACAAAGGTGTTGAAATGTGGCTTAGGAAGAATTTGACTTTTTAGAACTTTGGTGCTATAATTCGTGTGGTATAATTCAGAAGCTGCTATTGTAATAGTGGCGAACACATAACATATTTATTAAGGAGAGACAACTATGGAGAACGACATCAAACAGACCGAAAATGAATTTGTGAAGAAAGCATTAGTATTAGCCATGGATAATGAACATTCTACAATCAGTGTTGATAAAATTAACGCTATGTACAATCAATTACATGCTGCAAAATGTTATACAACAAGATTGAAAAATATATTCTTGGATTGGTGGGAGTTTATGTGCCCGAATCCATCAAGTGAAGATGTTAGACTACGGTCGCAGTATACAGTAAAACTGATTGAGGAAGTGCTACGGATTGGCTACCAATGGGATGAATTTCCTAAGCTACGAAGAGCAGTAGATACTCTAGCACTGAAACTTCGAACTCAGATCATACAGTGTGAGCAGATTGATAAAAATGATATTGGTTTGTTTTGTAGTTTGTGTACAGAGCTTAAGGCTCTTGAAAGCAGACTGGCTGTATGCAATGATTAGAATGATAATTACTATGCTAAAAAAGAATTGCTTAATTCTCCTCCAGTAAAATGGAGGTTCTTTTTTATTTAAGCATAAAACAAACATAAGTTTGTAAAAATATCATTGACAAAAACAACGAAATGTTATAAAATAAATAAGTAGTTAATTAAATGGTTGCGTAGTGTCAATACCGAAAGGTGACATACGAGGAAAGTCCGGGCCCCATAGAGCAAGGATGCTTGATAACGTCAAGTGAGGGTAACCTTAAGGAAAGTGCAACAGAAAATAACCGCAAGATTTATCTTGTAAGGGTGAAAAGGCGAGGTAAGAGCTCACCGTAGGAATAGTGATATTCCTAGCCGTGTAAACCCCATCCGGAGCAACACCGAAGCTTGGAGGCTAATGACTGCTCGTCACTCCTAAATTTGGTGGCATGAGATATATAGCAATATATGTACTAGATAAATGACCATTCTCGACAGAACCCGGCTTATAGATTAACTACATAAATTATATAATAGAGATCTAGTTTTATAATTAGGTCTTTTTCTTTATTTAAATAATTTTAATTATGCAAATCATAAAACAGAGAATGTAGAAAATACATGCAAAATATGCCGACTTATGCTGTAATAATTGGCATATAAATTTTTAACTAATCATAAAAAAGAAATAGTGTTTAAATCTCAATACGCAAACAGATGAATTGAGTCTGGGGCTATTTTATAATATTAGATATATCTTCTGGTATAGGTGCATAAATATCTATTACTTTTTTATTAATTGGGTGAATAAGCCTTAAATGATATGAATGCAGTGCTTGTCTATTTATTAGATTAGAAGTGCTACCATACAAAGTGTCTCCAAGTATTGGAGATAATTTATTGGCAAGATGTACTCTAATTTGATGTGTCCTGCCAGTCATGAGGGTGCATTTTACAATTGATAAATTGTATTCAGATATATTCTTTATAACTTCATATTCTGTAATAGCAGAATCTCCATTTTCATAGTCAATACATCTTTCAATTATACTTCCATTTTTTCTTCCTATAGGAAGATCTATTATCCCATTACCACTAAAAATACCATTTATGATAGCAATATATTCTTTGCAAATTGGCTTGAAATTTTCTTGTGCATATTCATTTTTTGCGAATACCACGATTCCAGAAGTATCTTTATCTAATCTATTAACTGGCCTAATTTTTTTGTGCAAATGAATGCTGTCAAAATAAGTTTTAACGCCATTCGAAAGACTATCTGTATAATGTTCCATTGAAGGATGGATTGGCATATTAGAGGGTTTATTTATAATAATATATAATTCATCTTCATATAGTATATCAAGCTTGATTTGAGGGTTGGAAACAATGTTACTGTTATCTTCAGTATAGTTAAAATCAACACAAACAATATCACTAGGTTGTACGGTAGAATTAACTGAGCAATGAGAACCATTAAGATATAAATGGTTATATTTAATTTTAGTAATTAATCTCGAAGACATACTCAAACTTTTTCTTAATACTTCTTTAATATTTAATTCATTTCTTACATTATATATAATTTCCATAAAATTATTTTACCAAATAATCACCATTTTTTCAATCATAGAGCTTGTACTTTTGAATGATTTTGTATATAATACAGGTATCAAATAGAACATAAGAAAGGAAATATTATTATGGGATTTATTGATAATATAAAAGAAAGAGCAAGAAAAAGCATTAAGACAATAGTATTGCCAGAGAGTGAAGATATTAGAACTCTTAAAGGTGCTGAAATTGTTATCAGAGAAAAATTTGCAAAAATTATTTTGCTTGGAAATGAAGAAGAAATAAAGAAATTAGCATCTGAAAATAATGTAAGCCTAGATGGAATAGAAATAATTAATCCAGTTAAATCAGAAAAATTAGACCAATATACACATGAATTATATGAATTACGAAAAAATAAAGGAATGACATTAGAGAATGCAGAAGAAATTTTAAAAACAAATTCAAGATATTTTGCTACAATGATGGTTAAATTAGGAGATGCAGATGGATATGTATCAGGAGCTTCACATCCAACTGCAGATACTTTAAAACCAGCTTTGCAGATAATAAAAGGCGCACCTGGAGTACGCACTGTATCAGCATTTTTCATAATGTGTCTAAAAGATAAAGAATTTGGAGAAAATGGAGTATTCATTTATGCAGATAGTGGAATGAATGAAAATCCAACAGCTGATCAATTATCAGATATAGCAATTACGTCTAGTAAGTCATTTTATGAGTTGGTTAATGCAGATGGTGTTCCTAAAATTGCAATGCTTTCATATTCTACAAAAGGAAGTGCTCATTCTGAATTAACGGAAAAAGTTGTTGAAGCAACAAAATTAGCTCATGAAAAAGCACCTGATTTGTGTTTAGATGGAGAGCTTCAACTTGATGCAGCTGTAATTCCGGAAGTTGCAGAAAGAAAGGCACCGGGAAGCAATGTAGCAGGTCATGCTAATATATTAGTTTTCCCAGATTTGAATGCAGGAAATATAGGATATAAACTTACTCAAAGATTTGCACATGCAGAAGCATATGGTCCATTATGCCAAGGATTAGATAAACCAGTAAACGATTTATCACGTGGTTGTAGTGCGGAAGATATAGCTGGAGTTGTTGCTATTACTGCTGTTCAAGCACAAGAAAATAAATAAAAAGGAGGGAATGGGTTTGCTCTAAATTGCAAGCTCATGCTAAAGAATTATGATTATTTTAGTTTTAAATTCAGGAAGTTCATCTCTTAAATATCAACTAATCAATACACAAACTAAGCTTCTTCTTGCAAAAGGAAATTTTGAAAGAATTGGACAACAATCAGCTTTTTTAACACATAAAATTGGAGAAGAAAAGCACAAATTTGAAATGGATGTACCAGACCATGAAATGGCACTTAATATTATACTTGGAAAGCTTACAAGTAAAACATTTGGAGTTATCTCTGGAGTAGATTGCATTGATGCAATTGGACATAGAATTGTGCACGGGGGAGACAAATTTACATCGTCTGTACTTATTAATGATGAAGTTATAAAACAGATTGAGGAATGTATACCTTTAGCACCATTACATAATCCTGCAGCTCTTGAAGGGATTAAGGCATGCATGGAAATATTGCCTGGAAAGCCTAATGTAGCATGCTTTGACACTGCCTTTCATCAAACTATGGCTAAAGAGCAATATATATATCCAATTCCATATAAATATTATGAAAAATATAAAATAAGAAAATATGGTTTTCATGGAATATCGCATGACTATGTATCACATAGAATTGCGAGCCTTAAAGGCGTTTCAATTGAAGATTTGAGAATAGTAAATTGTCATTTAGGTCAAGGTGCTAGTATATGTGCAATAAATAAAGGAAAATCTGTAGAAACATCAATGGGATTTACACCAGTTGCCGGCATACCTATGGGAACAAGATCAGGAGATCTAGATCCTTCTGTTGTAACATATATAATGAAAAAAGAAAATTTAAATCCTGATGAAATGGATAGAATTCTTAACTATCAATCAGGAATTTATGGCGTATCAGGTGCTTCAGTAGATTTTAGAGATGTAGAAGCTGAAGCTGCTGCGGGAGATCATAGATCAGATTTAGCAATGAAAATATTTTTATATGATGTAGCTCAAAAGATTGCAGAATATGCAGTTGCAATGCAAGGAATCGATGTAATTACATTTACAGCAGGAGTAGGGGAAAAGGGCATGGAAGATAGAGAAGCAATATGCGAATATTTGAAATGCTTTGGTGTAAAAATAGATAAAGAAATAAATAATCATAAAAATATAGAAGCTAAAATATCAACATCAGACTCAAAAATTGAAGTTTGGGTTGTACCTACTAACGAGGAATTATTAATTGCAGAAGATACAGAAAGAATATTAAGAATGTATTAAAAGATTAGAAAGGATTATTAGAAATTATGAAAATATTAGTTATTAATTGTGGCAGTTCATCATTAAAATATCAATTAATTGATATGGACGGTGAAAAGCTTATAGCAAAAGGAACATACGAAAGAATTGGAGAAGCATCATTTTTAACACATAAAATAAATGGTCAAAAATATGTATTGCAACATCCAGCCAAGACTCACAAAGAAGCTCTTGATTTTGCAATTCAACAATTACTAAACAAAGATTATCCTGCAATATCAAGCTTAGATGAGATTGGGGCTATTGGACATAGAACTGTTCATGGAGGTGAATATTTTAAAGAATCAGTAATAATTGATGACGAAGTTATTAAGAGAATTGAAGAATGTTCAAGTCTTGCTCCAGTTCATAATCCATGTTCTTTAATAGGAATACGTGCTTGTCAAGAATTAATGCCAGGAAAACCAATGGTTGCAGTATTTGATACAGCATTCCATCAAACTATTCCAGAAGAAAGATATATATATCCAATTCCATATAAATATTATGAAAAATATAAAATAAGAAAATATGGATTCCATGGAACTTCACATTATTATGTATCACATAGAATTGCAGAAGTTTTAGGGAAACCAATCGAAGATTTAAAAATAGTAAATTGCCATTTAGGTCAAGGTGCTAGTATATGTGCAATCCAAGGAGGAAAATCAGTAGAGACTTCTATGGGATTAACTCCAATATCAGGTATACCAATGTGTTCTCGTTCAGGTGATTTAGATCCATCAATAGTAACATTCTTAATGAAAAATGAGAATATGACAGCAGATGATATTGACAATATGTTAAATAAAGATTCTGGAATTTGGGGAATTTGTGGTGTTTCAAAAGATGTAAGAGACATAGAAGCAGCTATTGATGAAGGAAACGAAAAAGCAAAACTTGCGCTAGAACATTACAAATATAAAATTGCAGAATTTATAGCTAAATATGCAGTAGCAATGCAAGGAATTGATGTTATCACATTTACAGCAGGCGTTGGCGAAAATCAAGTTAGAGTAAGAAAAGGAATATGTGAATACTTAAAATTCATGGGAGTAAAAATTGATGATGAGAGAAATAAAGTAAAAAGTGAAGAAGCTCTTATATCAACAGATGATTCATCTATCCCAGTATGGGTTATTCCAACAAATGAGGAACTTGTAATTGCTCGTGATACATTAAGACTTGTTACGAAATAATGGAAGGAAATAATATGAAAAAAACTAACTCTAATAATTGGGATATGGTTTATAAAAAATGTAACCATAATAGATATAGTAAATTTAATGGAGTAAAAAATCCTGTAGAATTAAAATCAAATTTTGCAAATCTTCTAAAAAACTGTTATATTGCAATTATTGCTTTTTTAATAATTGCATTGGTATTACTTATTTATACATTTAAATCTAATCCTATGATTATTGTATATTGTTTAATATTTTTAGCTGGATTATTTGTATATGCTGTATACAACAGTACATATAATTTGAAAATAGATAGCGATAAATTAACTCTATCGGCTAATTTTCAGAAAAATGTCATAAAAACTAATACCATATCAAATATATATTTATCAAGAAGAAAATCATATATATTATTTTTTCCAATATACACATATTCGGTAAACATTATATATGATTCAAATGACAATCAATTATTGCTTGCATTGCCAGTAATAATGCTTGAAAAAAAGCAACTTTTAAAGTTTTTTAATAATATAGATATTATAAAACTTAAGGAAGATGAAGAGAAAGAAGAACTTGAGGAAAAGAGCAAAAGAACTGTAATTAGAGTTATTATATCGTTAGTTGTATTAATCTTAATTCTTGTAGCTATAATATATACAATTGCCAATAGATAATTTTCAAAGAAAGAGCTTATTTATAAGTTCTTTTTTTGATATAAACTGAATATAATAAATTATGTGCTAGATATTAGAAAAGGAGGTATATTATGATTAATGAGGATTATAATAAAACTGCTCAGAAAAAAGATGTCGTGCAAAATATAATTTTAGAAAATAGAAATAAGCTGTCAATTTCAGGAGTAAATGATGTATTAAGCTTTGATGATCAAATTGTAATCTTGGAAACTGATTTAGGGATGCTTACTGTTAAAGGAGATGATTTGAGAATAAATAAACTTAGTATTGATACAAGTGAAGTTGTTGTTGAAGGAAATATATATAATCTCAGTTACAGTGAAAAACAAGCTCATAAATCTACTGGTGGCAGTTTGCTAGGAAAAATATTTAAATAAAGGAGTCTTAAAGATTGACAAGTTTTATAAATAATACTCAGTTAGGACTTTTTATTATGTATGTTGCATCTGGTATGCTAATAAGTCTTTTTTTTGATTTTTTTAGAGTTTTAAGAAAATCAATAAAAACACCAAATACGATAACGTATATAGAGGATTTTTGCTTTTGGATAGTAGTAGGTATATTTATTATATGGGAAATCTTCAAATTTAGCTATGGCGAATTACGTAGTTATATATTTATAGGAATAATAACAGGAGTTTTAATATATGGATTAACGATTAGTAAATATTTTGTAAAAATCAATGTTCGAATATTATTGTTTTTTAAAGAAATTATTTTTATGCCGATTTTTAGAATTGTGAAAAAACCGATCTATTTCATCCTTATAAATCTAAGACAAATTAAAAGGAAAACTAAGAAGAAAAATATGTCGAATTCTAAAATATCTTTTCATAAAAAGAAGGATTTTTCATAATTTTGTAGAAATAATATATAGATGATTTTGAGGAGTTAAAATGAAGATTATTTTAAAACGTATATTGCTTCTTGCTATATCTGTATATGTTGTATATACTCTAGTTTCTCAGCAAAAATTACTTAATACTTATGCCAAAGAAACAGAAGAATATGCTAACCAGATTGAACAAGCAACACAAAACCAAACTGAATTAAATGAAACTTTAGAAAGTTTAAATTCAACTAATTTCATAGAAGGAATTGCTCGAGACAAATTAGATATGTATTTGACTAATGAAAGAGTTTATATAGATATAACTAAATAAGCTTAAATACTATTTCATAGTGTTTATGGCTTATTTTTTTGTACTTATATGTATTGACAAAATAAACCATATTGTGATAAAATTATTTTATGTATAATTTTTTTATTATATTCAAGAATATTTACAATCTATTTTATTCCAATAACTAATTATAAAATTAAAGAGAAAGGACAAATTTATGAATTTAGAAGATTTTACACTAGTTGAATTAAGGCAATTAGCTAAAGAAAAAGGAATCAAAGGTGTGTCAAAGTTTAAAAGAGATGAACTTATAGAGCAATTAAATAATGCTGAAAGAATGGATGATGAGAAGGAGAAATCTGATAATACTGAGACTAATGTTTCTGCACGTGCTGAGAAAGCTAAAGAAGAAATAACAGAATCAGAAAAAGAAAATGCTAACATAGTTCAAGAAGTAAAAGTGGTAGACGGATATACTTTAAGCGCTGGAGATAGAATTGCAGAAGGTATATTGGAAATACTACCTGATGGATATGGATTTTTAAGAGGAAAAAATTATTTATCAACTCAAGATGATATATACATATCTCCTATACAAATTAGAAGATTTAAACTAGATAATGGTGATAAAATAAAAGGTATTGCACGAAATCCTAAAGAAGGAGAGAAATTTCCTGCATTAATCTTTGTTGGAGAAGTTAACGGACAAGCTCCAGAATTGGCGTATAGAAGAAGAAAGTTCGATGAACTTATTCCTATATATCCTAATGAGAAAATTAAAATGGAAACAACTTCGGATGAATATGCTATGAGAATGATTGATTTAATTTGCCCTATTGGAAAAGGACAGAGAGGAATGATTGTTGCTCCACCTAAGGTTGGAAAGACAACATTACTTAAGAAAATTGCCCATAGTATTACTTTTAATAATCCTGAGATAGAATTAATTGTCCTTCTTATTGATGAAAGACCAGAGGAAGTAACTGACATGAGAAGATCAATTAAGGGAGATGTCATTTATTCTACTTTTGATGAACTTCCTGAACATCATGTAAAAGTTGCTGAAATGGTTCTAGAACGTGCTAAAAGGCTTATAGAGCAAAAAAAGGATGTAGTTATTTTATTAGATAGTATTACAAGACTTGCAAGAGCTTATAACTTAACAATACCCGCATCAGGAAGAACATTATCAGGAGGTCTTGATCCGGCAGCATTACATAAGCCTAAAAAATTTTTTGGAGCAGCAAGAAATATTGAAAATGGAGGAAGTTTAACTATACTGGCTACTGCACTAGTTGATACAGGAAGTAGGATGGATGAGGTTATATTTGAAGAGTTTAAGGGTACAGGCAACATGGAAGTTGTACTTGATAGGAGTCTTTCGGAAAAACGCATATTCCCAGCTATTGATATTAATAAATCTGGAACGAGGAGGGAGGATCTACTTCTTTCTAAAGATGAGTTAGAAACTGTATATGCTCTAAGAAAAGCATTATCATCTAGACCTCAATCAGAAATAACTGAAGATTTATTAAATCAAATGATGAATACTAAAAATAATGAAGAATTAGTTGAAAAATTAAAAAATATATTTAAACTTTAAAAATAAATATAAATTATAAAAATAAGAATCAGAAATTTAATTCTGGTTCTTATAAATTTTTATTAAATAATATAAAAAGAATGGGGAGAATATTTATTGACATTTTAAATTTATTATTATACTATACTAACAACAATTGATATAAAAGTACATTATTTATATTGAGAGAGTAGGGATAAGCTATATTTTATCAATTATAAATGAAATGACAAGTTGCGTGAAATCAAAGTTTCATGCAAATAAAGAGAGGGATAAAATATAAAACCATACATATATGGTCCTACCCGCAAAATCTTGCAATTCCTTGCTATTACTAGTATTTAAGCTATTTATCCTAACAACAAACTATATTACTTTCTTATAAAACTCTCTTAAATTTGATTCTGAAGCCTCATTATTTTTAATTATTCTTGCTTGGATTTTTTTTCATTATTGTAACCACATATTTAAAAAAATTTATATAACTTTAGATTATTTTTATCCAAATATCACAAATCCCCAGATTTCAGTATTTTGCTCAATTATTTAAACAACAAGTTATATGCCTAAAAAATAAAAACGCCTTAAAATCGATTCTTATGTATCTATATTTATGATTTATTTTAGGTTGCAAATTATAATTCTAATAGATTTTTTTATGATATATGAATTTAATTTTTAATAAACTACTAATTTTAAATATTAAAAAGAAAAATTTTATTTTTGTGAAAGTTAAACAAAAAAATGTTTGGTTTTAAATTTTATATAAAATTTTGCACAAAATCCAAGTTCAAATTATTGTATAAATTTTAATTATAAAAAAATTGTTTTATGTGATTATTTTTTCATTAAATTTCTTTTTATTATAATTTTAAAATTATTAACAATCTTTTAAGTAAATTATTTTTTAATTTTATTTACTTAATTTTGTATTTGTATTATTATATTATAAATAATTTTTGCTTTATACTCCCCCTACTCCCTCTCGGCTTTTTATATAAGAACTTCATTTATATATAATTATCTTCATTTTATTCTCGTTCAATAGAAAGTTCCTATTTTATTTCTACAATTCTATGTACAATTATTTTATCATCCTTTTAAAAATTTTACTCATCTTATTATTTCCTTAATATCGTCTTAGATAAAAAATGTGAGCTAAATGCTCACATTCTAGTTATGATTTTTTACGAAATCACATATTAAATTAACTGCATTGTCTATGCCAATGGCATCGCTATTTATACATATATCATAGTTTGATGGATCATTCCATGTTTGTTCAGTATAGTATTCATAGTGATTTGCACGCAATTTGTTTATTCTCGTTATTTCTTTTTCAGCTTTTTCTTTGTCAAAGCCATAAAATTTTGTAGCTCTTTCTATTTTATTTTCAAGACTATTATTTATAAATATCGTAATTACATTTTTTCTGTCTTTTAGTATGTAATTAGCACATCTTCCAACTATTACGCAAGATCCTTGTTCTGCAATTTCTTCTATTAATTTTGATTCTTTTATAAACAAATCATCTGAGTTATTTAATCCAGCATAGTATCCTTGATTAAAGTTATCAAATATCGTTCTTTTTTGTTCATTGTCTTTTATGTATTCTGATGAAAGGCCTGTACTTTCAGACATTAGTTCAATTATGTTTTTATCATATAGTTTGATTCCTAATTTTTCTGCAACTAATTTTCCAATATATCTTCCGCCTGATCCGTATTCCCTTGCAATTGTTATTATTACATTTGAATTGTTCTCTTTCTCATTTTTAATTTTTGAAGTATGTTCTTGTATTTGTTTTGAATTTGGCTTTAATTGATGAACTTCAACACTTAATAATATTACTGCTAATACGAAAGCTATTCCGTCAGCGACTGGTCCTGCAACTAATACACCTATTATTCCATATATTGAGCTTAAAATTATCATTGCCGGGATTAGTATAATAATTTGTCTTGATAGTGAAAGTATTGCACTTTTTGTACTTTTTCCAATAGCTTGAAAGAATATTCCAGAAGGAATTTGTACACCATTGCATATACATAATAATAAATATGTTCTAAAGGCTGTACATGCAAATTCGATATAATTTGCATCACCACTACCAAATATTAAAATTAATTTATCCGGAATTGTTTGAAATAGTATAAAGGCAATTGTACTTATTACAAGACTTGAACCTAATACAATTTTTAAAGTTTGTTTTACTCTATCAAATCTTTCAGCTCCATAGTTATATCCTAATATAGGCTGACTTCCAGCAGCTATTCCAATAATAATGCTATTCAATATCTGATTTATTTTCATTACAATACCAAGTACTGTAATTGGTATTTCTGCTCCATATTTACTGCTAGCACCATATTTTCCAAGTAAATTATTTTCAGCAGTCATAACACATACTATACTCATCTGAGTTATAAAACTACTAATTCCAAGCATAGCTATTCTTTTGCAAACACTTGCTTTTAGTTTAAAACATTCTTTAGTAATTTTTATTGATTTAAATTTCTTTATATAAATTATATTTAATATAAAAGTAACTATCTGGCTTATAACTGTTGCAATTGCTGCTCCTGCAACACCTTTATGAAATACAAATATGAATATTGGATCTAGTATTGTATTTAATACGGCTCCTGCTACCATACTTGTCATTGCATATTTAGGACTTCCATCAGCTCTTATTATTGAGTTTAATGTTGTTCCTATCATTGAGAAAGGAAATCCTATTGCTATTATCATTCCATAAGTTGTTGCAAGTTCTCTTAAATTATCTGTGCAACCAAATATTGTAAGGAATTGTTGTAAAAATATTAATGTAATTACGCTAAATAATACTGATACTATGCTAGAAATTACTATTCCATTTCCTATTCCTTGTTCTGCTTCTTTTTTCTTCTTTTCTCCTAACTTTAAGCTTAGGTATGCTGATGCACCATCACCAAACATTAGAGAAAATGCTAATCCTATCATAACTAGAGGAAATACTACGTTTGTTGCTCCATTTCCTAGATATCCTACACCTTGTCCAATGAATATTTGGTCTACTATATTATATAATGAGTTTACCAACATTGATATTATACAAGGTATTGAGAATGCTCTGATTAATTTTCCTACTTTTTCTGTTCCAAGTATGTTTTCTTCTTGTTCCATTTCTTCCTCCTTCGACTTTTTGTTGTAACCAACTAATCTATTTTATATCTAAACCGTCAAAAAGTCAATTACTCATAGGGAAAAAAAATTGACTCTAAAATTATAAAAAGACTTAACAAATAAAATTTGTTATGGTATGATATTTATATATTTTAACAAAGGAGGATTTGTCATGGTAGATTACATTAAAAAGATTGTTAGAACATCTATATTTATATCTATATTGCTTTTAGTTCTTTCTGTATTTATGGTTACTAGACCTATAGGAACTGTTAATATACTACTTATGTTTTTTGGATATATTTTAGTTGTTGATGGTATTTTGCATTTCATCTCTTATTTCTCAATGAAAGATGAATACAGATTTTTTAGCTTTGAATTAGCTCAAGCTATAGTATACATCATTGCTGGATTCACTATTGTATGCAATGTAAATGTTGTTACTCAATCTCTTGCTATAATTGTTGGTGTATGGATTGTATTTGAAAGCATTATAAAGCTTCAAATTGCAGTTAATATCAAAGATTATAGAGGTGTTAATTGGGGAATCATGCTTTTCATGTCAATTTTATCAGCAATTTTAGGTGTTGTACTTATTTTAAAACCTTTTGCTTCAACAGAAATTTTAATTAGATTTACAGGTGCAATATTAACAATAAGTCAATTAATTGAAATATATGATGATATATATGTTTTAAATCAAGTTGGCAAGGCTGAAAAAATTATTGAAGAAGAAACAAAATAATAAAACAAAAATGAGATTTAATTGAGTTTAAATCTCATTTTTTATAAATGTTTGTGGATGTGAAAGTGGATTTGATTCCACTGCATTTCTAACTTGTTCATTGTCAACATGTGTATAAATTTCAGTAGTTGATATGCTTTGATGTCCTAATAATTCTTGCAATGCACGTATGTCTACTTGACCATATTTATACATTAATGTTGCTGCTGTGTGTCGCAATTTATGTGTTGAATATTTTGTTGTATCTAGTCCAGCTTTTTGAAGTTCTCTCGCTACTACATTTTCGACTGTTCTCTTACTTATTCGTTGCCTATAACTACTTAAAAATAAAGCTTTGTCTGAATTTTTAGAATCTTTTTTTGCATTATTAGGACGTACACTTAAATATGAATTTACTGCATCAATACATGCTTTATTTAGATATATTGTTCTTTCTTTATTTCCTTTTCCTATAACGGTTAATCTGTAATCATCAAACTTAATATCTGATATATTAATTCCAATCAATTCTGACAAACGTAATCCACAGTTTAGGAATAGTGTGATGATAGCAAAATCTCTTTCTTTATTTTTATTTTCTTCATCATTTGCTGACACATTTAGTAATTTTTCACTATCTTCCAATGTCAAATATTTAGGAAGTCTTTTATTCAATTTAGGTGTTTCTAGATTCTGTGCAGGATTATTCGGTATCATATTAGTTGTTATTGTAAGGTATTTAAAAAATATTCGTATTGTTGATATCCTTTTTGCGCAAGTTGCTGGGCCACATCTTCTATTGATTGATAAATATGTTATAAAAGTATGAATATCTTCTTGAGTAATTCTTTTTAAATCTTCAATGCTGAAATCTTTTATTTGTATTAGTTCGAAATCTTTTTCATCAGTTAATTTAAAATGGTATTTCATATATCTTAAAAACATTACTAAATCACAATTATATTGCTCTACTGAATTTGGTGATTTTCTTTGATATGCTAATGAGTATTCTAAGAATGAATTTAAGTAAGCTGGATTTTCTTCTGTTCTAATCATATATTTTTCCTTTCTTTACGAATCATGTACTTGCTTTTTTAAGTATGCATAAATAAAATCGTTTAAATCACCGTTCATAACTTTTTGAACGTCACCTACTTCGTATCCTGTTCTATGGTCTTTTACTAATGTATATGGGCAAAAAACATATGAACGAATCTGGCTTCCCCATGCTATGTCCATTTGAATACCTTTTAGATCTTCTATTTTTTCTTTGTTTTCTTTTTCTTTTAAGTTTACAAGTTTTGATTTTAGCATTTTCATTGCAGTGTCTTTATTTTGAAATTGACTTCTCTCAGTTTGACATGCCACAACTATTCCGGTTGGAATATGTGTTAATCTAACTGCTGATGATGTTTTATTTATATGCTGTCCACCGGCTCCAGATGCTCTATATACATCCATTTTTATATCATCTGGATTAATATATACATCTGCATCATTCGATATTTCTGGTAATACTTCAACAGAAGCAAAAGATGTGTGTCTTCTGCCTCCGCTGTCAAATGGTGAAATTCTTACTAATCTATGAACTCCGTGCTCAGATTTTAGATATCCATAAGCATAATCACCTGAAACTAAGAACGTTACGCTTTTTAGTCCTGCTTCTTCACCATCTAAATAATCTAATTCTTCTATTTTAAATCCATTCTCTGTTCCCCATCTTGTATACATTCTGTAAAGCATTTCAGCCCAATCTTGAGCTTCTGTTCCTCCTGCTCCTGGGTGAATCGTTATTATTGCATTATTTTTGTCATATTTGCCTGATAATAATGTTGCTATCTCAAGACTTTCTAAATCCTTATCAATCTTTTCCGAGGATTTTTGAATTTCTTTTTCAATCTCATCATCCTGTTCTACTGACAATAATTCTAACATTTCTTTGACAGTCTCTATTTCATTTTTTACATTTGCATATTGTGTTATTTTCTTTTTTAATTCAGTTATCCTAGCAAGTTTTTTACTAGAGCTTTCTGCTTCATTCCAAAAAGACTGATCTTCAGTTTCTTTTTCAAGAGCTTTTAATTCCTGTTCAAGACTCTCTATATTAATTGAATTACCTATGTCTTCAATTTTATGTATTTGTTCATTATTAACTCTAATATTTTCTTCTAAGTCAAACATTATATAACTCCTAAGCTTAATTATTTTTGATATGGGACTCTTTTGAATTCTTCTAATCTAATTTTATATGCTTCAATACAATTTTCTTCAAAAGCCAATGTCGTGTCTTCTGCTCCCATTAATTTTAATAATTTCTTTGTAAAGTATGGATTTAATACCAGGATTGGCCCTGTTAGATATGTTCCAAAGAAATTATGATCTTTTATTCCTTCTAACTTACTTTCAGGATTAATTCCTATCCCCTTTTCTACTTCTAAGAAATATGAATTATTATTATTTCCATACATCATACTAAATTGGCTTTTAAAGCCTACTACTTCTATGTCTTCAAACTTTCCGATACATAAACTATTATGTCTATGCATCATATCTCTTTTGGCGTAAACATCAAAGATGCCTAATCCTTCAATTTTGCTACCATCTTCATTTTCAATATATTTTCCTAAAACCTCTAAAGCATTTCCTGTAAATAAAAATACGGTACCTTTGTTTATTAGCTCAATTATTCTTTCTTTATAAGGCTGTAGTTTATTTATTACTTTTTCTTGAGTTCTTTCAGTCATAGGACCTAAGTAAATTAAGTTTACATCTTCTTTTACAAATGCTGGTTCTTGGTCTATTGATGAGTCTATAAATTCTGCATCTGGCAAACATTTTTTTAAATATTTTATATTACTTATATCTCCAAATAGATTGCAAAATTCAGGAAACAATGTTTCTATTTTCATTTCTAATTTCCTCTCTTTTAGTTATTAATCATGACATTCATTTGCCATTTTTTCTACGTCTTTTTTGATTTGATTCATTAAATGAATAGTATATATGTCATAAAGAATAAATACTGTATCAACATCTTTAATATTTAAATTTTTAGTTGAGTCTAGTTCATTTCGTGTATGAACTATTTTTTCTTCTGGGACTCCTGCTAGTTCTAGTCGTATATAAGTATCCCAATGTCTTGCTCCTGCCGTAATTACTTGTTTTATTGAATTATCATTTAAAAATTCATAATCTGTATCATAATGCCATGTTATATTTTCTGAGCTATTATGTGCATCATGAAAATCATCTAATATAAGTATTACTGCTTTTTTTCCTGGTTCTTTTCTTATATAATCAAATACTCTTGAACATGCAATTGGGTTCATTCCTTTTGCTAAATGATTTATTATCTTTTTTCCATTTATAGTTTCTTCTGAATATCTAGTTTCAACAATCTTTTGCTTTTTTAAAGTATTATTGATTTGCTCTGCTGGCATTCCAAATTCTCTAAGTAATGTTATTACAGCTAACATGTTGTAAATATTAATTATATTATCTGTTATTAAATCATATTCTTCTTTATTTCCATGATACATTAATGTCATTTTTCTTGCTGGTATATCAAGGTTTGTTACTTCATAATCTATTTCAGGAGAGCCATAATCACACTTTGGACAATGAGCTCGTCCAATATGATTGTAACGGACATAATCATATTTTAATTTTGTATTGCATTTTGGACATACAACTATATCTCTTACAATGTTTTGACATTCATCTGTATCAGTATCTAGTCTATCTATTCCAAAATATACTCTTTTATTTCCTTCTGCTAAATGACATGATATTAAATCATCTCCATTTAGAATAAGTTTTGTCTCTTTTGGAATATATTTATTTAATATTCCTGCAATAAACTCTGAATGAGCATTTCTTATCATTGAATCTCTAAATAAATTTGTGCAAATTAGATATGTTGGAGTTAAATATGGATATACTTTATTAGCACTACGTTCATCTATTTCTAATACTGCTATTTTCTTTTTAGTCTTTCCTAAAAGATTAGCACCTTTAATTAATGTTGTTGCAACTCCTGAATTTACATTTGATCCTAAGCTATTATCTATTATGTCATAATTATTTGCTTTAAGTACATCTTCTATCATATTGCTTACAGTTGTTTTTCCATTTGTTCCTGTAACTGCGATTATTGTTTCTGGTTTGTCAATCATGCCAATAAAATCTGGGCATATTGAAACAGCAAATTTTCCAGGAAAATATGATGCGTTACGTTTTAGTATTTTTAATAAAACATTTCCTGCTTTAGCTCCCCATAGTGCTATATAAAATCTTAAACTTTTTCTCATTATCCAATTACCTCTTGTATTGATTCTTTTACAATATTTAAACCTTTTAATAATAATTCATCTTCAATTACTAATGATGGCATTATTTTTAGAACAGAGTCATAGCTTCCTGCAAGTTCAATTATTAGTTTCTTTTCAAAACATTTATCTAATACTGCCCTTGCTAGTTTTCCATCATTAAATTCTATTCCCCATGATAGACCTATTCCTCTAATTTCCATTTTGCCTTTTAGTAAAGGTTTAATCTCTTTATCTAGATATTCTTTTACGATTTTCTCTTTTCTTCTTACTTGTGCTGGTATGTCTTGCTCAACAGTCATTTCAAGAGCAGCTAGTCCTGCTACCATTGAAAGCTGGCATCCTCTAAATGTTCCATTATGTTCTCCTGGTTTGAATACATCAAGTTCTTTTTTAAATAGTGTTACTGCAAATGGTATGCCATATCCCCCTATTGATTTTGACATGCATACTATATCAGGTACAATGTCAGCTCTTTCAAATGAGAAGAAAGTACCACTTCTTGAGCATCCTATTTGTACTTCATCACAAATAAGTAGGATATCATATTTATCGCATAAAGCTCGTAAATCTTTTAAAAATTCTTTGCTAAATACGTGTATTCCACCTTCTTGCTGAACAGTTTCTATTATTATTGCTGCTGGTTTTTCATATCCAGAATGATCATCACTTAATAATTGTTCCATGTATGCAATAGAGTCAAAATTTCCACCCATTGAATATGGTGCTGGAATGTGTACTGTGTAATTAAGTGGAACTCCTGCAGCTTTACGAGCAGCTGATTCTGTTGTTAAAGCTAAAGCTCCTAATGTCATTCCATGGAATGCTCCTGTAAATGCCCATATATATGGCCTTTGCTTTACTTTACGTGCCAATTTTAATGCAAGCTCTATAGAATTTGTTCCTGTTGGACCAGGAAATGCAATTTTATAGTCTAGTTTTCTTGGCTTTAATATTTTCTCTTCAAAATAATTTATAAAATTTTCTTTTGGAACTGTATACATATCAAGTGCATGTACAATTCCATCGCTTTCTAAATATTTTATTAATTTTTCTTTGATATAATCAGGATTGTGTCCATAATTTAATGCTCCTGCTCCATCAAAAAAATCTATATATTCATTGCCTTCTGTATCTTTATAAATAGAGCCTTTAGCAGATACAAATTCAACAGGCCATTTTCTGCAATAACTTCTTATATTTGATTCATATTTTTCAAATGTTTCGTTCATAGTTTATATCCTTTCTTTTCTGTTCTAATCGATTACATTTTATTACAAATTTGTAATGAATACAAGACTTTATAATAAAAAACTTCTAATAGAAAAAGTAGCATTTTAAGTGCTACTTTTATCCTATTTTTCTTTTTTGAGCTATATTTGTAAGAACTATAAATATTATTGCAAATCCTATCATTATTACCATGTTTGTAATTATTGGTTTTAATGTTTCGAAATTAAACATTAGTATAGTACAAAATTTCTTTTCCAAGTTTTTTAGCATATTCAATTTCCAGTTTTGTACTTTCTCCTATATAGTTATTTACATTTACTACAAAAATAGCATCTGATAATTCTATCTTTTTAAAATGAGCTTCCCTTAGTTTTATTAATTGCTCTTTAGTCCTTACACTATTCTCAGATGTTGGGTAGACTGGTGTAAGAACACAATCTCCTAATAAAGCCAAGTTTTCTGCTACTTCCATCATTTCTTTTTTAAATCTTAAACTCCCACATAAAGTTACTATTTTCATAAAATTTACTGTCCTTTATTTTAAAAATTCAAATATTTTATTATAATATGTTTCAGGCTCTTTATATCTTGATTCAGTATGTCCTGCGCCTTGTATAATTAGTTTTTCTTTCTTACAATTAGCCGCATTATATAATTGTTCACACATATATTCAGGAACAAAATCGTCGCTATCTCCATGTATAAACAATATTGGAATGTTTGCTTTTTTCACTTGTTCAAGTGCAGATGCTTTTTTTATATCATATTTTGCTCTAAAATTTGCAACTATTTCAAACATATTTAATACTGGAAACTCTGGTAATCCAAATCTAACCTTCGCTTCTGATGCAAATATATCCCATACTGATGTATATCCACTATCTTCAATTATTGCTTTTACGTTACTTGGTAAATCATCTCCTGATGCCATTAATACTGTTGCAGCTCCCATTGATGATCCATGTAATACGATATTGGCATTATTATTTTGCTCTATAATTTTATTTATCCAGCATTGCAAATCATCTTTATCTAGCCATCCCATTCCAATGTATTCGCCTTCGCTTTCTCCTGTTGCTCTCATATATGGAATTAGCACATTATAACCTTCTTCTGAAAAATGTCTTCCTATAGATATTACTGAGTCTGGGCTTGAACGATAGCCATGTAAAATAATTGCCCAGTCATTTGATTTCTCATCTTTTATGTACTCTGTTCCTTTTAAAATAATTCCATCTTTTGCAGTAACTTCAACTTTTTCGCTATTTATAGTTTCTATCCATTGTTCTGCAAGTTGTTTTTCTTCTGTGCGATTATTATTAATTATTTTTTCTGCTTCATTGTCTATATTGGCAACTTCTATTGAATCTTTGTTTTTTACTTCTCTATCTCCACCGTTTCCGGTTCTTAAAATTGCATAATTAACAAAATAATTTCCAACACAAACTGTTATTATTATGCTAATTATGATTATAGCCAATATGACAATTAATATTCTTTTTAATACCTTTGATTTATTATTCATATGAGTCTCCTTTTATAAATTTTTGTACATTGTATCATAAAATTTATATTATTGTTTAAATTTGACCCACTAGTATAAATACATTATTTTATTAAAATTACACCTTTTATTTCTGAATTTAAAAGATTTATAAAATTTCTAGCATCTTGCTCTGTTCCAACTATACTTCCATAATGTATTGGAACTGCTATTTTAGGCTTTATTTCATTTATTAGTTGTGCAGCTTCTTTAAAGTCCATTGTGTATGTTCCACCAACCGGAACAAAAGCTACATCACATTTTACTTTTCTATTTTCATCAGTTATATCTGTATCTCCTGCAACATAATATTTAACATTATTTATTGTAATAATATACCCTAACCAGTTATTTTCCTTTGGGTGGAATTTTTTATTTATATTGTATGCAGGTATAGTATTAAAATTAATTCCTTGCGTTTCATATTCTTTATTTGGTTCTGCTACAATTATTGCATTTTTATTTATTCCTTTTTTTAATAATTTTTTTAATAAATCTTTAGATATTACAATAGTTGTGTCTTCTTTTATAACTTTGTCTATATCTTCTTCTGAATAATGGTCGTAATGATCATGTGTTATAAAAATAATATCCGCATCATTATAGTTTTTGTTTATTTTAAATGGATCTATGTAGATTACTTTTTCTTTATTAATTCTTATACTACTATGGCATAAAACTTCTATGTTTTCTAACATTATAGCTCTCCTTTTATTTGCTCTATATATTTATTTTTCTATTATGAATTTATTAACCGCGCTTATGAATATAACTAGATATGATATTGAAATAAGAAATCCACCTAAAACATCACTTGTGTAATGTACTCCTAAATAAATTCTACTTATTCCAATTGTACATATTAATAGACTTAAAACTACAATAGAAATCCATTTGATATATTTATTTTTTACATATTTATAAATCAAATATATTAAATATCCGTAAAAAGCCATGCTTATCATGGAATGTCCTGATGGAAAACTATATCCTGTTTCTTCAATTATTCTATATTCTGTTGGTCTTGGTCTTTGTAATATTCCTTTTAATAATTGATTTAGTATTGTTACTATAACTAAGTTTGAAAATATTGATACTCCTATTTTCTTATTTTTTATCACTACAAACAATACTATTGTTAGTACTATTAAAAATATTGCTCCTCCAAAGTTGGTGATAAACTTTGCTATTGGTGTTACAAAATCTGATATTAAAAATTTGGATATTATCTCATATCCTATTATATCACCATTCATTATTTCTTTGTGAAATACATCTTCTGCTAGAGCTAAAAATCCAATTAAGCAAATAAATAATATGATCCATTTTAAATTTTTTGTAATAAATTCTTTTATTTTGTCTTTCATTTTTACCTCTTATAATCTTTTTGTTATTAATATATTATCATAAATGCTTAACTTCTTTCAAGATTATTTAGCTATTAATTCATTCGTAAAAAAATCAGCTCCATTTTTTATTGGAGCCAACTTCTCATTCTATATTTATAGTCTTTATAATTTTAATTATCTCGTCATTATCATTTTTCTGTAGATTTCGATTAATTATTGCTATATTATGATTCATCTCTGCGAATGAAATATCTATCCATTCATCACTATTTCCATAATATCCTACAACTGCTTGTTTTCCGTTGTTCAATGTTATATTTTTGGATGTTCTTTCACTTCCGCAAACGCCGAAATTCTCTTTATAAAAATATAATATCGCACATTGTTCTTCATTACTTTTGAATAACTTTAAAGCATATATATAGTCATCATTTTCTGCTGCTTGAATCTCTTTATAATTCCAGCCATTCATAATATCCAGTTCTATTGTAGTATCTCCAACTGTTTTAGAATATTTTTGATAATTTTCTTCAGTTGCATTATCATTTTGATTTGTTTTTACTATTGCTGAATATTTTTTACCCCAAGTTCCGAATATTACTTCTTCTCCATTTTTCATTTTGTTGAAGTCAATTAAATACATTGTTACGACGATTCCTATCAGTATAATTACTAGTATAATTATTATTTTTTTCATATATGCCACCTAACCTTTCTACTATTTAGACAAATTTTTCTTAAGTTTTAGTTGGTATTTTGCAAAAATAATTGAAAAAATTATCGTTAGCATTAAAAATACTGTTGAAATTCCCATCAATCCTATTGCAGGGTAATTTACTTCATTTTCATTAGTTTCTTCGATAATAGTTGTATTAATTTCTTCTTGTGAATTTTGTTGTGTATTCTCACTTTTTTCATATTGCTGTTTTTGATTTTCATCAGCAGCAATTACAATATTCTCTATTACATTTTCTTCTTGAATTGGAGATATAATTTTTTTTGTGCTTTTTAAAGCATATATGCTTGATATAAATGAAATGATAAACATAGTCAGATTGCTTAATAGCAATTTTAATGTATTTATTGCTTTATAATATCTCCATTTTACTGTTCCTGTTGGCATATTTAAAATTTTGCCTATTTCTTCAAATGAAAAGTTTGAAATTATTTTTAGTGAAATAATTTCTTTTTCATTATCATTTAGTTTACTAATTAATCTGTTATAATTTTCTTGATCGATTATTTTACTTATTTCTTGATTATTGTCTTCAATTTCATATATATCGTCTAAATTAATATTATTCCTATTGCTTTTAAAATAATTTAATGTTTCGTTTTTAGTAACAGAATATATCCAACTAGTCTCATTTTTTGTAGGAAGATTTTCTTTATCCATTGAATATATTTTTTCAAATACAAGTTGCATTACATCTTCTGCGTCGCTTTTATTTTTTAATATACTATACGCAATTTTATATATTAATTTACTGTATTTACTATAAAGTTCTTCAAATGCAGTATTGTTATTATTTTTTATTTTTGCAAATAAATTTTTTAACTCTTTTACATTTATTTTTTCTGACATATGTAGTCCTTTCATTTTTTATATTTATAGCATATCTCAAAAATAGTATTTTACATTTATAAATCGTTCTCATTTTTTATTATCATTCCATTTTTATCAATTCTAAAATTTCTATGAAACATCATATTTATGGTAAGAAATTGATATATTGATGATGTCACTTGTCCTATCCCAGTACAATATGGTGTTTTTAATAGTGACATTATCATTCTTAAAATTCCAGCAAATAATTTGTTAGATGTTACTTTTATTTCAAACTTTTCTAACTGCAAATAACATGTTTTTATACTATAAACTGGATACAATACAAAATTAAGCAATTCAAAGCTTAAATAAATAGCAGTAATTTTTAAATCCAAATTATAATATCTAAAAGAAACTACAAGCATTATGAAAACAGTTGTAAGTAAAATGCCTAATAATTTATATGCATTTACTTTATGATCTTTATAATAAAATTGTTCTTTACTTATATCTATTTTTGCAACAGTTTTTATAGCCTCAAATGAATCCCATTGTGTATCCGTTATTAATGCCACAAAATTTAATGCCAGCATATATTTTTCTCCAAATTTTAATGCATTACTTAGTCCAAATAGAAATATTAGAAAAAATAGTATATTATTGCATATTTCAACGGATTCATACTTACAGCAATTTAAAATATTAATTTGAAACTTAAACTTTTTATACTGTTTTATTATAACATAAACCGTATATATTAATATTGCTATTAGTGTAGTAACTACTATTTGTATCTTATCTTTTAATATTATTGAGGATAAGATCAATATCACAAAATTTAATAAATTGAATCTCATGCAATATTTATTAGCCAATTTTTCTTTATTTTCAAAGTATAGTTTTTCTAATACAGAAGAAAATATCAAATGTATATATAATTGCAAAATTGAATATACAGCAAATTCTTTATATGTATCATAATCCATATTCATAAATTCTACATATTTTTTCACATTGATAGCAAATATTCCAAATACAACAAATCCTACTATTATTCCAAGTGTCATTCCTGATAATACAGCATTTTCATTTTTATCTTTTTCTTTACTTATATTTGCTCCCGTTGCAAATATACTTTTCATCAATGCCCATATAAATTGTAGTGGATATGTAAGTGTAAATACATTTACTAAATTTTTGTCTACAAGTAATCCTAACATAAACCATGACAATATTGGTATCAAAGAAAATATTGCGGAGTTAAAACTGATTCTTAATAGTCTTTTCATAATTTTCTACCTTTTAAAATTTCATTTTTTGTTCTATATGACTAAATTTCTTTTTCTATTTCACACATAATATCATTTAAAACTTGTTCTCTATTCTCTGATGTATCATAATATTTAATCCTATATTCAGGGCATTCTTTTTTTAACATTTCGTTTGCAGAATACCAATCAATAGCATGTTTTTTTAGATATTCTCTTGACAATCCAAATGTCCAATCCTTTTCAATATCGTGTTCAATACAAAGTTCTACCATTTCATCTACATTTAAATTACCAAGTCCAAGACATACAACAATAGTTTTTTTAAAATCAATCATTTCTTTAACTATTTTAGGATGTAATTGCCCACTTTCTAATATATAACCATAATGATTTTTATCTTTTGAAATAGAAGAATTAAAAAACTCTAATAATGTTTTTTGAAAATATTCTCCGTGTTCAAACTCTTTTTGTTTATCAACATTGGTCCTGTAATATTTTTCTTTGTCTTCTGCTCTAATCATTGCCCATTTTAGTGAATCACTATGTATTAAGTTATAACTATTGTATTTATCTTTTAACATCTCGCTTAATGTAGTTTTTCCTGCTCTACCTATTCCCATTATTAAGATATTTTTCATATTCTTCATCTCCTAACTTTCTTGTATCATTCTATATAAATATAAACTAATAAATATTTCAATAACTGATAAAATTATTAAAATTATTATTACTACAATCATTGGATTATTAACCAAAATTACTGTAAAACTTAAACTCATAATTGCTCTTACAATTTTTCTTAATAAATCTAATGTAGTAAGTAATGATTGTTGTTGTTCTTTTTCTGCTTTTTTTAAGGCTAAATCTTGCATATATACCTTAAAAGGATCTCTTATAAATAAAATTATAATATATCCCAAACTCATAATTAATATTTTCAAAATAATTGAGTATGTGATTAAATATCCTCCTACCATTAAGCAAAGAGATAACGATAATAAGAATGGTAATAAAAATCCTACTTTGTCTTTGTATTTTTTATGTATTTTATTAAATGAAATATTTGAAATCACTCTCACTATTCTTGATATGCACAACATTCCACCTATTATCAATGCAGTTTTTTCAACATTGAAATTTTTTAGCAATTCTTGTTGTATAAATAATTTTCCATTTGATTGTCCTGAATTGACGATTGGATAAAAAAGTCCATAGGATATTATTATAGATAAAACAATTTTTGAATAATTTATTTTTTTCAGCTTGTCCTTATTTTCTTTATAAATTTTACTTTTAATACAATTATTATTTGAATAATCAATCATATTGAAAGATAACACAAAACAAACAAAGCAAAACGTTATGCAGCCTATCATTGGTAAATAATTATTTATGTTAAACATAAAACTCGCAACAAACGATATTATCATTGTTGCTATTGCATATATTGTGTTAGCATTGGTTCTAAACTTTATATATTCATTTTCTCTATTTTGTAATTCCAAATTATTTTTTAATACAACATTTATCATATTTTGAAATGTAAATGCCACTTCATACAATATTTTTCCTATTACTACAATAATGTAATCTGTACCTAAAGTTAATAAAATACTTGATATTAAAAGTAATAATGAGCCTAATCTTACAGACTTTGTATTTCCTATTTTCTTGATTATATTAAGTAAAGGTATCTGAAGTAGTATGCAAGTTATTAGAGAAATGGACGTTAGTGATACAATTTGTGAAGCATTAAAATTTTTAACAACAGTTAAAAACAAAGTATCTATTGCAGCCCAAAATAATAAATCTCCAGATAACCCTGCAAACCACGGAAATAATTTATTAAATTTTATTAAATTTTGTTCGTTCATATCTATACACAATTCTTTCTATTTCTAGTAAAATTCCTGTTTCTTCGCTTGTTAATTTCATAATTCATACTCCTTTATCTGACAATTTTTTAATCCTCTATTTAAAAATTTGCCATCAGCTATCCCATTAAAATAACAGCTAAACGCTTTTGATACTCCACTATGAGCTACTATGAGCACATTTCTGTAGTCTTTTGTTTTTAGTTCATCTAAAAAGCTATAAACTCTATTAAAAAACACTTTAATATTTTCACTTGTACCATATTGAATAGTTGTATAGTAATTCCAATATTCTTCTCGATTTGTTACTTCAATAGGATGTCCATTTAAACTACCCGGATCTCGTTCTTTAAGTCTATAATCTATTACTATGTCTTTATTCTCAATATTAATAATATTCGCAGTATGTTTTGCTCTTAATAATGGAGAAGATATAATAGTATCATATTCAATATTCTTTATTTTTTCTCTTAATTTTTTAGCTTGTTTCATTCCTGTTTCATTTAAATCTTCATCTTCTCTATTATATAGTCCATATAAATTATGATTTACTTCTCCATGTCTTATTAGATATACTTTCATAAAACTTTTCTCCAAATCTATATATATTTCATCTACATTTCTTTTGTTGTCTTGATGTAAAAGATAATCCCCTTTCCCATTTCTAATATTTTTTCAAATCTGGCACTTTTAAATTTTTGCAATATATAATCTTCTATATTATTTGTTGCATTTTGGTCATTTTATCATAGAATATCCAAAAAAGAAAGCTTATACCTTTCTTTTTATATAATTTATTCTACTTAATTTTCTTTCTTGTTTTTACATAGTATCTATGCTATAATTACAAACAACCCTTTTTATAAGGATATTATTATAGGAGGTCTTCAGATAAACAAAATAGTGGCAGAAAAAAAGGAAAAATAAGTGCAGGGAGTTATATTGAATTAATAGGAAAAGATTATAAAAGTGTAGAAGCACACTTAAAAGCAGCGGGGTTTACTAATATTGAATTAATTGAGTTAAATGATTCGGGAATTATGTTCTGGAACAATGGAAAGGTAGAAACTATTTCCATTGGTGGAAATACATGCTTCGATACTACTAGTTATTTTAATAAGGACATAAAAATTATTATATCATACCATTAATAAAAGAGTCGTACCATCTATTCAGAAAATACAACTCTTTTATTGAGAATGATATCACTCCCGACCTTCGAAGAACTTGCTCATCGCAAAGCATGCGATAGACTTTGCAAAGTTGCTGTCATCGAATTTTACCTCGCTGATGTTTAAAGCTTTAAAGTCAGAATAGACAAAACTGGAAACATCTTCACTAGCTAGTGCTCCTCCGACGATTAAAACGGAGGGATGTACAAAATGCATAAAAGGAATAATTTTTCGCAATACGATGTCTTTCGCCTCAAAGAGGCTAATTGAATCTGTGTTATGCTCAAAGAGAGTACTGATAGCCTCTTTCTCACATGTGTCAAGAGTAATTAATCCCTTGGCGGGACTAATTGTGCACTAATTGAATCTGTGCTATGCTCAAAGAGAGTACTGATAGCCTTTTTTTCACATGTGTCAAGAGTAATTAATCCCTTGGCGGGACTAATTGTGTCATTTGATAACAGATAAATGGCTTCATTGCCAACATACAGATACCACATGTCATCTAGAAAGTGATCTGATTTCAATATGTAGTAATTAGCTCGTACTGCCTCGAAAAGTGTACATTTGTCTAGAAACGAAGAACTGTTCAATGATAAATGTGAATTGGAGATAGTGACATCACCTGAGAGAGTTATTGTCCCCTGAATAGAAATGCCGACATTTAAGATTTTGTCCTCTTGAGAGAAGAGATGAACTAAAAATGTAATTCTAGACAAAAGACTAAGGTTAGTGTTATTAATGATTGCAATAAAACTATCATAGTTTTCCTTAGAGAGCACTTCACTTAATTCAACAGTTTCTTGGGCTAGATTCAGTGCAATGCAGTTAATGTTAATTCCATCAGAATAAATGCCAATAAATAATGATGTGTCCGAAATATCAGGATTGATCTTATAAGAATCTCCTCCGTTAATTATTATTCCTTCGTTAAGCAAAGAGCCTACCTTTTTATTCACAGTAGGCCAACTTACGCCGAGTTTGATTGCGATAGAAAGCTTATTAACTGTTTTCGCACGTACTACTCCTGACATGAAAACATAATCTCCCTTTAATATTTCGAGTTGCCGTTCTGTCATTATGTTACCATCCTTTCAAAAAATTGTTTGTTGCAAACTGAAAAAATTATACCACAAATTACAACTAAAGTCAATTGAAATGTAGATGCATACTGATGTTTTGGGTTTTCCGAGCATTGACAAGAGTATCTCCTATTGCAATAGTTCTTCTACTTTGTGGATTTTTACATTCTCCATAATACCATGTTCCAACAGAATGTCCGTTTGTTATGCATTTTCTTTTTGGAAGTCCAAATTGATTTCTTTTTATAACATTTTTGTTAATAGTTAATGTTTTATTCTCAAAATCTACACAATCCCAAGTTAATCCATATACTTCAGATACTCTCATACCTGTATAATATGCTGTAAGAAATGAATAATATATTAAATGATTTTTCTTAAATCTATTTAATATCCTTTCTAATTCTTCCTTTGTATATATATGTGCAGGATCACTATTTATTTTATCTATTCTAGGTAAATGCACATGTTCGGCAGGATTTGAATTGATATAGTTCAAAGTATAACATGCATATTTGAGTGAACCTTTAATTACTTTTAATATACTATGCATAAATTTTTTTGAAAAAGCATATTCAACATATATGTTGTTAATAAACTCCTGTAATAATCTTGTATCTAATTGGCTTAATGTATAGAATCCAATTTTTGGTTTAACATGATTTTTTATAATATTAAGATAAGATATCGTAGTCGAATATTTTAGATTGAAATTAGCATAAGTATCTATCCAATAGTCTAAAAAATCTGCATACGACATATTTTCTTTTAGTTGAACTTTCTTACCTCCATAATAAAAATCATTATAGGCTTTTGCGCCTTCTTTAAAAGCCTCTGCTTTTGTTGGATACCCTGACTTTGTTATCCATTTTCTTGTTCCCTCAACTGTTGCAATTTCAAATCGGTATTCATATACCTTTCCACGTTTTCTTACGCTTACCATAGTTATCTCTCCTTCATTATAAAACTTAATGAAACGGAAAAATGCCAGCATTTCGAATGCTGACATTTTATATAACTATGTCCACAATAATTGTCCACGTAGATTTTTTATTGATTTTTATGGGGTTTCCTCGATTCTGTCCACATTATTTATGCTATGTGGACAAATCGTGGACAAATTGTCATCTGTGGACAAATTTATCATTTTTTCTATTTTTAACAATTCCTTATTTTATAAGGGTTTGCGAGGTTATTTACCACAACAGTTTTTGTACTTTTTACCACTTCCACATGGACATGGATCGTTTCTTCCAACCTTTGGTTCTTCGTTAACTATTGTTTTGTTAACTCCGCCTTCTTTTGGAGATAATTTTCCGTCTACAAGTTCTATTGCTGCTTTTTCTTGCAATTTAGCATCAGTTATTTTAGCTGTCTCTTTTCTTGATTGTCCTTCATCTCTCTTTGTTGCGTGCATTAGAAGTTTTGCAACATCAAATTTGATATCAACTATCATTTCATCAAACATGTTTGAACCTTCTTCTCTGTATACAACAATTGGATCTTTTTGACCATATGCACGAAGTCCAACTCCACGTTTTAATTCGTCCATGTTGTCTATGTGTTCCATCCATTTTTGATCAACTACTTTAAGCATTACAACTCTTTCAAGTTCTCTTAATGTATCGCCAAATTGTTCGCATTTGTCTTCATAAATTGCTGTTGCTTTCTCTTGGATTTCTTTTAATATATCATTTGCTGTTGATTTTGCATTATCAAGACTGTCCAATTTTTCGATTCCATAGATATTCTCTACTTCTTGCATTAGTCCTTCTTCGTCTTTTGTATGTTCATTTACGTATGTTGGAACAATAATTTCAGCAACTGATTTTATCATTGACATTATGTCATCCTTTAGATTTTCGCCTTTTAATACTTCTCTTCTTTGAGCATATATAGTCTCTCTTTGTCTGTTCATAACATCATCATATTGAAGTACGTTCTTTCTTATGCTAAAGTTTCTTCCCTCAACTTTCTTTTGAGCTGATTCAACTGCTCTTGATAAAATCTTTACTGATATAGGTGTATCTTCATCTACTCCTAGTGTGTTGTAAGCTCTTGTTATTGCTCCACCACCAAAAATCTTCATCAAATCGTCTTCTAATGATATATAGAATCTTGATTCTCCTGGGTCTCCTTGACGTCCAGCACGTCCTCTTAACTGGTTGTCGATACGTCTTGATTCGTGTCTTTCTGTACCAATTATTTTTAATCCACCAGCATCAATTACCTTTTTCTTTTCGTCTTCAATTCCCTTGTCGTATTTCTTTACAAGATCTCTGAATTCTTTTCTTCTTGCAATTATTTTTTCATCGTCTGTCTCATTATATGCTGTTGCTTCTTCGATTTCTTCATAAGTGTATTTATTGCGCATTTCTTGTTTTGCAAGATATTCGCTATTTCCACCTAGCATGATATCAGTACCACGTCCTGCCATGTTAGTTGCAATTGTTACAGCTTTATATTTTCCAGCTTGTGCTATGATCTCAGCTTCTTTTTCATGGAATTTAGCATTTAATACTTGGTGTGGAATTTTTTCTTTATCAAGCATTTGGCTTAATTTTTCTGATTTGTCTATTGAAACTGTACCAACTAATACTGGTTGACCTTTGCTATAACTTTCTTTTATGTCTTTTATTACAGCTCTGAATTTTCCATTTTCAGTTTTGTATATAACATCTGGATGATCTTTTCTGATCATTGGTTTGTTTGTTGGAATTTCTATTACATCTAATTTGTAGATTTCTTCAAATTCCTCTTCTTCAGTCATTGCTGTACCAGTCATACCAGAAAGTTTTTCATACATTCTAAAGTAGTTCTGGAATGTGATGTTAGCTAATGTCTTTGATTCATCAGCAACTTTAACATGCTCTTTAGCTTCGATTGCTTGATGTAATCCGTTGTTGTATCTTCTTCCATACATTATACGTCCAGTAAATTCATCTACTATTAATACTTCACCGTTTTTTACAATGTAGTCAACATCTTTTTTCATTATTCCATGAGCACGTAAAGCTTGGTTTACAGCATGAACTAATTCAGAGTTTTCAATATCGTTGAAATTCTCAAGTCCAAATTCTTCTTCTGCTTTTTCAATACCTTTTTGAGTAAGTGTTGCAGCCTTTGCTTTTAAGTCTACAATGTAATCATATTTTTCGTTATCTTCTTCTTGAGCTTCGTCTTTTACATCTTCTTCAATTATTGTTTTTGACTCTAGTTTGCTAACAAATCTATCAGCTTTCTTATAAATATCTGATGCTTGATTAGCTCTACCAGATATAATAAGTGGCGTTCTAGCTTCATCTATTAAAATACTATCAATTTCATCTACTATAGCATAATGTAAATCTCTTTGAACAAGTTGGTTTTCATAAACTACCATGTTATCTCTTAAGTAGTCAAATCCAAATTCATTGTTTGTTCCATATGTTATATCACAAGCATAAGCTTCTTTCTTTTCATTAGGTTTCATTCCACTGATTACTAATCCAACAGATAGTCCTAAGAAATTATATAATTTTCCCATCCATTCACTATCTCTTTTTGCTAAGTAATCATTTACTGTAATTACATGAACTCCTTTTTCAGTTAAAGCATTTAGATATGCTGGTAGAGTTGCAACTAAAGTTTTACCTTCACCAGTTTTCATTTCTGCTATTCTTCCTTGGTGTAATATAATACCACCAATTAATTGAACATCAAAATGTCTCATTCCTAATACTCTTTTTGAAGCTTCTCTTACAACTGCGAATGCTTCTGGAAGTATGTCATCTAATGATTTGCCTTTTTCAAGTTGTTCTTTGAAATAAGGTGTTTTAGCTTTTAATTCTTCATCTGTTAATTTCTCAATTTCAGGTTCTAAAGAGTTGATTTTCTCTACAATTGGTCTAACTCTTTTAACTTCTTTTTCGCTATAAGATTTAAATAGTTTCATTTAATTTCCTCTTTTCTGTGTATTAAATATTTGTTTCCATCATTTGGATTATAATATTTCTCTTTTTTTAGTTTGCAAAATTACATATGTAATATATCACTTTATTTCGTATTTGGCAAGATTTTGGCGGAAAATTTTCATTATTCATTTAAATATAAAAAATGAAGGAAATAATCTCCCTTCATTTTACCTATTTTAAAATATTTTTTAATGCCACTTCTGATTCAATATTTGAAAAAGGATTGCAATTAAAATATACTTTTTTATTTTCTAATTTATCTGATATGTCAATTGTGTTTAATTGATTTTTAGTTAATATTAAAGCAATATTTCCGCTATCGTATTTATTGGCTTCATTCACAAAATCGTCTATTGATTCGTTTTTATGAATATTTACTCCTATAAATTTTTGATTACAATAATCATATATTGTTTCTGTTAGAGAAGATAGTTCATCTGAATCTGTATATAAATCAATGTTTAATAATGATGCATATCTAACTTTTATTTTTAATTCATCTCTTAAGAAATAATATTTGCTTCTATCATCTATTACAACTATATCATCCGCTTCTGCATGAATAAAATCTCTTGGCGACATGTATTCAGTTAACTTCGGACCTTCGTCCTGGAAATGCAAGTTAAATATTTTTACTATAGTTTCATTTAGGCATGGCATTGTATTTTGTATGTTTATATTTAATTTCACATCCTGAGATATTGCTTGCATACATAATATTATTGTGATATATGGATTGCCATTTGTAACAGCTATAGCTTTCTTGCTTATAAAAGATGCGTGAAAACTTTTAAACTGTTCTAATATTTCTATAGCTTTGTTAAAATTAAATTTAAATTCACACTCATCTATTTTATTTGCCATATATAGATTTCTCTCATTATTTTTAAATGATTGTATTATATCATTAAGATTCACTTCTTTCCTCCTCTCTAAATATTAGTCATCAATGTCAATATCATCGCTTTCTTGTTTTTTATCTTTTTTATCTTCAATATCAATTGTTGGTGTTTTTGTCTTTTTAGGTTTCTTAGTTATTAATTCAAGCTTTGTTTTTAATTTTTCTTTCCATCTATCTTCAGTAGTATGTAAGCATTTTGTAACGCCTGGTGTATGTTCTCTATATAGTTGTGTTATTCCAGGCCAATCTACACTTAATGTTCCATTTCTGTTTATACTTAGGCAATAATTTTGTACTTTTTCGTAAATGTTATTTCCTTTTATATTGGTACTTTTAAATGCCTCATCTGTAATAATATATGTTGCATATTTTGTGTCTAAATTATTTCCACTTGCTGATGAACGATATAACTCTTCAACTACAACTGCATTATAATTTTTAAAATATACTATATATGAGCCTGATGCTTTCATGTGTTCATGATTTGGATCTATATATCTAAATGCTTTAAATTTACGGCCAAATGTAAATACTTCTTGCTCAGAACTTTTTTCTCTTTCCGCTTCTTTATGAGTACCATTTGTGCTATATCTTTTATAAGATGTTCTATTTCCTCTATTGCTTTCTCTTTCTTCTACTGCATATTCAAGATATTGTGATAAGAATTTTACTCTTTGTACTGATATAGGATCACTTTCTTTATATACACCTGCTAATAGGTTAATTTTCTGATCTTCATTTAGTCCATAATTATCTATTATTGATGCTAGTCTTAGATACTTCTTTCCTGTCATTGAATCATCTCTAAATAATTTTTCTTCATCTTCGGAACTTAACACTCCTGCTTTTATCATTTGAGCAATAAGAGCATTGTCTTTATCACTATCTAATACATCTATATTAATAAGTCTTCTTGAATACATATCTAGCAAATCAGATACTCGTGCATTTTTTCCACCAATTTGTTTGTATTCTCTCATTTGAGTTTCTTCACTTGGCATTCCCACGAAAGCTGTATATGCATCAACATATCTAGCATAATCATCTCTATATTTTCCGTTAGTAACAAGTGCTATTTGCTTTATCTTAGCTACAAGAGTTTTATCATCAAATACTGATGCTAATTCATTTCCTTCTGCAAATGCTTTTAATGCATCTAACGTACATCTTCCTTTCATGTATAAATCTAGTATTTTCTTTTTATTAATAACTCCATTTTCTTCGAATCTTATAATGTCTCCTGCACTTAGTTCTACATCTGAGTTATCTATTACGTATTTTGCTTCTGAATCTTGTAGTTCTCCAGAAAGTAATAAATCTGCTGCAAGTTTACTATTTAACTCATATAATGTTTTTATTGTTATTAATCCATTTTTATGTATTGCTCCTAATATACGATCGTCAAATACTAAATTATCAAACTCATCTAATAATTCATCGGTTTTGCTTAAATTATTTACGAAACCATATCTATCAAATAATGTTTTTTGAGCAATATACATTTGTGTTGACATATTTAAGTGTTCTTTTTCTTCTTCTGAAAGACTAGGTTTATTTTCAAGTACGTAAGTCACATAAAATGAATTTGCTAAATCTTTTGTTCTATATATTGATTGTATCTTTTCTATGCCAAATAGATCTTCTAATAGGTCTATTGATTTTGTATATCTATATATTACTCTTTGCATCGTATCTTGTGAAATTAAGTTTTTCTTTTTAAGTACTTCTATATCACTTCTTGCTATTTCACTAAATTCACTATTTTGAGTAATTTCATTTAAAGCTTTTAAAACATAATAGTCAGCCATTGATTCATTAAGTATTTGCCAGATTTCTTCTTGATTTAAAGTCTTTGAAAATAGTATCTTAGGATCTCTTAGTCTTTCATAAATATCAATAAAGCCTTCATCATTTGGTTTGTACTCTTCATCATCTATGCTATCTTCACTTCTTAATTGACTAGGTTCTAATCCATGTTTATTAATTATTTTCTCTAGCACGATGTATTTATTGTTTAGCTTAAACCATAAAGCATATTCTCTATATCTATCTAGGTCTTCTCCTTTTGACTGAACGAATGTTTTAAATTCATCAAATGTAATTTTGCCAGCCTGATATACACTAAACATATATGCACATTTTGCATCTTCATCTATTTGTTCTGTTAGTTTTATTGCATTTTCTCTTTTTAATAACCTTATAAGCTCTGGATTGTATATTTGAATAGGATTTTTATTTATAAAGTTCTGTCCTAATTTGTCTAATGTATCTTCTACTCTTTTCTTAAAATCTTCCGAAATTGACTCTTTTTGTTCATCATCATAGCTTATTTTAAAATTTGTTTTTGATGCTGTCACACAATTAATTAATTTATGTAATAAGTCATTTACTTCTATTAACCCGTCAATTCCAAGCTCCATGATGTTATTATCAGTTGCATACACTAAAGTATTATATATACGTACAGCACATATAGCATATAAGTATGTTTCATTTACTTTGTTAGATATTCCTGGTGTCGTTATTAATTTTAGTGCATTTCTCGCAATATTTATCTTGTCAATTTCAAATCCTTCGCCTGTATTTGCTATTTTTTCTATCTGACCTCTATTATATCCTAAATCAGCTAGTCCATTATATGTTAAAGATGATATAGCTGTTTGAGCTAATTGTTCATCTTTAAATATTTGGTCATAATCGCTTATACTTAATGCACTTACTAGTGTATTTAGGTTATCAAGTAATTTGTATTCTCTTTGAGGCATTTTTTTGCCATATACATAAACCTTTGACGAAACTGCTTCAATGATATATTCATTTTTTCCATTATCAACGCTTCCTATATATATTGTTATATCATCATTTTCTTTTATGTATCTTTTGCATTTTTCAGTTAGCATTTGAACTAATTTTCTTGAATATTCATTTGGAATACCTGCTTCTTGTTTCTTTATCTCATATAATCCATAAAGCAAGAATTTTCTTATATCTATATCTTGAAAATTATATCCAATAAATTCTGATGTAGATTTTCCTTTATAAAATAAATCCTCAGGATCTTTTCCATCCTTTAATAATAGACTTGCCATTATAGATGTAGGTGTATATGCAGCAATTAATTCTGGATACTCTTTAAATATTCTTAATATATCTTTTTTCTCTTCGAAATTCATATAGTCTCCTTATATTTTTATTTAACTGTGTACTCTTAATTATACTACATAATTATGTTAATTTCAAGTGCTTTGTTTTCTTTTTTCTACCATTTTGTGATATTGTACGAGCTGTATTAATACATTTTATTAATGTTATAGTGAAATGGAGATTGCTTGTATGTTTATCTATAATTTTAAATTTGATAAAAGAAAATTTTCAAAGTTCATAATCGTTGTACTGACTCTTATTGCAGTTTCTCTTATAATTGCATCAGCATGTACTATTTATCAGGCTTCTGTTTCTGTAAAAAATGATAGCCTAGCTTCTATCAGTATATCAAATGATAATTTTACTGAATTTTTAAAAGACTGTCATGAAAACATTGATTCTTATGTTGGATATAATGTTGAATTATCTGGATATGTTTATAGAATGAATGATTTTAATGATAGTCAATTTGTACTTGCTAGAACTATGATATTAGATTCATCTAATAATGCTGTTGTTGTCGGAATCCTTTCTGAATGTAATAATGCAGCAAACTTTAAAGATAATGATTGGGTTAGTATTCATGGAGTTATTACTAAAGGATTTTATCATGGTGATATCCCAGTTGTTAAAGTAACTGATGTTCGTAAATGTGATAGGCCTGATGATGAATATGTATATCCACCAGGTATGGATTAATCATCTCTATCAAATATGCTTCTTAGTACTCCTTTATCGATCATTGGTGTGTATATTTCTTTTAGTACAATTAAAAATATTGGACCTAAAATCATACCAGTTACTCCAATTATTTTATATCCTGTGAACATAGATATTAGAGTAAATACTGGATGAATCCCAATGTGTTTGCTTACTAGCTTTGGTTCTAAGAAATTGCGTACTGCTCCCATTATAGCCCATAATATAATTATTGCTATTCCAAGTTTTATATTTCCATTTAGAGCTTCTATTATTGCCCATGGGGCCATTGCTGCTCCTGATCCTAATATCGGCAATGCATCTACAAATGATATTCCTATGCTTACTAATAGTGGAAATCCTACATTTAATCCTAACATATTAAATATTGTAAATCCAATTAATGATATTATAAATGATATAAAAATTAGTGTTGCTTCTGCTTTTAAATAATGTCCAAGTTTTTGAATTATTGCATGTAAATGCTTTGATATTTTCTTTGTCCATATATCTGGAAGATGATGCTCTAGTTGATCTATCATATAGATCTTGTCTGTACACATAAAGTATAATGCAATAAAGCCAAATACTATTGACATTACAAGATTAGGAATCTTTAATATCCAATCTTTTATTCCAACTAGTATATTCGTTATCCCATTATTTATTGATTCGAACAATTGTTTTTGTGCATTTTGCATACTTGATAATATCTCTGATGGTAGCTTTTGCGTTAATGTTTGGTTCTGGGTAAATTGATTTATTAATTCTTGTATTTTTTGATAATATTCATTTGAATTTGACAATAAATTACTAGCTTCATTAAATAGTGTTATTGTTCCCCAAGCTATAATTGAAAAGATAATTATTATAGATATAGTTATGACTATAATTGAACTTGCTCGTCTTGTCCATTTGCATTTTTTCATAAAAAATTTTATTATTGGTTCGAAAAAAAGAGCTAATACAAAGGCTATTAAAAATGGTAGATAAAAGACAGATAATTTTAAGATTATAAATAAGAGTAATAGCGTAAGTATAAGACTGAAAATTCGCTTCGCTACTTTGCTCCAATAATTCATATCTGTAACCATTTTGTTCTCCTTCGCATTAGCTGTTATTATTATATGCTGGATTTTGGTTTTTATACGTTTTTATTTTCGAATATATATATCTTTTTGTGTATATTCATCAGGCTCTAATCCTAGTCGTGTACTCATGTATAAAGCTAAGATAAATGTTACAATTATTAATATAACTCCTGCTGCAATTATTGCAATGTCAACATTGCATATTGTTAATATTAATGATCCTATTCCTGTAATGAATGTTCTCCATAAATTGTCTGACATTGATTTTGCTGCATATATTGATGATATGACTTTATGATTTGCAAAATTGTTCATGTATTTTTTTGCTAGTATTTGCTCTATTGCATTTATTCCTCCCATAGTTAATATGCATATTACTATTACAGTTAGTTTGATTGGGAAGCTTATATTTAGTATTGCCATGATTCCACACATAATCATTCCAAATGAGAATATTAGTAGTATATTTGTTAATGATTTGTTACCAAATGCTTGATTAAATTTTGGTGCTAATCTTGAGAATATTGCTCTTGATATTTCATACATTGCAAATACTATTCCTATTATGAATGATGATGTTCCTATGTCTTGTAACAATGCTAATTGATATACATCTATTAGTGTTATTATTCCCCAGGCAACTCCTGTTGTTAATAATAATGCACGCAATCTTTTTGAATTTACTGTGAATTTCATTGCTTGTTTAAATTCTTTTAAATAATCTTTTAATATTATTTTGTTTTTCTTAGGCTCTTCAATATCTGAAAAATTAAATGCTATAAATGTTGCAATTAGGCAACTTACTAAACATAAGCATATTGGAATATATGGATTTACATCATATATATATCCTGCAAATACTGTTGTTGCTGCTGACATAAAACAATATCTTGAATATGCTACTTTGTCTATTTTAGTAAATGTATCACTTGCATTCTCGCCTTCTGGAATTGATGATGATAGGATATTTGCATCTGATACATTTTTTAAAGCTAATCCTACAGCACTTATAAATTGGGCTATTGTTAATCCTATAAAGTTATTTATGAAAAACATGGATATCATGCATAAACAGTTGAATATGTTTCCTAGTATTGCTCCATATTTTTTTCCTACTTTAGTTACTATCAATGTTGCTGGTAGCTGTAATGCTACTGTAAATATTGCATATAGTGATGATGATAGCATTATTTGTGCATTTGTGAATCCTTTTACTTGTGAGAAAAACATTACTCTTATTCCATAAAAGAATAATAGGTCAAATCCCATCATTATATATATTGGATATAATTTCATGTTGTGTTTTCTTCTTTTAGCTAAAATTTGTTCTTTTTCATTAGCTTTTTCTTCTTTTGTTTTTAATTTCTTTTCAGAATCCATTTTACTTTTGTTCCTTATATATATTTAGGTTTTTACTAATTAGGTTACCTATAAACCTATAAATATTATGTCTCTTTTGCTAATTTTATATAAACATTTTATTTTTGTCAATGGGCCTTTTTATGCTTCTTCTGGATATGGCATATCAAAATAACTGTTTCTATTTTGCACCCCGCCTATTCTTGGCATTGGTCCATACATATGTGGACGTGGTTGTGGTGGTGGTGGAAGCGGCATTGGCCTATTAGGTGACATTGGTGGCATTGGTGGTGGTAGAATTGGTCTATTTCCATATAGTTTATTTAATATCATTATTTTTATTAAATCTCTTAATAATGGGTTAGAGCATCCTGGACATGGAGCTGCTACTTCTACTGCTTTTTCTTCTTTTTTATTTATTGTATTAGCTTGCGTTATATTGCTTGATACTTGTTTACTTTGATATTGTGGCTGCATATTGTTTTTATTATTCAAATTTTGTGCATTGTTTGAATTAGATGTATATAATTTATGTGCATTTAGTCCTGAATTTTGATTGTCCTTTAATAAATTGTTTTCTGAGCTTTTTGTCTTTGATGGTTCTTCTACTTCTAAAGCATTATAAATGTCTAATGTCATTTTTTCTAAAGTATCATTGTCTAAGTTATTCGTATTATACCTTTCTAATGTTGTATCTATCATTGGTAATATTACTATATATATGTCTGGATATAATTTTCGTATATTCGAATCATTTTCAAATTGCATTTGAGGATATATGTAGCTATTATTTATTGAATTCCAGCTTGACATTTGTGCCTGTTGATAATCATTTCCTAGTACATTTCTCATATAGTCTTCATAAATCATAAAAATACCTCCTGGCATACAATATGCCAGAAGATACAATTATGTTACAATTTATATACTTCTTCTTTGAATTTATTTCCTCTGTCTTCAAAATTTTTAAATAAGTCAAAACTTGCACTGGCTGGTGAGAATAATACTACTTCTCCTTCTCTTGCAACTTCTTTTGCTTTGTTTACTACTTCTTGTAGATTTAAGCATCTGTATATTGGCAAAGTTTTTCCTTCCTTTAGTAATTCATCTTTTACAGCCTTTTCAATTTTATCAGCAGTTGCTCCCATTAATATAAGTTTTGATACATTTTTTACAATTGGCTTTGCTATTGGTGCATAATCCAAATGTTTATCATATCCACCAGCAATTAATACTATTTTTTCTTCAAATGAGTTTAATCCTGCTATTGTTCTTGTTGGGCTAGTTCCTATTGAATCATTAAACCATTTTACTCCATCTATTTCTTTTACAAATTCTATTCTATGTTCTACTCCACCAAAGTTCTCTATTGTTGATACACATTTGTCTTCATTTACTAAGCCTAATGTGGCTGCTATTGCTGCACAAGCATTTTCACAATTATGCTCTCCTCTTAGTTTCATATCTTTTTGTTTTATTAGATGTTTTCTTACTCCATCTTCACAAAGCTTTATAGTTGAATCTCTTTCGTCAAATATAACACCATTGTCTAGCAATTCTTTATGACTAAAATATCTAACTTTTCCTGGAGCGTCTTTATAAAATTCTTTTGTTATATCATTATCTTTATTTATTACTAATATTCCTTTTTCATTCTGATGTAAATAGATTTCCTTTTTACTATCAATATATTCTTGATAATCTTTATGTACATTTAAATGGTTTGGAGATATATTTGTTATTACTGATATTTGTGGACTAACTTTCATGCCCATTAATTGAAAACTACTTAATTCAAGTACAACATAATCTTCTGGTTTCATATCTTTTATTTGTGTAAATAGCGGTGTTCCAATATTTCCTCCTAAAAAACATGTATATCCTTGTGCTTTTAATATTGTATATATTAGTGTTGTTGTTGTCGTTTTTCCATCACTTCCAGTTACACCAATTATTGTACTTGGTGTAAGCTTTAGAACTTGCTCTATTTCTGATGTTACAATAGCACCTCTATTAGCTTCTTCTACTAGTTCTGGTGTTGTTGGTAAACAGCTTGGTGATCTAAATATATAGTCAAATCCTTTTAGATTTTTTAGGTTATCTTTGCCTAAATATGCTTTTATATGATATTCTTGTAATTCATTTATTACATCTGAATCTATTTTGTCTTCTTCTCTATTATCAAATACTGATATAGAGCTTCCTAAGTCATGAAAATATTTTATTAGTGGTATATTACTTGTTCCAAGTCCTATTATAGCAACTCTTTTTTTAGAAATTTCTGTATTAAATTTTTGTAATTTTTCATTTATATATGTATCCATTTTCTAGCCTCCATTATTTTATAGATTTATTAATCCTTTTTCTTTAGCAGTTTTTAATATCTTTTCAGCCGCTTCTTTAGCATTTTTACTTTCTGTTACATCAACAGTTATTGTTTTAGCACCTTTTTTATTAAATCCTGATTGTTCATGTAGCTTATCTCTGCTTTCTATCATTTTTGTTATTTCTTCTACTGTATATTTTCCATTATATTGTGCATATCTTCTTTTAATTCTTTCTTCTAGTGATGCTGTTACAAACACATGACAATCCATATTAGGATATATATCTAATAATTCTCTTGCTGATACAATTATATTATATTTTTTCTTATATTGTTCAATTATATTTCTTGCAAATGTAAATAAATGTGAATTATCAGATGTATTAGCCATTTTTGATACTTCCACTGCATTATGTGCATTTTGTATAATATCCTCTGATATTTTGTTGCCAGCTATATATATTTCTGTCATTTTATTTTCTATTTTGAACTCAACTTTTAATTTTTTCATTATCTCTAATGGATCTAAATCTTTTCCCATTTTAGTTGGCTCTATATGTGCTAATGCAAGTGCTTCTACTATTCCTCTGTATATGTTTCCACCATCTATAAATATGCTATTTGGAATCATATTTACTAGCTCTTTGCATATAGATGTTTTTCCTGATGCAACTTGCCCTTCTATTCCTATTACTATATTATTCATATATATTACTTCCTTTGCATTTATTTTCACGCTTATTATATAACAATTTATTTTTAATTACAACTTATTTATTATGTATAATTGTAATTATGTTGGAAATACTAATACCACATCATTTTGAATGGAGGTGTTAGCTATGGCAAAGAATTCTAAAAAGCAAAAAAATTCTAGTAAAGGTACTAAATCCGGAAATAACGAATCTACACAAAATCCAGAAGTTAAAGAATAATATAATAAAAAGCTTATAGTAGTTTATCTATTATAAGCTTTTTTATGTAATAGGAAAGTCTGGTTGGCTTTTCTATTTGTTATTATTTATTTTTCTAAATATGGTTTTAAGAATTTGCCTGTATAGCTTCTTTCATTTAAACATATTTTTTCTGGAGTTCCTACTGCAATTATCTCTCCACCCTTGTCTCCACCTTCTGGTCCAAGGTCTATTATATAATCGCATGTTTTTATTAAATCTAAATTATGTTCAATTACTAATACTGTATTTCCATTGTCAGCTAGTCTTTGTAAAATATCTACTAGTCTATGAACATCATCTATATGAAGTCCTGTTGTTGGCTCATCAAGTATATATAAAGTTTTGCCTGTTGATCTTTTTGACAATTCTGTTGCAAGCTTTATACGCTGTGCTTCTCCTCCTGATAGTGTTGTTGATGGTTGTCCTAATTTTATATATCCTAGACCTACATCGTATAATGTTTGTATCTTTTGCTTTATTCTTGGTACATTTTCAAAGAATGTAAGTGCTTCTTCAACAGTCATGTCTAATACATCTGCAATTGATTTTCCTTTATATTTTACCTCTAATGTTTCTCTATTATATCTTTTGCCTTTACATACTTCACAAGGTACATATACATCTGATAAAAAGTTCATTTCAATTTTTATTATTCCATCACCATGACAAGCTTCGCATCTTCCGCCTTCAACATTAAAACTGAATCTTCCTTTTTCATATCCTCTCATTTTAGCTTCATTAGTTGTTGCAAATATGTCCCTTATAAAATCAAATACTCCTGTATACGTTGCCGGATTTGAGCGTGGAGTTCTTCCAATTGGTGATTGATCTATATTTATTACTTTGTCTATATTTTCAATTCCTTTAATTTCTTTGCATTTTCCAGCTCTGTCATTTGATTTATTTAAAATCTTATTTACATTTTTAAATAGTACTTCATTTACTAATGTACTTTTACCTGATCCAGATACTCCTGTTACACACACAAATTGTCCTAACGGTATTTTTACACTAATGTTTTTTAAATTATGCTCTGTTGCTTTTACTATTTCTAAATATTTTCCTGTAAGTTTTCTTCTATGCTTTGGAACTTTGATTTGCTTTCTTCCACTTAAGTATTGTCCTGTTATTGAATCTTTAACTTTTGATATTTCCTCTGCCGTTCCTTGAGCCATCACATTTCCACCATGTACTCCTGCTCCTGGTCCTATGTCAATTACTTGATCTGCTGCATACATTGTATCTGTATCATGCTCAACTACTATAACAGAGTTTCCTAAGTCGCGTAATTTCTTAAGTGTAGCTATTAATTTGTCATTGTCTCTTTGATGTAATCCTATACTTGGTTCATCTAATATATACATTACTCCTGTAAGTCCTGATCCAATCTGAGTTGCTAGTCTTATTCTTTGAGATTCTCCTCCTGATAAAGTAGCAGCACTTCTTGATAACGTTAAATAATCTAATCCAACATCTATTAAGAATTGAAGCCTTTTGTTTAATTCTTTAAGTATTTGATCTGCTATAATTGAGTCTTTCTCACTTAGTGTTAAACTATTTATATATTCTTTTATATGAATTATTGGCATATCTGTTAATTCATTTATATTTTTGTCTCCTACTTTTACTGCCAAAGATTCTGGTTTTAATCTTGCACCATGACAAGTAGGACATTCAGCCTCACTCATATACATTTCATAGAATTGCATCATTCCTTGTGATTTAGTTTCTCTATGACGTCTTTCTAGTGTAGGGATTACTCCTTCAAATGCGGTTTTCATTTTTCTTGTTCCAAATGGAGATGAATATTCAAAATCTATAAGTTCATCACCTGTACCATATAATATCTTATCTAGGAATTTTCTTGGTAAATCTTTTATTGGCTTACTTATATCTACTCCATAATGCTTTCCAATAGCTTCAAAATACATCTTAGCCATTGTCTCGCCTTTTTTCATTGTACTAGCTCCAAAAGCTTTTACTCCATTATATAGTGTAAGATTCTTATCTGGAATTATTAAATCTTCGTCCATCTTCATCAAATATCCTATGCCTGTACATTCTGGACAAGCTCCCATAGGATTATTGAAAGAAAACATTCTTGGTGATAGCTCTTCAAAGCTTATTCCACAATCAGGACAAGCATAATTTCCGCTATAAAGTCTCTCTTTTCCTCCAACTATATCTACTCTTACTAGATTGTCGGCATACTTCATTGCTGTTTCTATTGATTCTGTAAGCCTTGATCTTATATCTTCTTTGATCACTAATCTATCTATTAAAATATCAATGTCATGCTTTTTCTTTCTATCTATGTCAATATCATCTGTAAGTTCTTGCACTACACCATCTATTCTCGCACGTACAAAACCTTCTTTTTGATAATTTTCAATTAACTTTTTGTATTCGCCCTTTTTACCTCTTATTACTGGCGCTAGTATTTGAATCTTAGTCCCTTCTTCAAGTTTCATAATACTATCAACTATTTGATCTATTGTCTGCTTTTCTATCTTTTTCCCACACTTAGGGCAATAAGGAACTCCTATACGAGCATATAAAAGTCTAATGTAATCATATATTTCTGTGACGGTTCCTACTGTTGAACGAGGGTTCTTTGACGTTGTTTTCTGGTCTATTGATATAGCAGGTGATAATCCTTCTATTGATTCTACATTGGGCTTATCCATAATTCCTAAGAATTGTCTTGCATATGATGATAAACTTTCTACATATCTTCTTTGTCCCTCTGCATAAAGTGTATCAAATGCTAGAGATGATTTTCCAGAGCCTGATAGTCCTGTTATTACTACTAATTTATCTTTTGGTATTGTAATATCAATATTTTTTAAATTGTGTTCCTTTGCACCTTTTATTACTATATTGTCCATAATTATACCTCATAATATTTTTATTTTAACCTGTATCGTTATTATAAAACATTTGTTTTGTATTGTCAATACTATTTGTAGATATTTACATTATTAATTATATTGTGCTATAATTAGTAAAAATATTAGGAGGATTTTATGAATAATAATATTATTGAAGAAAATTCAGCTGATAGAATAGATTCTTTAAAATTTGAAGATTTGAATACTAAAGATCAATTGTCAAAGTTAGAATCTGTATATGGTGAATTGTCTAAAAAGTTTTTAGAAGAATATAATGATGATGTAATTCGTGGAAATTTATTTATATCTGATGTTTCTTTTGCCAGAACTTCTGATAATAGACCTATTTTTATTTTATCGATTGTTAGTAGAGATGGAAAAGAATTTACAAAATATTATGATAATGAATTAAATAAGATTGATATATGTCAAGAACAAATTGATGCTTTAAAAATTCTCAATGCTGACACAACAGATTTGCAAAAGGAATACGACGAGCTTAAAAGTTTAAATACTAGTCCTGATAAAGTTTCTTTAAAGGATTTAAAAGAAATTGACAATCAAATTTCAGCTACTTGTAAAGAAACTGGACTTTCAAAAGATGAAGTTGCTGATGCTGCTATAATTCAAGGTAATCAGCCTTTAAAATTTGATACACGCAAACTTGGTGGAATCCAAAGTGAAACTATTAGTGGAAATGAGAAGGTAAGTACACATTATACTGTAAATAATGCTATTGGTCAGCAATATGTTTCTTATCAAATTATTAAAACTAATTCTGGCGTTCCTCTTATATTTGGAATTAATCAAGATGGTTCTGCTGAAGAGATTAGTTCTAAGAATTTTGAATATATTAATGGTTCACAATCTTTAACTTTAATGAAAAGTAATGGTCAAGCAAGAGATGCTCACGTAGTATGTGCCTTTAGAATAAAATCTTCTAGTTCTATTGATAATGATCAAGTTATTGGTATATGTAATGATGGAACTAATAAGATGTCTTCATTTTATGCACGTGGAGCTATATCAGCTGAGAAAATGGTTGGAATTGATGTACCTGCAAAATCATATTCTGCTGGAACTCGAATCAGACAAGAAGAAATTATGGATACTAAGACTAATAGTGACATATCGCAAGAATCTGATTCTTTAAGTCATAGAACTTCATCAGGTAATGCCTTTGATTCTTCTAAAGCTGATCCTGACGAGGACAAATTACTTGATACTTATGCGTACATATATGGAGTTGATGTTGATGTTCTTGGGGAAGAAGCGGCTGAAAATTTCGAAAATCCTGAAAATTCAGATAAAGATTCTGAAGAAGTAATTGAGCAAACTGCTCAAGAATTAGCAGATGAGCAAGATAATAAAGATAATAATCATCCTGATGGTAAAGAACATGATCGTCAGCCTGGTGGCAAAGGTCACGGTACACCTTGGGGTTAAAATTTAGATATATAAAAAAGAACAATAGCTAAATAAATAGTTATTGTTCTTTTTATATTATGCTTCACCTGTTAGTTGTTTTATTTGGTCACGTATTTCAGCTGCTTTTTCAAATTCAAGATTTTGCGCATATTTAAGCATTTCCTCTGTTAATCTGTTTACAGCATCTTCAACTGTTTCGCCTTTCTTAATATTTAGTTCCTCTTGATTGTCTGATACTTGATATGTCGCTTTTATTGTCTCTCTGATTGCTTTTTTTATTGTTGTTGGAGTAATATTATGTTCTGCATTATACTCTTGCTGGATTTTTCTTCTTCTGTTTGTTTCTGTAATAGCTTTGTCCATTGATTCAGTTAATTCATCAGCATACATTATAACTTTTCCATCTGTATTTCTTGCTGCACGCCCTATTGTTTGTATTAATGATCTTTCTGAACGTAAAAATCCTTCTTTATCCGCATCTAATATTGCAACTAATGATACCTCTGGTATGTCCAATCCCTCTCTTAATAGGTTGATTCCTACTAAGACATCGAATTTGCCCATACGTAAATCTCTTATTATTTCCATTCTTTCTAATGCTTTTATATCAGAGTGCATATATCGTACTTTTATATCTAATCCTGTTAGATATTTTGTTAAATCTTCTGCCATCTTTTTAGTTAAAGTTGTTACTAAAATTCTTTCATTTCTTTCCGTTCTCTCACGAATCTGTTTTATTAAATCATCTACTTGATTTTCTACTGGTCTAACTTCGATTTTTGGATCAAGTAATCCTGTTGGTCTAATTATTTGTTCAACTACTCTTTCTTTAGAATGTTCTTTTTCATAATCTCCAGGTGTAGCACTTACGAATACTACTTGATTTATTCTTTCCTCAAATTCTTCAAATTTTAAAGGTCTATTATCAAATGCTGATGGTAGTCTAAATCCGTAATTTACAAGTGTTTCTTTCCTTGCTCTATCTCCATTGTACATAGCTCTTACTTGTGGAATAGTTGCATGTGATTCATCTATTAATAATAGGAAATCTTTTGGAAAATAATCGAATAATGTAAATGGTGCACTTCCTGGTTCTCTTCCGCTTATATGTCTTGAATAGTTCTCAATTCCTTGGCAAAATCCCGTTTCTTTCATCATTTCCAAGTCAAAATTTGTTCTTTCTTCTATTCTCTGAGCTTCTAGCAATTTTCCATTATCTTTGAAGTATTTTACTCTTTCTTTAAGCTCCTCTTGTATCGTAGTTATTGCTCTTTCCATTTTATCAGCGGTTGTTACATAATGTGAATTAGGGAATATCATTACATGATTTCTACTTCCTTCAACCTTTCCTGTAAGAGCATTTATGCTATCTATCTTTTCTATTTCATCTCCCCAAAAGCTAACTCTCACAGCAGTTTCACTTTCGTCAGATGGATAGATTTCAACTACATCTCCTTTTGCTCTAAAAGTTCCTCTCTTGAAATCAAGCTCATTTCGTGTGTATTGCAAACTTATTAACTTTTTTAAAAGCTCATTTCTGTCTTTTTGCATTCCTGGTCTTAATGATATAATCATATTTTCATAGTCAATTGGGTCTCCTAAACCGTATATACATGACACAGATGCAACTACTATTACGTCTCTAGTTTCAAATAGTGATGCTGTCGCTGAATGTCTTAATTTATCAATCTCATCATTAATTGATGCATCTTTTTCTATATATGTATCTGATGATGGAACATAGGCTTCCGGTTGGTAATAGTCGTAATAAGATACAAAGTATTCAACTCTATTCTCTGGGAAAAATTCTTTAAATTCTGAATATAGCTGTCCTGCTAATGTTTTGTTGTGTGCTAAAACAAGAGTTGGTCTTTGCGTTTTTTCTATTATATTTGCCATTGTAAATGTCTTACCAGAACCAGTAACACCTAAAAGTGTCTGAAACTTTTTTCCATCTTCAATTCCTTTACTCAAATATTCTATTGCCTGAGGTTGGTCGCCTGTTGGCTTATATTCTGAATGTAATTTAAACATTTTTCCTCCCCTTTATGATATATCTAAGATTTATTGTACTCAACACATTTCTCTTCTAATAATTTAAAATTACAACATCTTTTCCTTATATTTTCCGGTAATTTTCCATTAGTATATAATTGATATAGTTTGAGCGATTTACTTTTTATTTGTTTATAGTTTGCATTTAACCATTCTAGTTGTTCTCTTAATAATTTTTGGTACTTTAATTCTGCAATAGTCTGTATTAACTCTAACAATTTTTAAATTTATAATCAATATATTTTACCTTCATAATTTTTAATTATATATTAAAGTTTATAAAAATACAATAATATAAAAGGATTAGAGTATAATCTCTAATCCCAAACTTTTTCAAATTCCAATTTAATGGCTGGAAACACCGCTTTTTTTAGTTCCAATTCAATGGCTGGATTCACCGCTTTTTTCAGTTCCAATTTAGTGGCTGGATTCACCAACTTTTTTGCTATTTCTAGCAATAATATTATATGCTAATTATATAAATTTATTGCTTTCTGTATTATAATATAACATAATTTTGGGTAATAATCAATATTTTTTGAAAAATTTTAGTAAAAAAATGACATTAGAAGTAGTAGAATAAAAGGGGATGTTTAAAAACACAAATACCTACTTCCAATGTCGATTATATTATAACAACTGATTATGAATTTTTTGTGAATGTTTTATATTTTTTGGTTGTTTTATATTGCTTTTCCATTTACATATAGTTTATATCCATGTCAGATTCTATATAACCACCATGAGTTGCATCTAGTTCTCTTGCTGATGCACTTCCTGTTGTGATAATTTTTGAATCACTTGATGTACTTGAAGAATCTTGTATTCCTTAATTATTGTTTGATGTTTGACTTGTATTCATATTTTTATATAATACTAATCCTCCTGCTAGTTTTCTTTATTTTTTCGTTTTTATTTTAATATTTAAACATTAAAATAAGCTTAAAAAAATAAAAAACTTGGTATTATTTTTTACCAAGTTTACCTTCTATAAATTCTTTTGATATTTTTATTGTTGTAGGTCTTCCATGTGGACATGTGTATGGGTTATTTAAAGTAAGTAAATTTTGTATCAAACTATCAACTTCAGTTCGTGATAAATCCATATTTGCTTTTACTGCTGCTTTACATGCAACTGTTGCGATAAATCTTTCTTCAACATCTTTTATTGATGTTCTTCCATCTGAAATCATTTCATCTAATGTATCTAAAAATACATTTTTAGTTTTAGATTTATATTCCAAATCTGGAATTGAATTTACTTTTATTGTATTATCTCCAAATAATTCTACATCAAATCCTGTATTTTCAATTAAGTCCTTATTTTCTTCAACAAATTTGTACTCTCTATATGGTAATGTTATTATATCTGGTACTAATAACATTTGACTATCATGCTTAATTTTGTTTTTGTAATGTTCTTTTATCTGTTCGTATAAAAGTCTTTCATGAGCGGCATGTTGATCTATAAGATATAATTCATTTTTTATTTCTACAACTATATAAGTTTTGAACAAAATTCCTATATATCTGTATTCTACTTTTCTTTTTTCTTCTCTTCTAATTAATGTACTTTCTTGATTTTTTTTAGTAAATCCCGCTTCATCTGTCAAAAATTCATATTCATTTTTTATATATTCATTATTTTCTTTTTCTTCTTCATGATTTCCTAGAAATTCTGCTGTTAGCATCGCTTTTTTTATCGCATGATATATGATTCTACATATCATGCTTTCATCTTTAAATCTAACTTCTATTTTACTAGGATGTACATTCACATCATAAAAATTTGCAGGCATTTCAATTTCTAATACAAATAGTCCATATTTTCCTATACCAGTTGCGCCTTTGAATGCTTGATCAGCACTTGATGTTAAGGCTGCATTTTTTATGTATCTATGGTTTAGAAAAAATATCTGGCTCTTTCTATTTTCTCGTGCAACCATTGTATTTCCTATTATTCCAGTTACATGAATGCCCTGCTCTTCATAATCAACTAGAACTAAATTTTCTTTTATTTCTTTGCCAAACATTTTGTAAATTACATCATTTATATTTCCATTGCCATTTGAATCAAATATTACTTTGTCATTATTAATTAATCTAAATGATATTTGAGGATTTGATAATGAAGCATTTTGTATCCATTCTTTTATGTATCGTGTTTCTGTTGCATCATTTTTTAAGAATTTATATCTAACAGGCACATTATAGAAAAGATTTTCTACGATTATTGTAGTTCCTGCCTGAGCTCCGCATTCTTCTATCTCTTCAATATCTCCTGCCTGAACTACCATTTTATTTCCTAGCATGTCGTCTTGTTTTCTTGAAATCATTGTAAGTCTTGACACTGCTGCAATACTTGCCAAAGCTTCTCCTCTAAAACCCATCGTGTATGTATGATCAAGGTCTTCAACTTTTCTTATTTTACTCGTTGCATGTCTTTCTATTGATAGTTCCATATCATCTTTGGCAATCCCTTTTCCATTGTCAGTTACTTTTATAAATGTTTTTCCACCATTTTTTATTTCAACTATTATTCGTGTTGCTTCTGCATCTATTGCATTGTCTACAAGCTCTTTTACTGCATTTGCTGGTCTTTCTACAACTTCACCTGCTGCCATTTGGTTAATAGTTAAATCATCTAATAATACAATTTGTCCCATTTTTCTATCTTCTTTTTATTATTTTCAAATATATATTATCATAAAAAAAATGATTAAGCAAGCTTGATACTTGCTTAATTTCTATCTAAGTAGTCTAAACCATTTTTGATAAATTTCCGAAATCATTGATATTACTCCATATTTTTCAATATCTTCATTAGCAATTAAATCTATTGTTGCAATATCACTATCTCCATTATTAAATCTAACTTCACCTATCTTCTGCCCTTTATGTACTGGTGCATGTATGTTATTAAAAATCTCTATGTTTTGAGTAATCTCATTTGAGTTTGATTTAGATAATATTACTCCATAATTTTCTTTTAAAATTGCATTTGTTTCCTTTTTTATTCCTTTTTCAACCTCTACTGTTCCAACGGTATCACCTTTTGTAGCTAATTGTCTATACTGATAATTTGAAAATCCATAATCTAATAATTTCCTTGCTTCATTAAATCTTATCTTACTTGTTTCAGCTTTCATTATTACTGCTATAAGTGATAATCCATTTCTTGTTGCACTAGCTGATAAATTAAATAATGCAACCGATGTTGAACCTGTTTTTAGCCCTGTGCATCCTTCATAATTTCTAACTAGTTTATTTGTATTTACAAGTTGTGATTTTCCATCCCTTAAAGAGTCCATATATATTGTAGTGTAGTTTGTGATTGTTTGATGTTTTGTTAGCAGTTCTCTTGACATTAAAGCAATATCATAAGGAGATGTTTCATGTCCGTCTTCATCTATTCCATGGCAGTTTTTAAATGTGGTATCATTCATCCCGAGTTCTTTAGCTTTTTCGTTCATTTTCTTAACAAATGCTTCTTGCGAACCTTCCAAAAATTCTGCAAGTGCTACTATACAGTCATTTGCAGATGCTAGGCATACTGCTTTTAGCATTTCATCAACAGTTAATTCTTCACGAGTATCAAGCCATATCTGTGATCCGCCCATTTTAGCTGCAGTTTCACTGCATGGAACTTTGTCTTTTAATGATATTTTTCCGGAGTCTAGAGCTTCCATTACTAATAATAGTGACATTACTTTGGTTACAGAAGCAGGTCTCATTTTCTCATGCATATTATAATCATATAACACTTGACCACTATTTTGCTCTATTAATATAGCTCCTCCGCAAGTTAGTCCTAGTGGGTTCGAGGTTTCAGTTGTTGCTGATATTGATGTTTGAATCGTTTGACTTGACTCTCTTTGCTGTGGTGACCATACTGGAATACTATATTCACTAACTGCATATGAACCATTGCATATTATTACAGTTACGATTGCTGTAATAATTGATATTACTTTTTTCATAGTTTAATCCTCCAATTAGTACATAGTATTCAGATAATTTGCAAATTATCACCTATTTTATACTATATTTATTGGAGGATTTTGTATTAATCTTTTATTGATGTATGAGCATTTTGCTGTTTTAAACGTAAGTATCCAAGTTCTTCCCATCTATTATACGCTAGATTTAATCTAAATAATAATTTGGGTTTAGCTCCTGCTCTGTTTTTATCAACAACGCAAGAATAATATCGTACATCTGGATCTTTGAATTTTTCTAGTTCATATACTTCTTCATCAGTTTCGTTTAGAGAATATTGATAATTTCCTAGATTTTCTGTATGAATTTGTTTAAATAAACATAATGTATCTAAAACCTCTTTTACAGTTCTGCTTACTGCCATATCGTTTACACTTAAGTTAATTGGATCTGTTGATGTTTCTGCTAATTGAAGTGTTGAGCCTATATACATATCAAAGTTTTGAGCTAAGTTTGATAATATAGTAGCTGTCTTTTTTAGTTCTTCTCCATTTCCAATGTTATCAATATCTGTTTTTAAAGTATCATAAAATACATATTCTATCTTTTCTTTGTAGTAATAGTTCATTATTACTTTTTTTAATTCATCATTTGTATGGTCTGTTATATCTATAAAGTAAATTGAGTTTTTTAACTTTTCGTTAAACCAATTTGTTACTTTTAGTACTTCTACAAATTCTTCTGATATGCTTATAAGTCTTTTTGCAAATACTTCTTGGCTTTCTCCTTCATTTCTTAGTATATATCCGTTTTCATCTTTTAATATTGTTTGGTCATTTGGATCTGTAGGTCTGAATTTGAATGCTAACAACTCATTTTCTGATACATGTAGTTTCTGTCCATGAAGTTTTTGAATCTCTGGATTATTTACTATTGTTGTAATCAGACATAATTTCATTTTTTCTTCAGACATTTCATTAGATATAATTAGTACTTTCTTTTTATGTACTAATGCAATATTGGCTGCTAAATTTATGATAAATCTACTCTTACCAGAGTTTGAAGGCATTGCAAATGCCGAGGTTTCTCCCTTTCTTATTCCTTTAAATACACTTGTTAGTATTGGGAATGGTAATTCAAGTCCATTTGTAAGTACATTATCACCTTTTACTAAAAAATCTGTTAAATCTTGATTTAAGACTGCTCTTTTAAATTTCTCTGTTGCTGTAACTTGTTCTACTGTGTTTTTAACGTCTTCAACTGTCATTTTGTCATATAGTTCATAGTCTAATATTTCAACTATTTTAGGTTGTATTTCTTTTACTGGTATATCTAAATAGCTTTTTCTAATTACAAATAATTTTCTTAATTCTGTATATGTTTCATCAAGTTTATATTCACTTTTATAAAATTCATCCTTAATTGTATTTTTTAATTGATATAAATCCTGTGTTTCTTTTGCAAATGTATATCCTTCTTTTGCTTTTACTGGTGCATATTTTTCTCCATCAGTGAATAATATCTTTTTATATATATTTAACATATTTTCGTCTGCAAAATAGCATTCATCTGACAAGAAATAATATACTGATATCGACTTTATTTCATTTAAAATTAATCCTATATATCTTCTCTCTAATGTTGTATCAGCTAATTTTGGTGGATATAAGTTCGAATCATCTTCTGTATCTCCCAAAGTAAAATTATAATCTTCATCATCACTTGTATCTTCTATCTGCTCACCTTGATTTATTGATCTTAGTGCATTTAAAATGTCATCATTTGAATCTATCATTTTTAAAGTCTCCTTTATTTTTATTTGTTTTAATATTATTCTATTTAATTATCTTTGTCAATAAAATTAATTAAACATTTGGTTTAAGGAGTGAATTTCTTGAAAAAGTTTTTTGTAATTAATTTAAAAGTTTGGATTTCAACTATACTAATTTTAGTTCTATTGCTATCTTGTATTAGTATATCGATTAATTTAAGCAATCAGAGTATCAAAACTATGATCAAAGTTCCAATTATCATGTATCATAGTATTCTTAAGGATAAAAAAAGAAATAACAAGTACGTTATATCTCCTTCTCAGCTAGAATCAGATATGCTATATATTCGTGAAAATGGCTATACAACTATTTTCGTATCAGATCTTGTCTCATACGTTTATGATAATGTTCCTCTACCCGATAAGCCCATAATTTTGACATTTGATGATGGCGATTATAATAATCTTACATACGCATATCCATTGCTTGAAAAATACGATATGAAAGCTGTTATTTCTATCGTTGGTTCATACACTGATACATATACTAAAAGTGGTGAAACTAACCCTAATTATAGTTATTTGCGTTGGAGTGATATACAATTTCTTTATAATAGTAATAGAATCGAGTTTGGTAATCATACTTACGATCTTCATAAAAGTTTTGGGGGCAGAAATGGTGCAAAGAAAAAATCTAATGAAACTTTGGAAAATTATAAATCAGTTATTAGTCAAGATATATTAAAATTGCAAGATGAATTTAAAAGCTATATTGATATTACTCCGTCATTATTTACATATCCTTTTGGTTCGTTTTGCAAAGAGTCTGTTCCTATTATAAAAGATTTGGGATTTAAGTCAAGTTTATCTTGTACAGAAGGAATAAATTATATAACTGATGATTCTAATTGTCTTTTTGGTTTAAAACGTTTTAATCGTAGCTCGCGAACTTCTACTTCTGCGTTCTTTAAAAAGATTGAAATTATGCTTGATAAATAAAAAATCGCCCGAGCCATAATGCCGATAATGGCAATGGCTCGGGTGATGGATGTTTGGCTGGCTACGTGGCTATGCGGCCTTGTAGCTTATGACCAGATTAAAAGCGGTGTCGTCTCGACAGAATGCACATCCTCATAGATGGTCAGTGTTGCCTTAAGAGCTCTTGTGGGCTGTATAGCGTAGATTTCCTCTAATTTGTAGAAACCTATCTTCACCCACTTTTGAGCTTCTTCGTCCATTCTCCAGATTATATTTGACCTGTCGATCAGATACCTGGTTGGTTCCGGTGTGGCTCCATTCTCTAAGAAAGTAAAGTCTTCCAGAAGTTTGACTTCTCCTTTTTCGTTTACAAAGAACTGAATCCGCCCCTCAGATCTTATGGCACCTTTCTCATCTACTTCGTAGAAACTAGGCATTGACCTAATAGTCTGCCCATTTTCCAGTGTGAATGTCTCTTCTTTTCCAAACCGGATTTTTATTCCCGGAGTGGTAAGCAGAGTTCGGAAGTATCTTGCATACTGTCTTAGTTCAGCTATCGAGTATAGCTGAGGTTTACGGTATACCTTTTCCAATAATATCATCCTTTCCAAATAGTGTACATAATATTTTACTACTTTATATCATTTATGTCAAGTTTCACACACATTTTATTAGATTATCTTTCCACCTCCAACTACTATATCATCTATATACATTACTGCTGATTGACCTGGCGTAATTCTTGCTTGTGGTTCATCAAATACTATTTTTATTGTATTATCATCTATTTGTGTTGCTGTTGCAACTGCCTCTTTGCTTGAATATCTTGTTTTTACAGATACTCTAAGGGGCTTGTATATGTCATCAACTAACAATAAATTTATATCTTTAATTGTTACTTCTTTTTTATATAATTCATGTTCTTCACCAACAATTAATTCATTATTCTTTTTATTGAATCCAATAACAAATAAAGGTACTTTATATGATATTCCTAGTCCTTTTCTCTGTCCTATTGTATAATGATACAAACCTGTGTGTTTTCCTACAACTGTTCCATCTTCCAAAATAATATTACCTGGTTTAGGTTTTATATGTGAATTCTCTTCTAAGAATCTTTTATAATCTCCATCTGGAATAAAGCATATATCTTCACTATCTGGCTTATTTGCAACTGGCAATTCATGCTCTCTTGCTATTTCACGAATTTTTTCTTTGCTTTCAAAATCAGCTAATGGGAATATTACATGTTCTAGCATATTTTTAGGAATATTCCATAATACATAACTTTGATCTTTTCTTCCTGCGTGAGATTTTCGTAAAACAAACTTTCCGTATTTCTCATCATATTCAACTTTAGCATAATGTCCTGTTGCTACATAGTCACATCCTAGCTCTTTGGCTTTTTTATACATATAGCCAAATTTCATATATTTATTGCATTCTATACAGGGATTAGGTGTAAGGCAATTATCATAACTTTGTATGAAATCATCTATTACATATTTCTTGAAATCATCCTTTCCGTCAAGAATATAATGTTCAACTCCTATTTTTCTGCATAAACTTTTTACATCTATGTATGAGCAGCAACTTGTACATGGAAATAAATTTAAAGTTACACCTGTTACATCATATCCACGTTCTTTTAATAATACTGCTGAAACTGAGCTGTCTACTCCACCACTCATTCCTAATAATACTTTTTTGTTCATTTATTTTCCTTCTTTTCTCTATCTTTTATTCGTACACACATTATACATCTTTCATTGTTTATGTCATATCCACATTCCAAGCTTGATAAGCCAAGTTCTTTATGTGTGTATCTTGCAAGTTTGTTTAATGTGTCAGTACTTAACACTGTTTTTATTCTTTTAGCCTCTTCTTCTGCATTTTCATTTGTCGAACCAATTATATCTGTTAAAAATAATTTTACTATATCATTTGCTTCTATTATTTTTAAGGCTTCATTCTTTCCTTTTGATGTAAGCTTAATCTCTCCATAAGGCTCATAATCTATTAGTCCTTCTGATTTAAGATTATTTATTGCATTATTAACACTTGCTTTTGTTTTATGTAATTTGTTGGCTATTTCTGTAACTTTAATTTCATTTGTAGTTTGCTCTAAAATATACATAGTTTTTAAATACTCTTCTAAGCTATTTGTTAATTCCATTATTCTCTCTTTTCCTTCTTATTTGTATGTTAGTCTACTCTAACATTATATAATTTTAATTAAATTTTGTCAATTTTTTATTATTTTTACTGGACTTTTAATTGCAAATATATTATTATATTTATGTACGTAAGATTAATTTTGGGAGGTCGTCTTAATGTCAATTATCAAGAGAACTATTATAATGGTATTTTTATTTATGATTATGTTATTTTCATCATCAGTATTTGCTTCAGGAGTAAATATGAATTTATCTTCTGAATCTAATGTTGTAAATAATTATGTTAGAGCTAATACTTCTATTTCAAATACCTCAGTTGTAATAAAAAGTGTAAATGAAGTTGATGATTCAACTGCTGGCATTGGTTTTAGTGATGTACTAAATATTTTATTAATTGCTGTTGGTTTTGTATTAATATTATTGGCTGTAGCAATTTTAATTAGATTGAAATAAAAAGTAACCCAAACTATAAAAATGTTTGGGTTACTTTTTTATCCTTTTAAATATCTTTCGATTTTTCTATCTGCTTCTTTTTTCTTTAAGTCTTCACGTTTGTCAAATAGTTTTTTTCCTTTTCCTACTCCTAGTTCCATTTTTATAAAATTTCCTTTAAAGTAAAGCTTTATTGGTACTAGTGTGTATCCCTTTAAAGTTGTCATTCCTATTAATTTGTGAATTTCAGACTTATTCAATAGCAACTTTTTAGGTCTCATTGGATCTTTGTTATATATATTTCCATGATCATACGGACTTATATGCATCGAATATACATATACTTCTCCATTTTTTTCAATTGTTGCATAGCTATCTTTTAAGTTAACTTTGCCTGCACGTATTGATTTTATTTCAGTTCCATATAGTACAATTCCTGCTTCTAATTTATCAATTATTTCATAATTGTGATATGCTGTAGGATTTTTTGCAATTATATTATCTTTTTCCATTTATCTTCTCCCATCCATAAGTATATCATATTAGATTTATTAAGCTTTTCCGCTACATCCAAATACATCTCTCATTTTATGTGCTACTGTTTCTTTGATATACTCTCTTCCAAGACCTAAGTATTTTCTTGGATCAAATACTTCTGGATTTTCTACAAAAGTTTTTCTTACACCTGCTGTCATTGCTAGTCTAAGGTCTGTATCAACATTTATTTTTGATACTCCTCTCATACTTGCTTCATGAAGCATTTCATCAGGTACACCTTTTGCTCCAGGCATGTTTCCACCATATTTGTTACACATTTCTACATATTCTGGTATAACTGTAGATGCTCCATGTAATACGATTGGTACATCTGGCATTAATGACTTTACTTTCTCAAGTATATCAAATCTTAAACGTGCCTCTCCTTTAAATTTATATGCTCCATGGCTTGTTCCTATTGCTATTGCTAATGAATCACAGCCTGTTCTTTGAACAAATTCTAGAGCTTGTTCTGGATCTGTATACATTGCATCATCTTCGGTAACATTTACATCATCTTCTATTCCAGCTAGTTTTCCTAATTCGGCCTCTACGACTACTCCATGAGCATGTGCATAATCAACTACTTCTTTAGTTAATCTTACGTTTTCTTCAAAATCATATTTTGATCCATCAAACATTACAGATGTGTATCCATTGTCTACGCATAGTTTGCAAGTTTCAAAATCTGGTCCATGGTCTAAATGCAATGCTACTGGTACATCATGTTCTTCTAGTCCAGCTTCAACCATTTTCTTTAGATATGGAATTCTTGCATATTTTATTGCACTTGAAGATGTTTGTAATATTACTGGTGATTTTTCTTCGGCTGCTGCATCTAATATTGCTTGAACAAATTCCATGTCATTTATATTAAATGCTCCAATAGCATATTTCCCTTCTATTGATTTTTTAAACATTTCTTTAGTTGTTACTAATGACATATTTTCCTCCTAGTTAGTACATTTGGCTATATCGCCATATTCTTGGCATCATTATATTTCTTTTAAATAAAAAATGTCAACCTTTTATTTGATTATTTTATAATTTCATCAATTTCTTTTTTCATTTTCATTAATACTTCATAACTGTGGTCAAATTTAGCTTGTTCATCATCTGATAATTTTAAGTTTAATATATCTTTTACTCCATTTTCTGAAAGTATTGCAGGCACTCCTATATACATTCCAGAATGATTGTAATTTCCATCGATATATGTTGATACTGTTAATATTTCATTTCCATTGTTTAATATAACTTTTACTAATTTAGCAAGACCAAGTCCTATTCCATAATATGTTGCTTTCTTTTTGTTTATTATTTCGTATGCTGCTTGTTGTACTTCAGTATATATATCATCTAATATTGTGTCTGATTCTCCTCTTTCACTTAATATGTCTTTTAATGGTTTGCATCCAACATAACTATGTGACCATGCAACAAATGATGAGTCTCCATGTTCACCCATTATATATGCGTGTACGTTTTTAGGTGATACATCTAATCTATCTCCTATTAAATATCTTAATCTTGATGTATCTAGGACAGTTCCTGATCCAATTACTTTTTCATAAGGGAATCCTGATACTTTTTGAACTACATAAGTCATTAAGTCTACTGGATTTGTTGCAATTATAAATATTCCTTTAAATCCTGATGCAACGACTTTCTCTGTTATGTCTTTCATTATTCCTGCATTTGTTTGAGCAAGCTCAAGTCTTGTTTGTCCACCTGGTTTTTGAGCTAGTCCTGCTGTTATTACAACTATGTTAGCATCTTTACATTCATCATAGTTTCCTGATTTTATAACCATTCTTCCTGGTGACATTGCTATTCCATGGCATAAATCCATTGCTTCACCTTCGGCTTTGTCTTTTAGAACGTCTATTAATACAAGTTCATTTACTCCACCTTGATTTTCTAAAGCATACGCCATGCTCATTCCTACAAATCCTGTTCCTACAAGGACAACTTTTCTTTTACTTATCATTGCTAATTCCTCCTATTGTTTATTTTATGTAATTAGTATATCCAATACTTTGCAAAAATATAGTTTTACATAATTGCTATATTTTTGCTAATGTAAATTATATCATTTTGATATAAAAAGTAAAAGTATTTTCATAAAAAAACATCTAATTAAACTTTACTGTTTAATTAGATGTTTTGTAGTTTTTTAGTTAAACTTTTTTCCATAAAATATCTAAGCCATCTTCTACTGTCTTGTCTTCAATTTTTTCTTTAGAATCTTTCTTAGCTTTTTTGCCTTTTGTTGTGTTGTTTTTATTTTCTATTTGAATCTTATCTATCCATAAAAATGATAAGAAAGAAACGAAAATAAATGCTTCGTCAACAAGAATGCAGATTGCTAATGTTCTAACACTTTCAAGGGCAGCATTTGATAATTCAATTGTGTGTCCTACTAATAATGTTAAGAAGCATAATAGCATAATGCATGGTACAGTATTAGATTTATTGTTTCTACCTAAATATAAACATAGTACAAATAATAGTACTGCTGCTAAAAGATAAAAAGGTTGTGTAAAATCAATAACTGGCATAATTATTTCCTCCTTTGTTTTATATATTTATATGATATATTATTTGAATATTTTTTTCAATATATTTTTGATTATTTTTATATTACATTATTGTTACAAAAAAAGCACAAATTTATTCAAAAATTTGTGCTTTTTTTTATTAAAGTCTTTCTTCTATTAGATTCGCTAGATCTTTTGCTTTTTCTGTTATGTATTCTTGATTTTCTCCTTCAATCATTACTCTGACAAGTGGCTCTGTTCCTGATGCTCTAATTAGGACTCTTCCATTTCCGGAAAATTCTTTTTCTAATTTTTCAATTTCTTTTTTTATTACTTCATCTTTATCAAAGTCGTATTTCTTTTCATTAGTTACTTTTGCATTTATTAATACTTGTGGATATATTTTTATGATTTCAGCAAGTTTTGATAATTTGCTTTGTTGCTCTAAAATACAGCTAACTAACATTAATGATGTTAATATTCCATCTCCTGTTGGATTGTAGTCTAAGAATATAATATGTCCTGATTGTTCTCCTCCTAAATTATATCCTTCTTTTAGCAATTTCTCTAATACATATCTATCTCCAACTTTTGTTTGCATAAATTTAATTTTATTATTTTCGCAAAATTTCTTTAATCCTAAATTGCTCATTACAGTTGCAACTAAAGTATTGTCTTTTAACTTGCCTTGTTCTTTCAAATGTTTTGCTAGTATTGCCATTATGATATCTCCATCAATCTCGTTACCATTTTCATCAATACATAAGCATCTATCTCCATCGCCATCATAGGCAATTCCCATATTGCATTTATTTGCTACTACGAATTTTTTAAGCATATCCAAGTGTGTAGATCCACAATCTGCATTTATGTTTAGTCCATTAGGTGTGTTATTTATTATGTAGTGTTTTATTCCTAGTGCAGTATATACTTTGTCTGCAATTACTGATGTGGCACCATTAGCAGTATCTATAGCTACTACAAAGTTTTCTTTATTAATATTTTCAAATTTATCTTCAAAATTCTTTCTAAAGAAATATAAATATTCATCAAGTAAATCTTCTCTAACTTCTGATACTCCTATTTTATTGCTTGGTGCTGTTAATTCTTCTATTTTGCCTGAATCAAGCACTTCTTCTATTTCTTCTTCTAGGCTGTCAGGAATTTTCATTCCTTTGTTGCTAAAGTATTTGATTCCATTAAAGTCGTATGTATTATGTGATGCAGATATTACTACACTTGCATCTGCTTTTAGTTTTTTTGTTAAATATGCAACTCCTGGTGTTGGAATTACACCTATTAATTTTACATTTGCACCATAGCTTAGAAATCCAGCTGTCATGGCACTTTCTATAAGTGTTCCTGATATACGCGTATCTCTTCCTATTAAAATTGTTGGTGCATGATTTGAATGCTTTGCAAGAACATACGCTCCTGCCTTCGCAACTTTATATACTAGTTCTGGTGTTAACTCAGTATTAGCAATTCTTCTTATTCCATCTGTTCCAAAATATTTCATAAGTTCCTCCTCTAATCAAATATCTTTATATAATATGGTTGTATGTCTTTTAATATGTCTCTTACTAATATTATTTTTCCATCCTTCATTGTTAGTTTTATATTTGGAAATGTTCTTATCATTTTTTTATCTGAAAAAAATGTATCAACTATTTTTCTCACGAAATTATGATTTTGATATATGTCTAAATATTCTTCGTAGTAAGTTTCTACTCCTTGAACATCTAGTTGATTATTGTATATTATTCTTGTAAAAAACATCTTCAAAGCAAAACTTGAGATTATCCAGTCTAGGAATAGTAAAATTATGCAGATTGCTATTATTTTATGATGTTGTTTTTTATTGAATTTCTTTGATATTTTTTCTAATATTATATCTATTCTAGGATTTAAAAATTTATTTAATAATAGTGTTAATGCACCCCAAAATATTGAAAATAGAAGACATATTCTTCCGTTGATATTAAATGGTAAATTTGAATAATCCCACCATTTTATATGAAATATATATTCACCTGCCCAGCTTACAATGTATTCTACTGCTGAACCGATTACAAGTCCTGCAATAAATAGATACACATTATTTCCTTTTAATTTTTTAGGTATACATATAAGGCATATTGCACCTAATCCGTATATGCAGCAAAATGGTCCATATAAAAATGATTGCCTACTCTCTATAACACCTTTTGTTAATATTCCAAATAATGTTTCGATTATATATCCTAAAAAGCTGTATACAATAAAATAAGCACAAATTCTCCATAGTGAATAACCACATATAGTTACCTTTTTTGCTTTATTATTTTCTTTTTGAATTGTGGCTTCATTATTGGTTACTTCTATTTTTTCTTTTAACTGTTCCATCTACTTTCTCCATTTTTATCTGTTCTTTTGTAGTTTTTCCTTTACTTTGATTGTAACTGTTTTTACTATCCTGTAATTATTAGCTACACTATATGCAACTGCAATTCCAAGTGAAATTACATTGATTATCCAATATGCTGCTGTTGGTATAAAAGGCATAAATTTTGAATAGTATGCTAGACAAATTAATGTAAGTATCACTGCAGGGCCTTGCCATTTTATCTCTTTTATTTTTATATATTTTTTTAATTTTTCTCTTCTATAAAGATATACTATTACGTCTGCTATAAGTGTCGATATACATGCTGCATATATCTTTAATTGACTTACAAATATTAGATCAATTACCAAGTTTATTACTGCTGCAAATACTGTCGTTATTCCCATTATCTTTGTATCTTTATATGCTGCAAATATACCACCAAAATAACTTGACAGATTTGAATAATATGTTGCAATCATTACAATTGGGATATATATATATGCTTCATCATACGCACTATTTATTAGTATAGGAAATGCAAATGGCATTACTGCTATTAAGCATATTGTTATTGCATATAATAATTTTTTGGTATCATGGTAAACAGAATTATAATGTTTATTTTTATTTTCATCTTTAACTATTTTGGCTGCTGATTCTTTCCAGGCTGTGTTAAAATAACTATAAAATACAGTTATTATATTAGGAAATTTATTTGCCATTGAATAAATACCATTTGCTGCTGAGCTTACCATGCTTGTTAATATTATTCTGTCTGACATATTTATTATATTCCATGAAATGCTGTTTGGTACTAACGGAGCTGAATACTTTATCATATCTACCATTAGCTCTTTATTAGGCTTTCCAATATATTTCCACAGTTTTAACATTATGAATATTACAACCGCTGTTGACGTATTAGCTATTGTATTTGCCCATAACAGACCCTCTGCTCCTGATTTAATTCCTAATATAAATATTATGTTTAATATAATTGTTCCCACTCCCAAAATGAAATTTGAGAATGAATATAGTTTTATTTTGCTTAGTCCTCTTGCTAGTGCATTACTTAGTCCTATTAATATATTAGATACTACAAATGCTATAAATGCGAAAATGAACATTCCATTATAATCTGATGCAATGCTCATTGCTAATATTGCCAGAGGAATAAATATAGCTGTTCCTATTCCTGTATATATTATTGTTTGACTAATTATTTTCTTTTCGTCTTCTTTATTATTTGCATCAATTAAGTATCTAAACATTGACTCTTCCATAAGAAGTGTAATTATCGGGCATAAGAATAATGATATAGTACACACGAAATCGTATGTACCATATTCAGCTGGAGATAATTTTGCTGTGTATAATGGTAATAGTATGTATGATATTATTTGAGTGCTTAGCTTTCCTATGGCAATTATCATTGTATTTTTTACTAGTTGTTTCTTTTGATTCATGATTCTCCTTTATCTTTTTGAGACAAGCTCATCTATTTTAGAGTTCAATTTCTTGTTAAATATTTTATTGTTGCTCATAAATTCCTTTGGTATAAATTCTGTTTTTATTAGTTTTGGTAAGTCTTCAAAATCATATAATGGTAGTATATATCCATCTTTTGAAAATGCCTCTAATATCTGCATCTGATGATTATTTACATGTTCTTTATATTCTGCTCTTCTTGCAGCTACAATCATTTTTTTATGTAGTTTTAATCCTGCAATTATTGTGCCTACTCCTGCATGTGTTATTATCATATCTGCATCTTTCATATATTGATTAAATTTTCTTTGTGAAAGATATTTATGTATTTCAACTTTGTCAGACTTAAATTCTGTTGAGCCTGTTTGTGCGATTATTTTATCATTTATATCTAGTTTATCTACTGCTTCTAATAAACGTTTAAATTGTTTATCTTGAGTTCCAAGTGTTACAAATATCAATAAATCCACCCCCAATATTCTGCTTTAGGATATAGCTTTTTCATTTCTTCCCATTGTACAACAAATGTTGTTGCAATTGGGTACACTAATCTTCCAGCTAGTGTTTTGGTGTTTCTATTTGCAAATGTTTCTATCCAAATTATTTTTGCACCAAATAGTTTTGCAATATAACACATTGGTACTGCAGTATGGGTTCCCGTTGTTACTATTACTTTCGGTTTTGTTTTTAAAAATATTCCTAGGCTTTTAAAAAAATTGAAAAGCAATATAAAGAAATACCTAATTGGTGTTTTCCTTGTCCCATAAGCGAGATAATATACTTTGTTCTTATATTTATCTTTAAGATCTTTATCTGAATCTGTTTTCTCTGTTACTATTGTATAATCATATTTTTCAAAGTCTAGTTGCATTAGTTCATTTAAATGTCCACCTGTACTAGATATAAATAATACTTTAGTCAAGTTTTTTATTCCTTATATAAAAGATTTAGGTTTTTAGATGGATACCTATAAACCGTATTTATTTACATTTGATCTGGCACTTCAATACCAAGTAAAGCTAGTCCATTTGTTAATGTAGTTTTTGTCATGTATGTTAAATAAATTCGTGCATCTTGCACATTCTTATCATCACAAATTATTTTGTTTTGATTGTAGAAACTTGCATATAATTTAGCAACATCTATTAAGTATCTTGATATTATTGATGGTTCATTTTTGCTCATTGCTTCAATTACAGTTTGTTCATAATTAGATATTTCTTTTACTAATCGTATGCTTGAATCATCTGTTAGTTTCTCATAATCAATATTTGTGTTTTCTGGTATATATCCAGCTCTGTTTAAAACGCTATTAGTTCTAACTGCCATATATTGAATATATGGTCCTGTTTCTCCATTAAAGTTAAGTGCCTCTTTTAAATCAAATACTTGGTTCTTAACTCTTGATTCAGCCAAGTCTTCAAATATTACAGCTCCTATTCCAACTTGTTTTGATACTTTTTCTTTGTCTTGTATGTCTCTATCTTGCATTATTTCGTCAACTTTTGAAATTGCTTCGTTTAATAAATCTGTTACTTTTACGAAGTTTCCTTTTCTTGATGACATTTTTCCTTCTGGCAAGCGAATCATTCCGTAACTAACATGTTCTAATCCATTTAAGCATTTTTCGCTTATTCCTAGATATCTTGCTGTTGCAAATACTTGTTTAAAGTGTAGTGATTGTTCTTCCCCTACTACATATAAGCATTTGTCAAAATCATAAGTTCTTGCTCTATATAGTATAGCTGCTAAGTCTCTTGTTGCATATATTGATGATCCATTTGATTTCTGAATTATACATGGTGTGTCAATTCCAACATCTGATAAATCTACTACTTTAGCGCCTTGTGATTCGGTTAGTTTGCCTGATTTTTCAAGTAATTCAATTATTTCATCCATTTTGTCTGAGTAAAATGCTTCTCCTTTTATAGAATCAAATTTCACTCCTAATAAATCATATATTTTGTTAAATTCTTGCATGCTAAGGTCTTTGAATTTATTCCATAATTCAGTGCAATAAGGATCTCCGTCTTCTAGCTTTTTAAATGTTGCTCTACATTCTTCAAGTACGGCTTCATCTTCTTCGCACAAAGCATTTATTCTCTTATATATATCAGCTAATTTATCTATTGGATTTTCAGAAAAATCATATTCTGAGCCCCATCTTTTATATCCTTCTATTAGTTTTGCAAATTGTGTTCCATAGTCTCCTAAGTGGTTGATTCCTACGGTATTAAATCCTAATGATTTATATATATTATATAAAGAATGTCCTATTATTGTTGTTTTTAAATGTCCTATATGGAATGGCTTTGCTATATTAGGTGATGAATACTCTACTATTACGGTTTTGCCTTTTCCCATGTCTGACATTCCATATTTTTCTTTTTGTGCATCAAATTTTTCTATTGCCTCTTTTACAATCTCTTTTTTGTTTATGTAAAAGTTTAAATATCCATTTACAACGTCTATTCTTGATATTACATTTTTGTCTATATCTATATTCTCTTTTATATTATTTGCTATGTTTATTGGTGATTGGTGTAATTCTTTTGCTAATCTAAAACATGGAAATGAATAGTCTCCGTTTGTTTCTTCTTTAGGTATCTCTATAAATCCTTTTATTTCATCTTTATCTATGTTTGTTACTTTTGATACTGCGTTTGCAATAACCTCCTTAAAGTCCATTGCTCTTAGTCCTTTCTTTATAAAATCACTTTCTATATTATACACAAATTTATTTGACTTGTAAATGTTTTGGGAATTTTTTAATTATTTGCATTTTTTGCTTTATTATGTAAATCTTTTATTTAAAATATTTACATATAGATTATTTGGTGGTATAATGAAATTAGCGTTTTTGCTAATTTATTTAAGGAGGGAGTCATATGCGTGACTTCGAAACTCGGTCCGAAAGGAACTTTGATAGTATCTATCAGTTCCTGAACTCTGAGCAGAATGAGCTTGAACTCATTTTGTACAGCCGTGAGGTTGTGTCTCTTCAGAGGCGCATCCCCAGGATCGTCATCATCAAGGGTAAACCGTACTCACGGAATCCGCCTTTGTACCGGTGTATTGTTCGCAGACAAACCAGTCGCTAAATAATGCACAAGCAGGTTGTCCACATTGTGGTCAGCCTGCTTTTTATTAATCTCCTAAGCATATTCCTATATCACGAGCTGTTCGTACTAATTCATTATCCATTGTAACTAAACGAACATTGCTATCAGCTGTACCACCTTCAACAGCACCTAATTTTTTATTATTTCCAACAACCTGCTCTAATGGTACATATCCTAATCTTCCATTTTGAATAACAGTTAGCACACCAAATTTTCCTTGCATTGCAAGTTCCATTGCCATTGCTCCATATTTTGTTGAAAGAACTCTATCATACGCTGTTGGAGTTCCTCCTCTTTGCATATATCCTAGTGTTGTACATCTTGACTCCAATCCAACTAATTCTTGTAATTCTTTTGAAACTTTGTCTCCTGCTCCCGCAAATTTTTGTGAAATTCCTGTTCCATTTCCTATATTAGCGTTAAATGTTGATGCAGTTCCATCTTTAGGCATTGCGCCTTCTGCAACAACTACTATGCTGAATTGCTTTCCTCTTGCAATTTTCCTACGTATACATTCTGCAACTTTGTTTATATCATAAGGTATCTCTGGGATAAGCGCCACATCTGCTCCTCCTGATATTGCTGATTCAAGTGCAATCCATCCAGCATATCTTCCCATTACTTCTAAGCACATAATTCTATGATGCGTTTCAGCTGTTGTGTGTAATCTATCTATTGCTTCTGTTGCAACTGATACAGCTGTATTATATCCAAATGTTATGTCTGTGCATGCTACATCATTGTCTATTGTTTTTGGTACTCCTATTGTGTTAATTCCCTTGATAAATAAATCTCTTGCTGACTTTTGAGTACTATCCCCTCCTAATGTGAATATACAATCGAATCCGTCTTTTTTTACATTTTGAACACATAAATCTGATAAATCTTTATATACTACTGTTCCATCTGGATTTAAAATTTTATAATTAAATACTATTGTATTTGTAGATGAACCTATTATAGACCCTCCTCTATTTATAAGCCCTGATGATATCTGCTGACCATCTAATCGTACAAATTTATTTTCTAAAAGTCCTTTATATCCATCTATAAATCCATAACATTCGATTCCATTGTTTTCAGCTGTTTTTGTTATTGCTCTGATTACTGGATTAAGTCCTGCAACATCTCCTCCGTTTGCAAGTATCGCTACCCTTCTTATTCTTTTGTTTGTCTTATCATAATTCATTGTTTATTCCTCCTTGGTATTTGCTTTCTATATAAAAAAGAGGAACTATGTTTTATTAACTGTGTTCCACTTTTTGCATTGATTATTTTGCTCTTTTTCTTAGTTTTTCTCTATTTTTATCAGCTCTATTTTTGCCAGATATTTTCTTGATTATACATATAATAATTATTATTAATATTACTGCTACAGCTACTAATAAGGCGATTACTTTATTTTCATCTTTAAAAAATTCTAATACTCCGTTTTTTACTTGTTGAATTTTATCATTGTTCTCTACATTTGATATAATTGTTTTTTCTACTGTGGCATTTATTAAAATTTCATATACCGTTGTTTCTCTGCTATCACTTACTATTACTGATACAAGGTTTTCTCCAGCTTTGATTCCCTTATTTCCGATTACTTCTATCTTTGCATTTGCATTATTAGCAACTGCTTCAACTGTTATGTCTTTAGAATCATCATTTATCTTCATTTCTGCTGTGTAGTAATATTTTGAGCTATCAAATGCTGGTGAAAATGTTGCACCTTTTATTTCTAATGATTGTAATTTTAGTGTATTTTCTTTTTGTTTTGTAACAATGATTTTATATGTTTTTTTCCTACCTTTTGCTGATGTTACAACTATTTGAATTGTGTTTTCTGTTTTCGTTAATTGAGTATTTCCAGTTATCTTTACTGTTGCTTTTGCAGATTCAGCTTGTGCATTTACTTCTACTGAACTTATTGTTGTTGGTATTGCTACATAATAATTTCTTGTATTCTTATTAAATTCAGGTGAAATTTGATAATCAGTTATGGATAAGCTAGCTAAGTCATTATTTGTATTTTCATTATCAGTTTGTGACGTTGTTGCATTTACATTACTTAGTAGTGCTATAGTTGCAATAATATATATAATTATTATTTTATTTAATTTGCTTAGTTTGTGGTTCATTTTTATAATATCCCTTCTTATATTCATGGTCTATTTTATCTGACTTTTTTTATTATATTAAATAGCGTTATATTTTTCAATAGTTTTGTAAAATTTCATTAAATTATTTCATTGTTGTTATTGCTAATCCATCTCCTACTTCTAAAATTTCTGTATTAAGTTGTGGATCTTCTGTGGTTAACTTTATATATTCACGTAAATGTGTAACAGCAGTTCTTTGCTTATGCTTGTTATAGTCACTCATAACATATCCCTTATATAATATGTTATCAGCAAATATGATTCCATCTTTTTTTAATAATCGTAAAGCTTGCTCTAGGAAAAATGGATATTTTCCTTTTGCAGCATCTATAAAAATCATATCATATTTTTCATTAATTGTTGGTAATATTTCTACTGCATCACCTTCATATATATTTATTTTTTTGTTATTATCAATTATCTTAATATTTTCTTTTGCTTCTTTTATTCTTTCTTCATCTCTTTCGATCGTGTCAATTATTCCATTAGGCTCTAGAAATTCTGAAAAGCATATTGCAGAATATCCTACTGCTGTTCCAATTTCTAGTATTCTATTTGTTCTTCTTGCTCGTAACCTTTCTTCTATTACGCTTAGTGTGGCATCCATAATTATTGGTATATGACGTTCTATAGCATGTTTTTTTATCTCATTAAATTTTTCTATGTCTTTCATGATGAATTATCCCTTTCTCTTACTGTATGTTATTTATTTTATCATACAAGTTTACATATTGCCATACTTTGCAGCAAAAAATCGAAACAAGTTTCGCCCTGTTTCGATTCTTTATTATTTACCAATTAGTCTGCTGACTGATTTCTTCTTGCTTCTCTTTCACGTGTTTTTGTATCAAGTATCTTCTTTCTTAAACGTATATTTTCTGGTGTTACTTCAACTAGTTCATCATCAGCTATAAATTCTATTGATTGCTCTAATGACATTTTTACTGGTGGTACTAATCTTAGTGCATCATCTGATCCTGAAGCTCTTGTATTTGTAAGATGTTTTTCTTTGCATACATTTATTGAAATATCTTCATTTCTAGAGTTTATTCCAACTATCATACCTTCATATACTTGTACACCTGCACCTATTAAAAGTTCTCCTCTTAATTGAGCATTATATAATCCATAAGTTATTGATGTTCCAGCTTCGAATGCAACTATAACTCCTCTTGTTCTTGCCTGGATTTCTCCTTTATATGGTTCATAGTCTTTGAATACACTTGACATTCTTCCTTCACCTTTTGTATCTGTTAGGAATTCTGTTCTATATCCAATTAGTCCTCTTGCTGGAATTGTAAATTCTATCTTTGTATGTCCTGGTTCTGCTGGTTCCATGTTTACCATTTCACCTTTTCTTCTGCCAATCTTCTCTATTACATTTCCTACAGAATCATCCGGAACATTTACACTTAGTGTTTCTATTGGTTCGCATTTTACACCATCAATATCTTTGAATATAACTTTTGGTCTAGATACTACTAATTCGAATCCTTCTCTTCTCATTGTTTCAATTAATACTGATAAATGTAATTCTCCACGTCCGCATACTTCAAAGCTTTCTGCTTTGTCTGTTTCTTTTACTCTTAATGATACATTTCTTTCAAGTTCTTTGAATAGTCTATCTCTTATATGTCTTGATGTAACGAATTTTCCTTCTTTTCCTGCTAAAGGACCATCATTTACACTAAATGTCATTGATACTGTTGGTTCATCAATATTTACGAAGTCTATTTTTTCTGGATGTTCAAAATCACAGATTGTTTCGCCAATATTTATGTTTGGTATTCCTGAAACAGCTACTATATCTCCAGCTTTAATTTCTTCAGCCTCTACTCTTTTTAATCCTTGATATGTGAATAATTTTGCAAGTTTTCCTTGTTCTACTTTTCCATTTTCTTTGCAGATACTTACTGATTGTCCAGCTTTTATTGTTCCTCTTTCAACTCTACCAATTGCTATTCTTCCTAAATAATCATCATAGTTAATGTTTGATACTAATAATTGCATTGGTCCTTCAATATCACATTTTGGTGGATCTATATGTGATATTATTGTATCAAATATACATGTTATATTATCGCTTTCATCATCTAAGTTCATTTTAGCTATTCCATTTTTAGCAGACGCATATATAACAGGGAAATCTAATTGTTCATCATTTGCACCTAAATCTATAAATAGTTCTAGAACTTTATCTACTGCTTTTAATGGTTGTGCTCCTGGTCTGTCAATTTTGTTGATTACAACTATTGGTTGTAGATTTAATGCTAATGCTTTCTTTAATACTTCTCTTGTTTGTGGCATTGGTCCATCAAATGCATCTACTACTAGTAAAACACCATCAACTGTTTTTAGTACACGCTCTACTTCTCCTTCGAAATCAGCATGTCCTGGTGTATCAACTATATTTATTTTTACTCCATTATACATTACAGATGTATTTTTTGATAATATTGTAATTCCTCTTTCCCTTTCTAGGTCGTTTGAGTCCATTACTCTTTCTGCTACTTGTTCATTCTCTCTAAATACATGACTTTGATGTAGTAAAGCATCAACTAATGTTGTTTTTCCGTGATCAACGTGTGCGATTATTGCTATATTTCTTATATTTTCATTATTCATTTTTATTTATTCCTTTCTTACTTCATGGTATTTATACAAAGTTAAATAATAAACATTTGCTATTGCATCTGTTTATTATTTCTCTTTTAATTGTTTTTAATTATGTTTGCTACTATATTCTTGGCTTGTTCCTTCTAGGTCTTTTATAGATAATTCAAGTTTCTTATTTGGTATATCTATATCAATTATTTTAGCATTAACTTTTTCTCCGATTTCAAGTTTTTCTTCTGGCTTAGCAATCTTTTGCTCAGATATTTGAGAAATATGTATTAATCCTTCTACACCTTTTTTTACTTCTGCAAATGCTCCAAATGGTACAAGCTTCTTTATTTTTACTTTTACTACATCTCCAACTTGATAGCTTATTTTGTTCCAAGGATCTTCTCCTTTTCCTTCGTATGAAAGCTTCATTCTCTTGTTCTCTACATCAAGTTCTTTTATTTGTACTTTTACTTGTTGTCCTGGCTTTAATATCTCATCTGCTTTTGCATCTCTATCCCATGACATTTCTGAAATGTGCAATAATCCTTGGACTCCATTTATATCAATAAATGCTCCATAAGAACATACACTTGATACTGTTCCTACATATTCATTTCCTACTTTTGCTTCACTCCAGAATGCATCTTCCTTAGCTTTCTTTTCTTCATCGATTACAGCTTTAGCTGATCCTATTATTTTATGCTCTTTAGGATTGTTTTCTATAACTTTGAATTTTACTTCTTCTTTTTGGCCAGCTGATAATGAATGTGGTATGAAAATACGGATTCCTTTATAATTTACGACTAGTCCTTTGTCGTTTTGTTCAAAGACTTTTTCGTGAAATATTTTGTTATTCTTCACATCTTCTTCAAATTCTTTTTTATTTTCTTGTTGTTTTAGTCTTTTACATGAAAGAAGTACATTTCCTTGTCCGTCATTTAGTTTTAATACTTCTACTTTAATTTTATCTCCCGGCTTGCATTCATCCTTAGGATTTACATTTTCGTCAAAAGAATATTCTGATCTAGGTATGATTCCATCTGCTTTATAGTTTAAATCTACGAAAATTTCACCTTTATCGTTTATATCAATTACAGTTCCTTCTGTAATTTTTTCTAATTTTTTGTTAGTTTTCATTGAATTATTTAATAATTCTTCAAAAGAAATATTTTCCTCACTCATTAATTTACCATTCCTTTTTATTTAATTTCATAAAAACCTATATTTAGCTTTTATATTATACTCTAAACTTTTTCCTTTGTCAACATAATTATTTGATTCATTACTTCTTCGCTTGCTTTATCAATCCAGTCTGGATCATCTGTTTTATATTGGTTTACATCTATTGGTTTTCCATAATTATATACTACTTTGCTAAATGGCTTGAATGTTCCTTGAATTCCAACTGGAATTATTTTTACTTTTGCCTTTGCTGCTAGAAAAGCTGCTCCACTTTTCACTTTGACATTCTTCTCTAGTCCTTTTCTAGTTCCTTCTGGGAATATTCCTAACACTTCTTTGTTTTTCAAAGCTTTCAAGCATATCTTTATTGAAGCTATATCGTTTTTGCCTCTTTTTATTGGTATTATGTTAAATAAATGTCCTAACCATGATAATATTGGTATTCTATATAAATCAGATTTTGCAACAAATCTAATATATCTTTTATTAAGTAATACAATTCCTGCTGCATCAAGGTAATTTAGATGATTAGCACAAATTATATATCCTTCATCCATGTCTAGATTTTCTGTTCCAACTTTCTTAACTCTAAATGCTATATGATATAATCCTGCTAAAAATCCTTTAACAAAACTTCTTCTAAATTTCTTCCACTTTGTTTCAGGTGTTGTTATATAACCTCTTTCAATCCATTTTGCATCTCTTTTTGCACTTTTTATTTTCTTGTATAATAATTTTTCTACTTCTTTTATTGACATATTAGTTGTGTCAACATATATTGCATCTTCTGCTTGTCTTAATGGTCCAACTTTGCTGTTTTTATCGTTATTATCTCTAAATTCTATGTTTTCTCTAACTTCTTTTTCTGTACATTTAATGCCTTTTTCTTGATTCTGTTTTAATCTTCGTTTCACCCTTTCATCTGTTGATGCATCTAGGTAAAATTTTATATCCGCATTTGGAAATACATTTGTTCCAATATCTCGTCCTTCTAGTATTACTTCTTTACCTTCTGACATTTTTCTTTGTAGTTCTACCATTGCTTGTCTAACTTCTACAATGTGTGAAACTTGTGATACATTTGAATTTACAGGATCTTCTCTAATTGTTTTAGTTACATCTACTCCATCTAACATTATCTTATCAGAGTTTAATTCCATTTTCATATTTTTTATGGCATTTTTTATTGATTCTGTATCTTCAAAATCAATTTTTTCATTCAATAATTTTAATGTTACACATCTGTACATGGCTCCTGTGTCTAGGTACACTAGATTAAGCTTTCTAGCTAATTCTGATGTTACTGTTCCTTTTCCTGTTCCTGATGGTCCATCAATTGCTACAATAAAAGACATTTTCTTATACACTCCTTATTCGTATATTTTATTTATCAAAAGAATTTACTATATTAGGTAATTTTAATTTTTTAGCTATTATTTTAAATGATCGTACATTCATTGTCGTTAGTCTTTCTATTTCTTTTATGCACTTTTCTTTAAATGTTTTTAATTCTGACATTATATTTATTCCATATTGAATTTCTACTTCTACATATATAGAGGGTCCTTCTTCTGATTTCGTTACTCTAACTCTTAATACTTCTGTTATTGCGTCATTTTTGGTTGCTAAATATTCTATTATTTGTCTAAATACTGTATCCGATATTGTAAAATTACCTATATAACTAAAGGTTGGTCTTATTATTGATTTTTCAGATATATATGGTGCACTTCCATCTGATTTTGTTTTGAATATCTGAAGTGGATCTAATAAAAATCCAGAAAAATCTTTTTTTATTTCGAATGTTGGAACTGGTATTACGTGCTTTCCTTCTACAGTTCTCATTCTTTTTGCATTTTTTATTTCTTCTTCTGTTGCAACATCAGTTATATATATTGTTTTCTTTATCTGTGGTAGTTCTAGATTTCTTGCAATTTCTTCTACCATTTTATCTGATGTTCCAAGAATCAAAATTGATTGTGGCTTATATTTTTTTAATGCTTTTACCATTTCTTTTTTCTGAGATTCGTTTATAAATAATGCTTTTTTTATTGTTTCAATTTTAGTTGGAGCTTTTTTTGCTGAACTTCCTGCTGCTATTTCATTATCTTTAACTAAAATTCCGTCATCTATTATAAATTTTATATTATATTCTCCTGCAACCATTTGAGCTCTGTAGCTCTTGCCTGTTCCTGATGGTCCTACAAATGCGTATACATCTATGTCTTTCATTATTTTTTCCTTCCTATTTTATTCAACTTCAATTAAAGAAATTGAAAATTGATAGTGTTGATATCTTCTGTAAAAATGTTCTGATTTTATTACTTTTGCTCCTGGTATTTTCTCTAATATCTCTTTCTGGAATCCGTATTGGTCAGATGATTCTATTGCCCATAGTCTTCCTTTAAAGTCCTTTATTTCACTTAAATCATGGATTACTGTTCCATAAGCCTTATAGGCTTCATCTACATTCCAATTTGCGCTATTTAAGAAATACAATTTATCATTTGGTACATTTAATTCTGAAGATAAAACTACTCCATTGCAGCTATTATCAGATAAAAATGTATCGCTTTCTTGCATATCTTCTAATATATATTCGTCTGGCTTTGCATTTGAAGGATCGTAGTTGTCACATATCAAGCTTATATTTGCAATTAATGATAATATTACTGTTAATACGCATAGTACCTTAGCCTTCTTGCTATTATCCATTGCAAATAATACTGCTATCATGAATACAAATATCCCGGTCATGTTAAGGAAATATCTTGCATATAATATTCTTTCTATAATAGTTATTAAACATAATGTTATAACTATTGCTCCATAAGTAAATAATGCGAATTTAGCAGGTTTAATTTCTTCTTTGTTCCAATTCTTTTTGAATGTATATATTAAATACACAATAAATAGTATTGTAAACGGCCATGATATGAATTTAGGTATATGTATTGTATCCCCTAAATTTCCTGTAAATTGAAATTCTATTATTTCAGGTACATTTGGTACGCCTATCCAATATCCTCCTGATACTGTTTTGGCTTGTGATAAAAATACTCCAAGCCATGGCATATATAGTGCAACTTGTACTATTGCTGATATGATATTTCTTATGAAGTTTTGCCAATATAGTCTGTTGTCTGTTCCCTTATTCTTTTTAGACTTCACTGCAAAATATATAAACATTCCAAGATTAATTACAAATGCTGAAATAAGTCCATAATAATGTATATATGCTGATGCTAAGCTAAATATTGAAAATATTATCCAATTTTTATTGCTTGCTTTGTCAGATTTTAATATTCTGTAACAATAAATAAACATTATTGTTACAAATAACATTGCCCAGCTGTACATTCTTGCTTCACAGCTATATATCAAGCATGTTGGTAATAGCATTGCAAAAAATGAGAAAAATAGTCCTGTCTTTTCTCCAAAGTCTTTGCGTATATGTGTATATCCCAAGATTCCCATTATTACAAGTGGAACCCATGAAAATATTTTTATTGCCATTATACTGTCATTAGTTAGTAATCTAACTATTTTAAGCATCCAATAATATAATACTGGATGTACATCATATGCTCCAATTGACCATATTTCTCCAAAGCTGTGTTTTGATATTGATAATGAATAACTTTCATCAAACCATATATTTGTATGAAAACATGGTAAAATTGCAAATATTGCTCCTAATACTATAAGTGCTATATGTATATGTTTTATTGATATTTTTGATAATAAATTTTTCTTTTTGTTTTTATTATCCATCGTTTTCTCTCCTATTATTGTTTTTCTTTTTCTGTTTCTTCTACATCATTTATCTTTACATCTCTAACATGCTCTATTTTCTCCCAAGTTGTGTCCCTCTTAAATAGACATTTGAAGTTTATTAATAGCCATGATCCTAAGAATAGTGGGTACATGATAAGTCCTTTTCCCATATTTTTAAATGACTTTTTATCTATAATCATTATTACTATTGCAGTAAATATTGGTAATAAAAATGTTGGAATTACGTATTTTAATATATTTATAACGAACGCATATGTTGTCATTCCCTTGCCTAAGTATACTACGGCATTTGATAGTAGTAATATAATTGTAATTACGAACATTGGTATACTTCCTAACATATATAGTAGTCCATCAAAGTTCATTAATGTTTTAAAATTTATTGCTGACCTTGTAAGGTCTCCCGTATATTCTTGCAAACATTGGATATGTCCGATTGTCCATCTTGATCTTTGTGACCATGATGGTCCAAACTTAACTGGTTGTTCATCATAGACTATTGCATCTGTTGCCCAGCCTAATTTATGACCTTGAATTATCCTCTTTAATGAAAATTCAATGTCTTCTGTTAATGTATTTGTATCCCATCCAGTGTCTTTTATTGTATTAAAATTAACCATAAATCCGGTTCCATTTATTAATGGTGATAAACCAGCATTATATCTTGCCAAATGGTAGAATCTATTCATTGTCCAGTAAAATATTGCATATCCTGCTGAAATCCAGCTGTCTGTTGGATTCTTGATATCTCTATATCCTTGAACTACGTCTTCTCCTTGGCATAAATGTTTATTCATTGCAGTTAAAAAATGTTCATCTACGATATTATCTGCATCAAATACACAAAATGCGTCATAATCCATTTTAGGATTGCTCATTAATGTATTAAGGAATAATTGTAGTGCATATCCTTTGGTTTGTTTTGTTTTATCTTCTTCTTTTCTTTCAAATACTTTTGCGCCTAATTCTTCAGCAATTTCTTTTGTTTTATCTGTACAGTTATCGGCAATTACATAAATATCATATAATTCGTGTGGATAGTCTTGCTTTTTTAAGCTTTCAATCAAATTGCCTATTACCTGCTCTTCATTGTGTGCTGGTATAATAGTTACAAATTTGTGTTCTTTGTCATCTACTAATGGTTTATCTTTTAGCTTAATAAATGAGCATAAGCTAATTACAAGTTGGTAAACCCAATAAATTGTAATTATCCATACCAACGCTTGTTGGATAAAATATAAATATTGCATTTTCGTGTTGTATGATTGTTACATCATACACTCCTTTCTATTTTTATTACAATTTGTTATTTTATGTTTTATTGTATTTATAATATTACGATTTTATTATACCTTATTTTTATGCAGATTGCAATTAAATATAAAAAATTCCTTAGATTATACCTATATTTGTCAGCTAATATTATTCGACAATTTTTCTTGTGGTATAGTCTAAGGATTTATTTATTATTCTTTTACTTCTTTTTGTTCTTCATTATTGCTTTCTTCGTTATTCTCGCGTGCTTCTAAGTCTTTCATATTTAAGTTAATTCTTCCTTGATTGTCTATTTCACTTACTTTAACACGAATTTCATCTCCGATAGCTAATACATCTTCAACTTTTTCTACTCTTTTGCTTGAAATTTTTGATATGTGTAATAATCCCTCTTTTCCAGCACCTAGGTCTACAAATGCTCCAAATGGTACTATTCTTGTTACTACTCCATCATAGATCTTTCCTGCTTCTATTTCTCTTGTAATGTCTTCAATCATTTTCTTAGCTTTAGCTGCTGATTCTCCATCTTCTGAATAAATAGATACATGTCCATCGTCTTCAATATCAATTTTTACACCTGTAGCTTCGATTATCTTGTTTATTGTTTTTCCTCCACTTCCTATTACATCTTTAATTTTTTCTGTTGGAATTGTAAGGCTTAATACTTTTGGTGCATATTTTGATACTTCTTTTCTTGGTTCTGGTATAGCTTTTAGTATAACGTCATCAATTATGTGGTCTCTTGCAATTTTAGTTCTTTCAAATGCTTGTCTTATTATTTCGTATGTCAAACCATCAATTTTTATATCTACTTGTATTGCTGTGATACCATCTTTTGTTCCACCAACTTTAAAGTCCATATCTCCAAAGAAGTCTTCAATGTCTTGAATATCTGTTAATACTATATAATGTTCAGGATCTTCTGGATCTGTTATTAATCCTGTTGATATTCCTGCTACTGGCTTTTTGATTGGTACACCAGCATCCATAAGTGCTAATGTACTTCCACATATACTTGCCTGAGATGTTGATCCATTTGATTCAAGAACTTCTGAAACAACTCTTATTGTATATGGAAATTCTTCTTCTGAAGGGATTACTGGTACTAATGCTCTTTCAGCTAATGCTCCATGTCCTATTTCTCTTCTTCCTGGTCCTCTTGATGGTCTTGCTTCGCCTACGCTGTAAGAAGGGAAATTGTATTGGTGCATATATCTTTTTGATTTTTCTGAATCTAATCCGTCAAGTTCTTGTTCATCAGCTTTTGTTCCAAGTGTAGCTATTGACATAACTTGTGTTTGTCCTCTTGAGAACAATGCACTTCCGTGTACTCTTGGAAGTAATCCAACTTCTGCTGATAATGGTCTTATTTCATCAATAGCTCTTCCGTCTGGTCTTTTATGTTCTTTTAAAATCATTTTTCTAACGCATGCTTTTTCTAAATCATGTACAGCTGTTGCTATATCAAATTTATGTTCTTCTTCTGCGTTCTCACCAAACATTTCTATTGCTACATTCTTAATTTGTTCTGCAACTTTATCTACATTATCATTTCTGATTTCTTTATCAGTGTTTTGAACAGCTTCATACATTGCTTGTTCAAGTCTTTCTGTTACAACTTTGTAGAATTCTGGATTTACAGAGAATGATTTATATTCGAATTTTGGTTTTCCTATTTCTGCTTTTATCATTGAAATGAATTTGCATACTTTTTTTATTTCAACATGAGCTTTTTCGATTGCTTCTAACATTGTGTCATTAGGAATTTCATCAGCTCCTGCCTCAATCATAGTGATTTTTTCTTCTGTTCCTGCAACAGTAAGATGTAATCTTGATTTTTTGTTTTGTTCTTCTGTTGGGTTTACAACGATTTCATTATCTACATATCCAACTTGTACTGCTGCTGTTGGTCCTCCCCAGGGAATGTCTGATATTGATAATGCTACTGATGTACCAATATTTGCACAAACTTCTGGGCTATTATCTAAGTCTACTGATAATACTGTATTTACAACACATACATCATTTCTGAAATCATGTGGGAATAATGGTCTTATTGGTCTATCAATAGCTCTTGATACTAGCACTGCTTTGTCAGCTGGTTTTCCCTCTCTTCTGTTGAAGCTTCCTGGGATTCTTCCTGCCGCATATAATTTTTCTTCATAGTCTACTGATAATGGGAAAAAGTCTACATCATCCTTTGGTTCTTTTGCTGCTGTTACATTTGTCATAACAACTGTGTCCCCATATCTTACAACAACACTACCATTGGCTTGTTTAGCAATCTTTCCAGTTTCAATAGTTAGCTTTCTTCCAGCTAATTCTGTTTCATAACTTTTAAACATATATACCTCCTCAATTTTTTGTAGTAATTGATTCAGACTGTAACCTCTATAATGCACTAAATCTTTAGTACATTATACAAGCTACCATCATAAATCATCTTTACTACAATTTACACACCTTTTTACTTTAAATAGTTTAAAAGCGAGCGTACTAATAAAGTAATACGTTCGCTGCTAAACTTAATATTATAGAATTATTTTCTTAATCCTAATTTTGCTACTATGTCTCTGTATCTTTGAACATCTTTCTTAGCTAAGTAGTTTAATAAGTTCTTTCTACTTCCAACCATCATGTATAATCCTCTTCTTGAGTGATTATCATTTGGATTAGCTTTTAAGTGTTCTGTTAAATCTTTGATTCTTTCTGTTAAAAGAGCTACTTGAACTTCTGGAGAACCAGTGTCCTTTTCATCTCTTCTGTAAGTTTTGATAATTTCTTCTTTTCTTTCCTTTGTCATAGTTACACCTCCTGTTTTTTTACGCTTATAACCGAGTATAGTGGTGTGTTATCCTATTACTAGGTTACAGCACATATATTATATTACCATATTTGTGTTTGTTTTGCAAGTGATTTTGCTATTATTTTATTACAATTTTGCAAAATCCTTTTTTTCCTTTTTTTAATATTATTTCTTTATCTAAATTTGCTTTGCTTAATTTGTAATTTGCATCTGTAATTATTTCATCATTTAATCGAATTCCACCTTGTGCTACAAGTGTTCTAGCTTGTCCTTTTGATGGTGCAAATCCTGCTGCTATTATTGCATCTAATATGCTTGATTCTTCTTCAACTTCGGCTGTTGGCATACTATCTGATGAACCTTTTCCACTAAATAATGCTTCTGCTGCTTCCTCGGCTTTCTTTGCCTCTTCTTCTCCATGAACTAATTTTGTTATCTCAAATGCAGCTATTTTCTTAGCTTTATTTATTTCTTCGCCTTCTACATTTGTAAGTTTTATTATTTCATCCATTGGTAAAAATGTTAACATGCAAAGCACTGTTCTTACATCTTTATCATCTATGTTTCTCCAATATTGGTAGAACTCATAAGGTGATGTTTTTGCTGGGTCTAGCCATAAAGCACCTTTTTCTGTTTTTCCCATTTTCTTTCCTTCTTTTGTTGTAAGAAGTTTAAATGTCAAGGCAAATGCGTCATCATGTCCAAATTTTCTAATTAAATTTGCTCCACCAATGATATTTGACCATTGATCATTTCCACCCATTTGAAGTTTGCATCCATAAGTTTTATATAAATGTAAGAAGTCGTAAGATTGCATTAACATATAGCTCATTTCGAAAAATGTTAAGCCAGTTTCTAGTCTATTTTTGTAGCAATCTGCTGCAAGCATTTTGTTTACTGAAAATTGTGAGCCTATTTCTCTCATGAAGTCTACTAAATTTAGATTTAATAGCCAATCTGCATTGTTTACGATTATAGCTCCATTGTCTCCCTCAAATGATACAAATTTGCTTACTTGTGCTTTTATACATTCTACATTGTGATTAATTTCTTCTCTTGTCATCATTCTTCTCATGTCAGTTTTTCCTGATGGGTCGCCTATTGTAGCTGTTCCTCCACCTACTAATATTATTGGCTTATGTCCTGCTTTTTGCATATATGAAGCTACCATTAGTGAAACGAAATGTCCTACGTGTAAGCTATCTGCTGTTGGGTCTATTCCAATGTAAAATGGAATCTTTTCTGTTTCAAGTGTGTGTACTAAATTCTCTTCGTCAATTGTTTGTTCTACATATCCTCTTTCTTTTAGGATATTGAATATGTTTTCTTTTATCATTGTGCATTCTCCTTTTATTTATATTGTTTAAATTCTTTATATATATTGTTTTCAAGATATTCTTTATTTTTTTCAACATCTTTTCTTATTTTTGTTGCACTTATTGGTATGTCTTTGTTTACTCGAATATCTTCTACTTTCATATCTCTGGCAACATATTTGCCGTATTCCTCGCTTGAATAAAATCTGTTTACCGGAATATTCTTAAATACGTCTTTCAGATAATCTGTCTGTATCTTTATTGATTTTTCATCCATTCCATATTGTGTTGGTGGATTTTTTCCTAATATTATGTGTGCTTGTGGGTACATTTTTTCTAACCATTTTGCTCTTACTTCTATTGGTACGTTGGTTACTTTTGTATCGTTTATTAGTATATAAAATTCATCGTTTTCTTTCAAGCCTTTTTCTATAAGTTCTTCATGTCCTTTGTGTAATGGGGCAAATTTGCCTATTGTAAATCCAATATTCATTTATTTCCTTCTATTTTTTATAATTTATTCAATATATTTCTTATTATAATATAAAAAGCTGGCTTTTTCAACCAGCTTTTAAAGATTTTATGAATAACTTGTGATAAGATCACCCTATAAAAAATATAGAAAATTTAAGCAAAAATATTAAATGCTAGAGCCAAGCGGATTATATAAATATATTTTTTTATTAAATACAATACTTAATAAATAATAAAAACCATAGAAATAACTATCGCATTATTTCTATGTTTTATTTAATTTATTATTTTTCTAAGGGCTTTTTTATTATAGTTACTTTAGTCCTTTTTTTCTTTATCAATCTCCTCTTTATTTAATATTTCATTAATTTCATTTTTTGACATTTTCATTATCTCTGCTATTTGCATTGAATCAAATCCTAGTTTATTCATCCTCTTTATAATTTGAATTTTCATCTCTTCTTTTCCTGCCTCTATTCCTGTTCTTCTATTCTCCATCATCTCATTTCTTAGTGTCTCTTCTAACATAAACATATTATTTACCTCCTCTTTCTCTTTATTTAATCTTTTTATTATTT